>CAZICY010000197.1:0-1519 GCA_964537955.1 uncultured Actinomyces sp. | reverse complement strand
CACTGGGGCATGGCGCACTTCGTGGTGCTCAAGCGTATCGCCAGAGGCGGCATCGAGATCCACGACCCCGCGCTCGGCGCCCGGTTCGTGAAGACTGAGGAGGTGTCCCGCCATTTCACCGGCGTCGCGCTCGAGGTGTCCCCCGCGACCGGCTTCCAGAAGAAGCGCGAGAAGAACCTCCTCAAGCTCTCGACCCTCGCCAAGATCTCCCCCGAGACCGCCCGCGGGCTCATCCAGGCGACGGTGCTCTCGCTCGTCATCGAGCTCTGTGTCTTGGCTGCCCCGTTCTACATGCAGTTCGTGATCGACGAGGCGATCCTGAAGGGCGACGCCGGGTTCTTGACCGCGATCGCCGCAGGGTTCGCCATGGTGACGCTCTTCAGCGTCGCCGCGACGGCGCTCCGCGGGCTCACGCTGCAGTTCGTGTCCTCGGCGCTGTCCTTCGACATGGAGGCCAAGGTCTTCCATCACCTCCTGCGCCTGCCGCTCGACTGGTTCCACAAGCGGCAGGTGGGCGATGTGCAGAGCCGCTTCCACTCCATCGCCAGCATCCAGCAGTTCATCGCCAACGGCGCGGTGTCGGTGTTCATGGACGGGGTGCTGTCCATCTTCATCGTCGCGCTGATGTTCTACTACTCGCAGACCTTGGGCTGGGTCGCGGTCACGGCGGTGGTGCTCTATGCCGCCATCCGCCTCGGTATGATCGAGCTCTCGCGCCGGGTGGCCGGGGACTTCATCGTCAACGAGGCCAAGGAGTCGACCCGGTTCCTGGAGTCGCTCCGCGCGGTGCAGACCATCAAAGCGGGCGGGGCCGAGGCCGCCCGCGAGGGCCTGCAGCGCAACGCCATCGCCGCGACCCTCAACTCCGGCATCCGTGCGGGCAACGTCAACATCGGCTTCGGGGCGCTCAACCAGGCCATCAACGGCCTGACCGACATCCTGATCGTGTTCCTGGGGGCCAAGGCCGTCATGAGCGCGGATCTCACGGTCGGCATGCTCACCGCGTTCATCGCCTACCAGCGGCAGTTCACGGGGCGCTGCGCGAACCTCGTCGAGAACTTCATCGCCTGGCGGCTGCTCGATGTGCACCTCGAGCGCCTCGCCGACATCGCGCTTGCCCCCAAGGACGAGATCGCCCTCGTCGGCGGCCATGAGGCCGAGGTGCAGGGCGAGATCGTCCTCCACAACCTCACCTACCGTTACGCGCCCTCCGAGCCGGAGGTGCTGCGCGGGGTCACCCTGCGGATCGCCCCGGGGGAGTTCGTGGCGCTCTCGGGCACTTCGGGATGCGGCAAGTCCACGCTCATCAAGATCGTTGCGGGGCTCTACAAGCCGAGTTACGGCAACGTCTACATCGACGGTCAGCCCTTATCCCGCTGGAACGCGCAGAGCCTCCGCAGCCAGATCGCCCTCGTGGCGCAGGACGACAGTCTCCTGCAGGGCACGCTCGCCGAGAACATCTCCGGGTTCGACGAACAGATCGACATGGCGCGGGTGCGCGAGTGCGCCGACCTCGCCC
>CAZICY010000196.1:0-1522 GCA_964537955.1 uncultured Actinomyces sp. | reverse complement strand
GCGAGATCGGCGACAGTCTGCTCCGCGAGGTGCGCCTCGTCACGATCATCGCTGACGAGGGCGGGCCCGACGAGTCCTGAGGCCTGAAGCGGAAGCAGGCTGTCATCCGCGGTGTGGGCGCGGGTGGCTTGGCAGCCCCCCCGAAGCTGCCAAGCACATCATTGGCCCGAGGAAGAACATTTCACCGAAGTCTGTGCAGGCATGGCAACGATCAGGGTGTCCCCCCGCGGGGGGACACGGACTAGCCCGGAGTTGGCTCTTCGAGGAACCCATCGCGTTCCGCGGCGGCGTACAGCTCCGTGCGCGTCCGCGCCCGCTGTCCGACGGCGGCGTACTTCGTCCGCACCCGATCCAGGTACTCCTTGACCGTGTGGGGCGAGACCTCCATGCGCCGGGCGATCGTCGCGATCTTGCTGCCCGCGGCATAGAGCCGCAGGGCCTTGAGCTCCTGCGCGCTCAGTGCAGGCCGCTGCGGGTCCGCCGTGAGCACGGCCGCGAGATCCGACGTCAGGTAGACCGCCCCCGAGGCGACCTCGACGACAGCCTCGCGGATCTCCTCGACCGACGCCGTCTTGGGCAGGAAGCCGAGCGCCCCCGCGCGGAGGCCGGCGAGGATGATCGAGGATCCGGCGGTCGCACTCAGCAGGAGCACCTGGGCTCCCTCGGCACGGCAGGCCGCGACCCTCACCGGCAGCGGCGCCGCATCGTCCATCACGATGTCGAGCAGCACGACATCCGGGCTGCAGGCCAGAGCCCGGGAAACGTCGTCGCCGGCGTATGCGACGACAAGGCGTCCCGGCTCGGCGTCGCGCAGGAGGGAGGCCAGGCCTTCGCGCACGAGGGGGTGGTCATCGAGGATCGCGATGCGGATGCCCGCGTCGGCATCCGGCGGTGAAAGCTCAGTCATCCCCCATCACCCACTCCCACAGGGACTCCTCGTCGCCAGCGCGTGCCAGGAGGCGCAAGACGACGTCACCGTCCTCCCATCCGCAGGTGAGGCGCACGGTCGCACCCTCAGGAACCTCCGCCAGCAGAGTCTGCTCCACGCGGGTGCGGGTAAGCAGCAGGTCGTCCGGCAAGTAGGTGGCATCGTGCAGGCGGATCGGATCGCCCACGATCTCCGCGTCGACAAAGCGACCGTGTGCACGTGCCCACACAACGACATCGCTGAGGAGTGCTTCCCACTCCCCGGCATCACGATCGACGCGCACGATGGATCGCGCCACGCGCTCCTCCCGCAGGCACGCAGCCCGAGTCTCCGGCGCGTCCAGATCGACGTCCTCCGCGCTTAGAGTCGCAAGCAACGTGCCCGCGGAGTGCACGAGCGGGGCGAACCTCTGCTCGCGACGCACGCGGTCGATCACATCGGCCTCGGCCAGGGCGCGCTCGGCAATGACCGCCTGACGGGCGACGGCGTACTCGCGAGCGCGTCGGCGCATGCTGGCAGCAAAGAGCGCGGCGATGAGAAGCATGAAGGTGCCGGGCTGGATGAGCTCCATGATGCTGCCCTGGGCATAGACCC
>CAZICY010000195.1:0-1547 GCA_964537955.1 uncultured Actinomyces sp. | reverse complement strand
CCGTCTCGTCGACACGGATGGACTCGGGATGGTGCAGGGCCAGCCCCTTGACGGGCGTGGTGGACAGTCGCGTTACGCGCACAGGCTGAGTGTGGCATGGATGACCAGACCCGGGGTGCGCTCCACGACCTACTCGTCGGCCTCGCGCACCTTCGTCTCGGCGGAGGCCGCCTCCACGCCGTCCGCCAGGCCCTTCACCGTGCCCCCGACCCCGTGGCCGATGACATCGGCCACGTCCTCGGCCCCGTGCAGGGTGTGCTCGCCCAGGTCCTCAAGATCGTTCTTCGGCTTCTCGGTCACGACTACTCCCTCTGGCTTCATGTCCCAGCTGCATTCTGCCTGGAGTGAGCGTAAGGCCTTCTCCTATGGGAGAGAGCCCCTCGTCACATTGATCGACGACGTGGTCCTAACGGGTGATGATGAAGCCCGCGGCCACCAGGCCGATGGGCGCGAAGATCCACCCCAGGCGAACAGAAGCGGCGACAACCGAGTCGGTGTAGCCGTACAGCACCGACAGGCTCGAGGGGAAGAAGGCCGGGATGCTGAAGGCGCCGAGCACGAGTGCGACCGCGATGGGCTCGGTCGGTGCCAGGAATGCCAAGGGCACCATCATGGCGATGCGGGCCAGGCTGAGAAGCGCCCACACGCGCACGCCGGGGCGCCACTCAATGCGCTGGCTGGGATGAAGCACTGAGCCGACGAAGACTGCGGCACCGATGGCAGCGACGACGGGTGCTAGCCACTGCAGGACCGACGCGGTCCACTCCGGGGCGTCGGAGATGACACCGAGAAGCAACCCCACGACGAGTGCGATGAGGGGTGACTGATCAATCCAGGATGTGCGGACCTGTTGCTTGATGGGGGCATGCTTGCGAAGCACCCAGACCCAGATGGCGAAGGAAGCCAGCGCGACTCGATCGATGAGGACCGCGATGACCGCTCCCGGTGCGCCTGCGATCGCCGTGGCGACCGGGATGAGCCAGAAGCCCGGATTGGGAATTGCCGACCACCCGCGCAGCACAGCGCGTCCGGGACGCTCGGGAGACGACGGCGTCAGTAGGTAGGCGACGCCGACGAGGACGAACATCACCGCCGTGACCACGACGGGCCACAGCAGGTCGGCGAAGCCGGAGACGCGCCATCCGGCGAGGACGGAGAGGACGATGCTGGTGAGCAGCAGGTTGGCGCGGATGAAGACTCGCCAAACGGGGACAAGTCGACCGCCGCGGGCAACTGCATAGCCGAGTAGTGCTCCGACGCCGTAGGCGACGAAGACGATCACGGTCATGTGCCCCACCACCTCGGGATTGAGGCTCTAGCGTTCTCGTCAGAGGCGGCGCCTCTACGGCGTTCTGCGATCCAGGCCGGCCGGTGCACATGGAAGGCCACATGCATCCACGAATGTCGTGCATGCGTGCATCAAGCGTTGCGGAGCCTAGGGCATGGGGTGGCATAGGGGCAGAGGCTCCCTCAGCTGGCGGCGGGCTCCCCCAGCGAGGACCTCACGTCGGCGAGGGCTGGCTCCTTTTCGGACGACATCTCGACCC
>CAZICY010000194.1:0-1625 GCA_964537955.1 uncultured Actinomyces sp. | reverse complement strand
GTCGCCCGGTGCTCGCGTGGGCGCACGGCACCGTCGGCATGGGCGATGCGTGCGCCCCCTCGCGCACCCCGCGCGGGCTCGCCGACATGGATGTCTGGCTCGAGCAAGCGCTCGCTCTCGGCTGGGTGGTCGTCGCCACCGACTACGTCGGCCTGGGCACTCCCGGCCCGGAGCTCTACCTCGTGGGTCAGGCCGAGGCCAACGACGTCGTCCACTCCGTGCAGGCCCTGCGCTCCTGGGATCTCGCGCAGGCAGGTGATCGCTACGCGGTCTACGGCCACTCGCAGGGCGGCCACTCCGCGCTGTGGACAGGTCACCTGGCCGACGACATCGATCCCTCGCTCGAACTCGTCGGCGTCGCCGCTGCCGCACCCGCTGCGATGCTGCCCGAGATCGTCAGCGTGCAGTGGGATACCGCAGCTGGCTGGGCTATCGGACCCGAGGCCCTGGTGGGGTGGCAGTACGTCGACCCGTCGCTGCCCATCGACGGCGTGCTCACGCAAGCCGGCCTCGACAACGCCGACCGTCTCGCCGAGGAATGCATCGAGCCCGCCGCTCTCGAGGGGTATCTGCGCAGCGACCTCGGTCAGGACTTCTTCTCGGTCAACCCCAGCGACACCCCCGGCTGGGCCCAGCTCATCTCGTCGCAGACTCCGCCGCCCATGCCTTCCGCCATGCCCGTCTTCATCGCACAGGGCACGGCCGACGAGGTGGTGCTCCCGTGGCCCAATGCCCTCTTGCAGGAGGAGTGGTGCGCCGCAGGCTCGAGCCTGTCCATGCTCTGGATGGGCGGGGTCGACCACATGAAGGCGGCCATCACCGCGGGTCCGCAGGCCATCACGTGGATCGCCGATCGGTTCGCCGACCGTCCCGCGGGTCGCACCTGCGATGTGCCGCCGGCCGTCGCGCCGGTGCCGCCCCCCGACAACTAGGCCCAAGCGCTGCCACCACCGAGCAGTAAGGCGGTGGAGGAGTGGAAGGGAAACTCAGCGACAGCTCGAGCGTGTCTCAATTAGGATGGCGCCATGAGACGGCGAATCATGGCTTATATGGCGTTGGGCTTGTTGGGTGCGGCTACCTTATCCGCGTGCAATACCGGATCGGACTCCATCACGCTTTCGTTCCAGTCCAAGATCCAGCAAACCAACACTGTGGACCTTGGGAGTTCGGGGTCGTCGGTGGGTGACTACATCGCTCGAAGCGGTGATCTCGTGGATGCGTCCGGTGCCGTGATCGGTGGTTTCGCTGCCACCGCCTTCATCAATCAGGTTTCTGACGACATTGAGGCACGGTTCGTGCAGGCGGAGTTCGCTTTCGGTGAGGAGCGCTCAGACTCAATCGTCATCATGGGTGACGAGCTTTTCCAGACGGGAGAGCTACAAAACGTAGAGCCAAAGGTCTCCTACGCGATTGTTGGGGGGACCGGCGCCTACAACGGCGCGTCAGGACAGTGCGAAGTTGCTGTGGGAGAAGATGACATCTTCTCAGTCACATGCACCTTCAAAACCACGGACTGAAGCCTCACTCTCAGGCATCGTTGGGCCGCTAGGGGCGGCGGTGTGCTGGTTCCACCTCAGACTGAGGGGGAGCCCATCGCCTCGAGGACGAGCCGGCGACCCTTCGAT
>CAZICY010000193.1:0-1637 GCA_964537955.1 uncultured Actinomyces sp. | reverse complement strand
TGCTCAAGAACGCCAATGTCTCAGCAGGCGGCGTGCTGCCGATGTGCCAGGACACAGGCACGGCGATCGTCATCGGCAAGCGCGGACAGCAGGTCCTCACCCAGGGTCCCGATGAGGAGGCGATCAGCCGAGGCGTCTTCGACGCCTTCGCCATGCTCAACCTGCGCTACTCGCAGATGGCGCCCCTCACCATGTGGGACGAGCGCAACACCGGCACCAACCTGCCCGCGCAGATCGAGATCTACGCCGACACCAAGCCGGGCCACGAGCTCTCCTACGAGCTGCTCTACATGGCCAAGGGGGGCGGCTCCGCCAACAAGAGCTTCCTCTTCCAGGAGACCAAGGCGCTGCTCAACCCCAAGCGCTTCCGCGAGTTCCTCGACACTGCCCTGCGCTCGCTGGGCACCGCCGCGTGCCCGCCGTACCACCTGGCGATCGTGGTCGGCGGCACCAGTGCCGAGTACGCCCTGAAGGTCGCCAAGCTCGCGAGCGCCCGCTACCTCGACACCCTCCCCGTGCACGGGAGTATGGACGCTCACGGCTTCCGTGACCTGGAGATGGAGGCGGAGGTCCTCGAACTCACCCGCGGCTTCGGCATCGGGGCGCAGTTCGGCGGCAAGTACTTCTGCCACGACGTGCGCGTGATCCGCCTCCCGCGTCATGGCGCCTCGCTGCCGGTGGCGATCGCCGTCTCATGCTCGGCGGATCGCCAGGCCCTCGCGCGGATCACGCCCGAGGGCGCCTTCCTCGAGCAGCTCGAGCGCGACCCGGCGCAGTACCTCCCCGACGTGGAGCACGACGACGACGCCGATGTCGTGCGCATCGACCTCCGCCAGCCGATGGACGACATCCGCCGTCAGTTGTCGGGCCTGCCCGTCAAGACGCGCGTGGCTCTCACCGGTCCGCTCGTCGTCGCGCGAGACATCGCGCATGCGCGCATCAAGGAGATGCTCGACCGGGGCGAGCCGATGCCGCAGTACCTGCGCGACCATGCCGTCTACTACGCCGGACCCGCCAAGACACCCGAGGGCATGCCTTCGGGATCCTTCGGCCCGACGACGGCCGGGCGCATGGACGCCTACGTCGATCAGTTCCAGAAGGCGGGCGGATCCTTCGTCATGCTGGCCAAGGGCAACCGCAGCCCCGCGGTGACCCGGGCCTGCCAGGACAACGGCGGGTTCTACCTCGGCTCTATCGGCGGACCCGCGGCGATCCTCGCCCAGGACAACATCCGCTCCGTGGAGGTCATCGACTTCCCCGAGCTGGGCATGGAGGCCGTGTGGCTGATCGACGTGGTCGACTTCCCGGCGTTCGTCGTCGTCGACGACAAGGGCAATGACTTCTTCGAGGACACACTGCGACCCGTGGCCCTCACCATCCAGGTGGGGCCGCCGGCCGACTCAGGCTGACGCGGCGGCTAGTACCAACCTGCACCATTTTGGTTGTAGCGCGTCATCCAGGCGGCCCAGGCCTTGGTCGGACTGCCGTAGCGCTGCTTGATATAGGCGGCGCCCACCTTGATCTGGGCTAGCGGCGACGCCATGTACTCCTTGATGGAGTAGCCGCGACTGGCGATGAAGCTGCCGTTCACCTGGCCCAGGCCGTACCACGGCCCGTTGGGGTGGTTGTTGACCACG
>CAZICY010000192.1:0-1643 GCA_964537955.1 uncultured Actinomyces sp. | reverse complement strand
CCGCTCAAGACGCGCTGGTCCTACAGCGAGGCGAAGGCGATTGAGGAGGTGCTGGCCTACTCCTACTGGAAGGAGAAGGGCCTTCCCGCCGTCATCGTGCGGCTCTTCAACACCGTAGGACCGCGCCAGGTGGGCTTCTACGGCATGGTCATCCCCCGATTCGTCGAGCAGGCACTGAAGGGGCAAGCCATCACGGTCTACGGCGACGGCACCCAGCGCCGCTGCTTCTGCCACGTGGCCGACGTCGTGCAGGCGCTCCTCGGCCTCATGGACTCGCGTGAGGCCGAGGGCCAGGTCTTCAATGTCGGCTCGCAGGAGGAGATCTCGATCGCCGACCTCGCGGTGCGCGTCATCGATCAGCTCGGCTCATCGAGCCCCATCGTCAAGGTGACCTATGACGAGGCCTACGAAGAGGGCTTCGAGGACATGCCGCGACGCGTGCCCAACACGGCTCGAGTGCGCGACCTGCTGGGATGGGTTCCGCAGCGCGACCTCAACCAGATCATCGCCGACGTCGCGGCTGACATCTCCTCACGATGAGTGCAGGGCTTAACCGGTGAGTCCCTGGCTCTACGTCGTCGCCTTCGTCGGCTCGGGCATCCTCTCCGCCGTCCTTGTCCAAGGCTCCATCTGGCTCGCGCACTGGTCCGGTCTGACAGATGGTCCCGACGGCGGGCGCAAGACTCAGGACCGACCCATCCCCAAGCTCGGCGGCATCGCTGTGGCGATCGCCTTCACGCTCGTCTTCCTCACCGCGGTCGGCCTCAGCGGTGAGATCACGGCCTTCCAGCTGCTCGCGTCGGTCCTGCTCCCCGCGCTCATCGTTGCGGGTCTGGGCTTCATCGATGACATCCGGACGCTCAACCCGTGGATCCGCCTGATCGCGCAGACTCTCCTAGCGCTGCTCGTGTGGTTCACGGGCACGCAGGTCGGCTTCTTCGGCCTGGACTGGCTGGATGCTCTGGTCACCGTGCTCTGGATCGTCGGCCTCACCAATGCGATGAACCTGCTCGACAACTCAGACGGGCTCGCCGCCTCAACCGCCCTCGTAGCATCTCTGGGGACCGGAATCGTCGCCGTGATCTACGGCCAGTACTTCGTCGGCGCTCTCGCCTTCGCACTGGCTGGGACCGCCGCAGGCTTCCTCTGGCACAACTGGCACCCAGCGACGGTCTACCTGGGTGACGCAGGCGCCTACTTCCTGGGCTTCCTGCTCGCGATCGTCACCCTCCGCCTGCGACCTGTGGGGATCGCGCTGCCGTGGAGCGCGCTGATCCCCGTGCTGCTCGTCTTTGTGCCGATCCTCGACACGACGTTTGTGACGGTGCGGCGTCTCCTAGAGCGTCGGCACCCCTTCACGCCCGGACGAGACCACCTCTCACACGTGCTCATGGATCGTGGTCTCTCAGTGCGTCAGGCGGTGGGAGTGCTCCAGCTCATTCTCGTCCTGAGCGTGGCCGGTGCCGTCGCCCTCGCTTGGTCCTTCCGCTAGTCGTCGCTCGTCGGTGCAGTCCCCGAAAGAAGGGCATGGACTTCTGAGGCACGGAAGCGCCGATGTCCACCGAGAGTACGAATGCAGGTGAGGCGTCCGTCCTGGGCCCAGCGAGTTACGGTCTTGGGGTCCACCCGGAAGAGCGCAGCAA
>CAZICY010000191.1:0-1647 GCA_964537955.1 uncultured Actinomyces sp. | reverse complement strand
CCCGTGATGCTGCGCGTGCAGCACTCGCGGGCCTCGCGAGCGTCCCCGGAGTGGATGCGCAGCGCGTCGCCGTGCACGGCTCGAGCGCAGGAGCCTGCCTGGCCGCGGGCCTTGCCCTCCATGCACGAGACATCGGCAGGCCCTTGGCGCTGCAGTCACTGAGCTGCCCGGCGCTGGACTCACGGGCTGTTGCGACGACCGATGAGGAGCACTCCATGCGGGGGTACTCCCCGACACTCACCCACGAGGCCGTGATCGCGATGTGGGAGCACTACCTCGGAGGTGCTGCCCCGGAGTCACCAGAGCTGCAGTACGCCGTACCCGCGCTCGCCGATGATCTGCGCGGTGTCGCACCAGCGCACCTCACCGTCGCGGAGCACGACGTGCTGCGCGATGAGGCTCTCGACTATGCCCGACGCCTCACGGATGCCGGAGTGTCCGTGGGGCTCGACCTGGTGCGGGGAAGTGTGCACGGCTTCGACGGGCTCTTGCCGGACTCGCGTATTGCCCGCACCGCGATTGATCGCCAGATCAGCGCGCTCGCAGCTGCGCTGCATGCCTGAGGATCAGGAAGGCGTGGGTGTCGGTGTCGGGATGATGGTCGTGGGGCAGTTGTTGGAGAAGAATCCCTCGACCACGTCGACGCTCTCTATGAAGGCGGGATCGCCGAACTGAGTCTCGGCCTCCAAGCCGAGCGGAGGCAGGTCGCCGTTGCCGCTGATGACATCGCGGACGCGGTCGGCGAAGCGCTGGGAGACGGCCACGAATCCCTGGGCCTCCTGGGGCAGACCGGGGAGCTGATCGACGATGGCTCGGGCGGAGAGGCCGAACTCCGCGGCCGCCGGCCCGGCGGTGCCGGCATCGGAGGCCTCAAGGGCGTTGGCCATGTCGCGGAAGGCCAGGGAGTAGTCCGCGATGGCCTGGGCCGCCGCCGGGCAGTCGATCGCGATGTTGTCCGCCGGTGACAGGGTCGAGGCGGAGCTCCCGCAGGCGGTGAGCGACAGGGCGGTGAGCCCGACGACGATGACGGCCCGCTTCATCCATTTACTGTAATCGGGCGCCGGGTTTGAGGCGAGGCCGGCACATGCGACTTCTCGCATTCGGACCCCTAAGTGGGCGACTCCCTCCTAGGGTCGGGGCGTCCTATCCCGCCGAACTCCGGAGCCCCCGTGTCTGACATGTCGATCCCCGCAGGCCCCCCGAAGGACTACACCGCCCTCGCCATCATCGGCACCATCCTGAGTGCCTGCACGTCGTGCATTGGGCTCATCACCGGGATCATCGCGATCGTCCAGAACAACAAGGCCAAAAATCTCTACGCCGCGGGTGATGTCGCGGGTGCCTACTCGGCGGCCAACACCGCCAAGATCCTCCTCATCGTGACCTGGGTTCTCGTCGTCGTCGGAGTGATCTTCAGCGGCGGCCTCTTCCTCACCGGCAACTACCCCATCGGCGGCTAGACCCCTCGGGTCGCCGAGGCCGCTGTCCCGCGGGACGATAGGGCCGTGACCACCGCGGATGTCCTTGTCGTCGGCGCCGGGCCAGCAGGCTCGGCAGCCGCGGCCTGGTGCGCCCGCGCAGGCCTCGACACCGTGCTCCTCGACGCCGAGGAGTTCCCCCGCGACAAGCCCTGCGGCGACGGCCTCA
>CAZICY010000190.1:0-1655 GCA_964537955.1 uncultured Actinomyces sp. | reverse complement strand
CGGTGCGCTCGGCGAGTTCGGCAGGCACAGGACCCAGGGCGACGTACGCCGACGAGCGCAGGTCGAGCACGACCCCTCGCCCGGCTGCCGCACGGATCGCCTCGGTGACGGGCTCGCGCCACGCTCCTGCGAGTCGACCCACTCCGGGGAGTGCGGTGTCGCCAGAGAGCCGGTAGGCGGGGATGCGGTCGGTGACGCGTACGAGCCCAAAGAGCGCTGAGGCGATGGCCAGATCGCTCGCGGCGCGGCGTCGCGCGCGCGCATCGAGCGTGGCCAGGTCGAGGGCTTCGTAGAGGACCCCGGTGTACACCTCGCCCGCGGGAGCGGTGGGTGCGGAGAGGAGGCAGCGGTTGCGCTCCAACTCGTCGTCTTGTCGCGCGGAGATCCCCAGCGTCGCGCGTGCCTTGGCTGCCGGGCCCGTGCACAGGCGCACGAGCGAGTCGGCGATCTCCTTGCGGGTGCCCGTCAGCTCGGGGAAGGACAGCTTCGCCATGGCGAGACGAGAACCCTGGGACGGTGCTGCCTTGCCCTCACTGGGCGGGAGCAAAATGAGCATTCGCCCACTCTAGAAGTGCGCGTGCCCGAGCTTCTTGGCCTTGGCGCGGTAGAAGGGAGTGAGGGCCACTTCCGCCAGGAAGGCGAGGCCGACGCCCGCGAAGGTCGCCACGAGTCGCAAGCCGTCTGTCTCGAGGAAGTTACCCGAGTTCCCGGCCAGGAGGACGATCGCAGGCGTGATGAGCGAGGTGAAGAACCAGTAGGGGTACTTGCCCGTCGAGATGACCAGGATCGACACGATCAAAAGGGCCCCGCCCAGGATCAGCTCCGCGGTGGGCCAGGGCACGACGAGGTGGATCAGGAAGCCCAGGAGTACGCCGACGACGGTGCCCGCCCCACGCTGCCAGGTGCGCTGGTAGGCGTCCTGCAGATAGGGCTGGAAGACGAGGACCACCGTCATGATGAACCACGCACCGGCATGGCCCCAGTCGATTCCCACCGAGATCCCCGCGGCGACGCCGGTGAGGATGGCGAGCACGATGGCGAAGGACCAGGTGCGCGCCCAGGCCTCGGTGGAGTGCTTTGGCTTGGGAATCGAGCGGCCGAGGAACCACCCTGCTGCGGTGCCCCAGAGTGCGGCAGCGAGGCACGCCGCGCCCACGATGACGCCGTCGAGCATTCGTCCGTCCCCGAGGGAGGGGGGCAGGCAGATGATGAACCCCACAGTGATGGGCACGATCATGAGGTTCTTGGAGCGACCCCAGCGGCAGCCGAGCCCGATGATCAGCGCGACGGCGGCCATGGTGAGCCCGCTGAGGACCGGATCACCCGACACGGCGACCGCGATCCCGACGCCCACGCTGACGACGGCAGCGGCGAAGAGCGACGTGCGGACATCCGAGAGCAGGGCGGGGAGGAACGCCGCGACCGTCGGCATCATGAGCGCACCCGCAACAGCGGGATTCCCCGTCGCATGGGCAACGATGGGCGGCACGAACATCACGACCGTGGTGGCGGCCATGAATAGCCCGGTCCCGAGCGTCTTCTTCACACTGCACCTCCGCGCCGCACCCTAGACCCCTGGAGGCGGTTCGCCCGGGCATCTGCGGCGGTATCCTGGAGGCGCGGCGGACGAGCCGACCGGGTGATCGCGGTGCTGA
>CAZICY010000189.1:0-1659 GCA_964537955.1 uncultured Actinomyces sp. | reverse complement strand
GTCCGCGCGCTCTCGGCGGCCGCCGCAGCGATGACGACGGGCGCACGACCATCGGCGAGTGAGACGGGCGACTCCCCGCCGTCGAGCACATAGTCGGTGAAGTAGCGCCACTGGTCGCGGTAGGCGGTCTCATAGCGTTCGATGAAGAAGTTGGGCAAGACCGGCTTGTGCGTCTCGTCCGCGAGATAGACCTCACTGCGGTTGAGGCGCTCATTGTCGGAGACCGCCATGCCGAGCGAGCCGAGCACCTCGACGCGCTGGTCGTAGCCATAGGGCGCCTCACGCGAGATATCGATGGTCGTGATGGCGCCATTGGCGTGCGTGAGCACCGCGACGCCGAGATCGACATCACCGGCCTCGCCGATCGCGGGATCGATGAGGTTGGCACCCTGCGCCCATACCTTGACGACAGGTGAGCCGACGACGAAGGCGGCCATGTCGAAGTCGTGGATCATCATGTCGACCCAGATGCCACCGCTCACCCTCACGTATTCCACCGGTGGCGGGGAGGGGTCACGGCTCGTTACGCGGGCCATGCGCACGTCGCCAATGCGCCCGCTGCGCACAGCCTCACGCACCGCCCGGTGACCGGGGTCGAAGCGCCTATTGAAGCCCACCATGAAGGGCACGCCGGTGCGCTCCAGTACCTCCGCGGCACGATCGACCTCAGCGAGGTCGAGGCTCACCGGCTTCTCGCAGAAGATCGCCCTGCCGGCCTCAGCTGCGGCGACGATGTAGTCGACATGGGTGTCCGTCGACGTGCAGATGGCTACGGCGTCCGACATAGCGATGACCTCCTCGGCGCTCACCGCGGGCACGCCGTACGCCGCGCCAACTTCGGCAGCCGACGCAGCATTGACATCGCTCACCGCCGACAGGGTCGCGCGAGGTGTCTGGCGTGCGATGTATTCGGCGTGCATGCGACCGATGCGACCGGTGCCGATGACACCGATGCGCAGTGTCTTGACAGGCTGAGGCTCCTTGCTCACGTGGTCTCCCGTCGAGTGGCGTGGTCCTTGAGTGCCCCCCGAAGTTCCTCTGGCGTACGGCGCTCCGCGAGCGCCGCACGCACGACGTCCGCCTGGCTCGGGGGCGCGAGGCCCCCTACCGGTGGATCGCGGTCGAGGTTGGTGGGGAAGGGGTAGCCTTCGGCGGCCGATCGCAGCGCGAGCTCGGCGCGTGGGTCGTCGCTGCGAGACAGGAGCTCGGGATAGATCGCAAGCACCACGCGCTCACGATCGACGCTCTCCATCGCACGGCCGAAGGCGCTGCTCACCTGCAGCAGGTTGACCATGCGCCGCACGTCGGCGGTGCGATTGGTGCCCGCCCCGTGAATGAGCGCAGGGTTGAAGAAGATCGCATCACCCTTGGCAAAGGGCACCTGCACGCAATGCGCCGTGGTGAACGCAGCGAAGTCCTCCCGCCCGGCGATGAGATAGCCGCCCGGGTACTTCTGCGAATGCGGCAGCAGCATTGTGGGACCGGTCTCGAGCGGGGTGTCGCCATGGGCAATCGCACCCTGCAACGTGAGCGCGGGCGAGAGATCGTGCACGTGGTCGGGATAGTCCTCGATCTGAGCCGACGACATGAATCCCAGGTGATAATCGCGGTGCGGCACCTGCGCGGCCCCGCCTGGGTTGACGACGTTGACCTGCGCCG
>CAZICY010000188.1:0-1659 GCA_964537955.1 uncultured Actinomyces sp. | reverse complement strand
TGGCGCTGTGGGTGCTCGCGGCGGGCAGCAAGATCCTCGTCCTGGAACTCGTCGCCCTCGTCTTCGGAGACGCGGTGAGCCTGGGCGGATTCATCCCCGTGACAGGGCTGGTCATCTGCCTCATGCTCGCGCGCGCCGGTGTGCGCTGGCTGCTCTATGACAAGCCGTCGCCAGGCGCCGAACACGTCCCCGGCTAGGAGACGACGCGGGGCGTGTCACATCTGCAGCAGCGACAGCAGTTGCGGATCACCGAAGGAATCCTGCAGGGGCTTGCCGTTGACGAGGACTGTGGGCGTCCCCGTCACGCCCCGCGCGAAGGCGGCCTGGGTCGTCGCCGCGACGAAGGGGATGAAGCGACCTTCCTCGATGCACGCCAATGTCTCATCGCCTGAACCCACACCACTGGCGAGCGCGGCGAGCGAAGCGGCATCGAAGCGCGTCGCAGGATCCGTGCCCCCGGGAGCCGCGAAGATCGCGGTGTTGAACTTGACGAAGGCCTCGGCTCCCTCAAGGTCGAGGACGCAGGCGGCCGCGCTCGCCGCTCGCGCTGATGCACCGGGCGGACTGAGACTCCTATTGGACTCGCCGAGGAACGCCATGTTGTATTGGCGCACGGCGAGGCCCGATCCAGGCTCCAGCGCCCGCTCCATGAGCGCCGTCCCGATCTCGATCTCCCAGCGCTGGCAGTAGGGGCACTGGTAGTCGACGTACACCTCGACGAACTTCGCCGCCTCCGGATCACCGACGACGATCGCTCCGGCCTTGTCCGCCCCGGCCGGCAGCGCCATGTCGCCCGCGTTGGTCGTCGATGGTGGGCTGGTCGCGGGGGCGGGAGCCGCCTGAGCGCCCGGCGTGGTCGCATCACCCGCTGAGCCGCCTGCGGCTGTGCGCCCCTCGCTCGCTCGGGCCGACAGGGAATCGATCTTCGCTTCGAGCGACGACACCTGAGATGACAGCGAGACGATGCCCACCACGGACCAGACAGCAAGGACAATCACGAGCACCAGGCTCACGACGGTCAGCGCTCGTAGGACACCCACCTGGCGGCGGAGGCGCTTCATGCCCCGAGGCGCAGGCTCTATTGCCTCGGGCGTGGGGATCTGGTTCGTCGACACACTCTGAGCCTAGGGCCCTCTATGCTGACGGCCTCAAATACGACGCCATGGAGACCGATGCCTCACCTGACCCGCCTGCCGCTCATCTGGGTCGCACTGGCGCTCGCCCTCACGGCCGCCGCGGGAATCTTCGCGGTGAACCAGTCCGCCCATGCGGCCCCCTCGGTCACGACCGCGCCGGCCGCCGATCCCACAGGCGCCGAGGCCCTGATCTCCGTTGCGATCACGAGTTTGTCGAACGTCAGCCTGCAAGAGGGCACCTTCCACGCCAACTTCTACCTCGGCGTGGCTTGCAGCGAACCCTGCCGCGCAGACGAGTGGGACCTAGTCAACGCCAATAGCTACACGTCCGAAGTCACCCTGGAGGAAGCGGGGGCGACGTGGTGGCGGATATCCGGCACCTTCGTCCTCCAGCCTGACGTGAGGCTGTTCCCCTTCGACACGCAGAATCTGCCCATCACCATCGAGCACCAAAACCTCACCGTGGAACAGCTCATCCTCGTGCCCAATGTGCCCGGCAGCGAGGTCAGCTCGGAAATCGGCG
>CAZICY010000187.1:0-1693 GCA_964537955.1 uncultured Actinomyces sp. | reverse complement strand
TCTTCATCGGCACGATGATGGCGAGCGCCTTCAGCATGCCCGCGGCCGCAGCGGCTCCGATGGACTCGAGCGGATTCGGTGGCGATAGCTCAGGTGGCTTCGGCGGGGGCGATTTCGGCGGCGGAGGCTTCGGTGGCGGCGGCGACTTCGGCGGCGGCATGGACTTCGGCGGCGGTGACTTCTAGCGCTCGCCGCTAATCCTCGGCGGAGCGATGCAGGCGGCGCGCCGCCTCGGCAACCGACCCGCTCAGGCTCGGGTAGACCGTGAAGGTCCCCGCCAACTGATCGACCGTGAGACGTGCGTCCACGGCCACCGCGATGGGGTGAATGAGCTCGCTGGCGCGCGGGCCGACCACGACGCCACCGATGACGATGCGCGAACTCGGCCGGCAGAAGAGCTTCACGAAGCCATGCCGGATGTCCTGCATCTTGGCGCGTGCATTGGTGTCGAGGGGAAGGAGCACCGAATCCGCGCGGACGACACCGTCATCCACCTCGCGCTGGGTGACGCCCACGGTCGCGATCTCCGGCGTGGTGAAGACAGTGCTCGACACATGCGACCGATCGAGGGGACCCACCGAGTCACCCAGCGCGTGCCACATGGCGATGCGGCCCTGCATGGCCGCGACCGAGGCGAGCATGAGGACACCGGTGCAGTCGCCCGCGGCGTAGACACCGCGGGCGGTCGTACGGGAGACGCGATCGACGACGATAAAGCCCCGCTCGTCGACCTCGACCCCGGCCTCCACGAGGCCGAGGTCCTCGGTGTTGGGCACCGACCCGAGGGCGAGGAGCGCATGCGTGCCCTCGACAGTGGACCCATCGCCCAGGGTGACCACGACACCGTCGTCCGTGCGCCGCACCGCCATAGCCCGCGAACGCTCGAGCACGCTCATGCCGCGACCCGTGAAGGCATCCTCGATGACCGCCGCCGCATCCGGATCCTCACCCGGGAGCACACGGTCACGGCTCGAGACGAGCACGACCTGGGAGCCCAGGGCGTGGTACGCCGACGCGAACTCCGCGCCGGTCACGCCTGATCCCACGACGATGAGTCGCTCGGGCACCTCTTGGAGGTTGTAGACCTGGTCCCAGGTGAGGATGCGTTCACCGTCAGGGCGAGCCTCGTCGAGGATGCGCGGGCGAGCCCCCGTGGCGATGAGGATGACATCGGCATCGAGTGCGACGTCGCCGTCGGAGGTGGATGCGAGCACGCGAGTCGACGATGCCAGTCGACCTCGGCCGTGGATGTAGCTGACCCCGTCGCGAGCCAATCGTGCTTCGATATCGCGACTCTGCGCGGCCGCGAGCTCCTTGACCCGGTGATTGACCGCGGACAGGTCCACGCTCAGGGTGCCGCGCGGAGCGTCGCCGTCCACCCGGATGCCCAGGGAGCCAGCCTCAGCGGTGACGGCAAGGAGGTCGGCCGTCGCGATGAGGGTCTTGCTCGGCACGCAGTCGGTCAGGACGGCCGAGCCGCCCGGGCCCTGCGTATCGACGATGGTCACCCGGGCGCCGAGCTGTGCGGCCACGAGTGCCGCCTCGTACCCCCCGGGTCCTGCCCCGATGATCACCACGGATGCCACGACGTCATTGTGTCGGACGCCCCATGGGGGATGCCCGCACCCGTACCCTGGACGCGTGGCGCTCTATGCGGCGTACGGCTCCAACCTCGATCCACAGCGCATGGCCG
>CAZICY010000186.1:0-1714 GCA_964537955.1 uncultured Actinomyces sp. | reverse complement strand
CTTCGAGGCGGCGCGCACTCCCTCCGGTAGGGCCCTGGCGATCGTGCCCTGACACTGCGACGGGCAGATCAGCTTTCCTCCAGTGCCTGCGCGCGCAGGTCGGGGGAGATGTCGGCAATGCACTCGATCGCGGAGCCGCTCAGTGTCCGATCGACTCACAGCGGCACGCCTTCGAGGCGCACCCGCTCGGCGACCGCCTCACGGAGGTTTCCTGCGGATACGACGTCCACGGGGCACCCCAGCACCGCGCTGATGTCGCGCTCGATGCGAGCCAGAGACATCAGGCTCGTCCCCGGAGGCAGCGTGATCACCAAGTCGATATCCGACTCAGGAGTGTCCGTACCTCGCGCGACGCTTCCGAAGACGCGGACGTCGCGGCCGCCGTGATCGCGCGCGATTCGGAGCACCTCGTCGCGATGGTGGGCAAGCAGGCGGCCTCGAGATGTCGAGGGCAGGAAGTGCAGGAGGCGTGAGATCTCCGGCTGACTGCGCCCCATCGCTTCTGCAATTTGCCGCTGGGTCAGGCCTGCGGCAGCCCCCCGTCTCGCCGCCGACACGAGTTGGGCGCGGGCACGGGCGCGCAACTCATCTGCTGCGTGGGCCTCTGCTCGGATGGCCTCATGGATGTCGAGCTCCCCGACGACCGACTCCGGCAGCATATAGCAAATGCTATCAGCATCGAGCAGCGCTGTTCGGCCGGGAATGTGTCGATCACGCATGGGTCCTCCTGGAGGGAGAGGTGCGATAGAGGTTGTGGCCAGCCTGACCCGAACCCCTGACACCCGGGATATCTAGAACTGGGGGATCGTCCACAGACCCCGTCGGCCCACTTCACCCGAGCGGCCCACCGACCTAGCCTCGGCCGCGTTCATCGAAGCTCGAGGAGGTCAGTTATGTACGAAAAGACAACTATTATGTACGATCCTGAGGTGGCTACCTTCAGCAGCAGCGACGCACGGCAGGCCCTGCCCGAGGTCATCGAGTTGGCCCAGCGCGAAGCCGTGACGATCGAGAAGCACGGGCGCCCTGTCGCGGTCGTCATCAGCCCCGCTCGCCACGAGGAGTTGCTCGACGCCTGGGAAGAGGCGCAGGACGTCGCGGCCTTCGACGCCGCTCGTGCGGACGACACCGTCCCGTGGGAGCAGGTCAAGGCTGACCTCGGCTGGACATGACCTATCGAGTCGAAGTCACGCGGTCAGCGATCAAGGCGCTCCGGCGCGTGAATCCCGCGGACACCGCTCGCCTGCGCGGTGCCATCGCCATGCTTGCCGAGGACCCACGCCCGCCCGCAAGTCGACCGCTACGCGGCCGAGACGGGTGGCGCTTGAGGGTTGGCGACTACCGAGTCCTCTACACAATCCGTGATGACGTCCTGCTCGTCGTGGTTGTCACCTTGGCGCACAGGAGGTCGGCCTACCGGTGAGCCTGGTGCCGTTATCCGAGCCAAGGCCCGTGGGCTCACAGTCCCCAGGCTTGCGAATCATCCACACCTGGATGAGCGCCTCTGGATGAGTTCTCCATCAGTCTTCACCGTCGACGGATGCCCGATTCCCCACCGCCCGAGGTTATGTATGCCATAATCGATCGCGGCTTCTCGATACGAATCACGAGCGGAGCTCGCAAGCACGGCCTGACGAGGCGGCGGATCGAGGAAGCGTGGGCGGAGCACTCCTCTTGGTGATTCATGCCATGCCCACCAGGTATCGACGGAGGT
>CAZICY010000185.1:0-1741 GCA_964537955.1 uncultured Actinomyces sp. | reverse complement strand
TGCGGAGCCGCCTGGTAAGTGAAGGTGCCCGCGGTTGCACGGTTGCCGCCGGCGAATGACACGGACACGGGCACGGTGCCGGTGACGCCGGCGGGTGCGCGCACGGTCCAGGTGTTGGGTCCCACCTTGGTGGCAAGCCCGGCACCGCGGCCACCGAAGAAGGCGAAGCTCAAGGTGTTGTCTGCGAGTGGGAAGTCGCTCGCCAGGTTCGGGATGTCGAGCGAGATCGTGACCACCGTGCCGGCCTGACCCGCGGTGGTCAGCAGGGTGGGGGTGATCTTGGCGATCACTGAGACCGCGCTCGAGAAGTTGTTGGACACGTAGGCGATGCCCCTGTTGGTGCCCTCTTGGTCGATCGCGACGCCACCGGGGTTGGATCCGACGCGGACCGTGTGAGTGACGGTCTTGGTCGCCTCGTCGACGATGGAGACCGTGCTGGCGTCTCGGTTCGTCACGAAGACCTTGTTGTCCGTTTGGTCGACGGCGACAGCCCAGGGGCCTGCAAGCATGGGGATGGTGTCCGTGATCGTGTTGTAGGTGGCGCTGGTCGGGTTGGTGTCGATGACCGCCAGTTGGTTTGCGCTGGGAGTGGAGACATAGGCCGCGCCGCTTCTCTGGTTGATGTCAATCCCTTGGCCACCGGCACCGAGGTTGATGGGATTGCCGATGTTCTTGCCATTGCGCGCGTTCGCGACCCACACGCTCTTGCCCTGGTTCTGGGCGACGTAGAGGGTCTGCGTGGACTGCCTGAGACTGATGCCCTGGGGGCCGACACCCAGCGGGATCTTCCTCACGACCGTGTTGACGAATGGATCGATCACGGCCGCGTCGCTGGGAGTCACCTGCGTGCCGGAGTTGGCGACGTAGACAGTGCCGACGAAGTCCACCGCCAGTGATCGCGGACTGTTTCCCACGTTGGGGATGGTGACAAAGGCGGGGCGCGTGCCCGTGCCTTCGCTGGTGAACCCCGAAACACTTCCTTCGCCGGAGTTCACCGTGTAGGCAAAGCCCTGTCCTTGGTTGACTCCGATGGCTGTGGGAGCCCGACCCACGGAGATCGTTGAGGTGACGGCCCCCGTGTTGCCATTGATCTTCGAGACCGAATCCGAGCCGGCGTTCGCAACGAAGACCTCGCTGTCGCGGTCGTACACGGCAACGCCCATTGGATTGCGCCCGACGTTGATCCTCCTGATCTCGCCGTAGTTCCACGGTGGGTCGACTGAGCGCGGCGTGGCTGCGGTGCCGGCGCCACCTGCTCCGCCCTGGCCACCGGGTGCGTTGACAAGGCAGGTCTTGCCGTCAGGAGACGACGTGACGCGGTACTGCGTCACGGGGTAGGTCCCGCTCGAGGCTGGCGGCTCCCACGTCACGGTCGCTGACTCATAGCCCGGCTCCGCCTTCGGATTGAGCGGCGGTCCAGGCGGGAAGACGGGCGGGGGCGGGGGTGGCGGTGGCGAGACGAGTCGCAGTATCGAAACCGTCCCGCTCGCGCGGTTGGCAACGTACACGGTGTCCGTTCCGCCTACGCTCCCGACGGCCACACCGGTCGGGCGTCCCCCGACGGGGACGGTCGCAATGACTGCCCGTGACGCAGTGTCGATAACGGAGACAGTGCTGTCGTCGTAGTTGGTGACAAACAGTCGGTCACCGTTGGGGTTCAAGGCGAGGTAGATGGGGAAGTTGCCGACGCCGATCGTGTCGTCCACCGTGCCCGTTCGGCCGTTCACCACCGTGACGCTGC
>CAZICY010000184.1:0-1773 GCA_964537955.1 uncultured Actinomyces sp. | reverse complement strand
CGCTGGACTCGGCAGGTGCGGCACTGGACTCCGCGGGCGCAGCGGAGGTCTCCGCCGGGGCCGCCGAGCTGCTCGTGGACGTGCTAGTGCCGCCACCGCAGGCCACGAGGACCACGCCGCTCATGAGCAGGGCCCCGGCAGTCGCCAGGGTCTTCATCGAACGCATAACCACCCCTTCGTTGGAGGAACTCGGTCATTCTCACCGGGCGCACCCCGGATCGGGCCGTTTTGGCCACATTCGACGCCGAGACGTGACCCTCCCGCAACGGCGCTCCCCGAGGCGGTTGGATGGGGGCGTGACTGAGGCGGATCGACAGGCACGTGCCCCCTATGCGGACGCCCTTCGGCGCAATGCCGATGAGGGCTGGGTGCGGCTGGGAGTCCCCGGCCATCAGGACCAGCCCAGGCACCACTCCGCTCTCGCGAGCCTGGCGGGCCCCGAGCTCCTCGCCGTTGACATCCCCATGTTCACCGAGGGCGTCGACCTGCCGGCCCCTGGCGAGGCCACGAGCCCACTGCAGGAGGCCCTCGATCTCGCCGCCGAAGCCTGGGGGGCTCGCCGCACCTGGTTCCTCACCGACGGAGCCTCCCAGGGCAACCACGTCACCTGCCTGGCGCTGCGCGCGCTGAGCGCGCACGCCGTGGTCCAGCGCTCCGTGCATACGTCGGTCATTGACGGGGCGATTCTCGCGGGCCTGCGCCTGGAGTTCGTGCAACCCAGTGTCGATCCGATTCTCGGCATCTCGCATGGCGTCACCGCTGCATCGGTCGATGCGGAACTCAGCGCGCACCCCGGCGCGGCAGCGGCGTACATCGTCACCCCCTCCTATTTCGGCGCGTGCGCGGACGTCGAGGCCATCGCGGAGGTCGCGCATCGTCACGGCGTGCCGCTCGTCGTCGACGAAGCATGGGGCAGCCACTTCGGCTTCCACCCGGAGCTGCCCAAGTCAGCCCTGCAGTCCGGTGCAGACCTCGTCATATCGAGCACCCACAAGTTGGGGGGCAGCCTCACGCAGTCGGCGATGCTCCATCTGGGGCACGGTGCCTTCGCCGACCAGCTCGAGCCGCTGATCGTGCGCGCGATGACGACCTTCGGCACGACGAGCCCTTCAGGAATCCTCTATGCCTCACTGGACCTCGCGCGACGCGATCTCTACCTCAACGGCATTCCCGGTATTGGTGCGAGCATCACTGATGTCGAGGAGTTGCGCGGGGCGCTCAACGCACAGGGCCGCTACGCCGACCCCGACCCTTCGATTCACGCTGCCCCCGACGTGATCGCACTTGATCCACTGCGCTTCGTCGTCGACACGCGCTCGGGTGGCGTGCCGGGGTTCGTCGCCCGCCGCCTCCTCGAGGAGCGCAACCGAATCCACGTGGAAATGGCGACCGGCACGTGCATCGTTGGCCTCGTCGGAGCGGGCAGCCGACTTGACGTGCAGTACGTCGCGGCAGCACTACACGACCTGCCTCAGCAGGACCTCGGGGCGCACCCGCCGATTCACCTACCGCCCAACGCTCCGCGCCGCATGGACTTGCGCGACGCCTATCTCAGCCCGACCGAGATCGTGCCCGCCGCCGAGGCCGTCGGCCGCATCTCCGCCGACTCGCTCGCCGCCTACCCGCCGGGAGTGGCAAACGTGCTGCCCGGCGAGGAGATCACGTGGGAGGTCCTGGACTTCCTCCAGGGCACAGCGCGATCCCCCTACGGCTGGGTGCGCGGCAGCGTCGATCCGGGCGTCGAGCGCGTGCGCGTCATCGTCGGCTGAGTCG
>CAZICY010000183.1:0-1775 GCA_964537955.1 uncultured Actinomyces sp. | reverse complement strand
GGGCGCGCGGGCTTGCGGCGCCCCATGAGCCCATCGAGGAAGCCCACTAGCGCTGACCCATCTCCGCCGCGATGCGCGCGAGCTGCTCCAGTCGCTTCTGCAGCGGTGGGTGCGTCGACATGATCGATTCGAGGCCGAATCCGCCGCCGCCCCGGCCCTTGGAGAAGGCCGGCACGAAGGCGAAGGACGCCACGGGCTCCATCTGGCGGAGATCCCGCGTCGGGATGGCCGCCATGTCTCCCGACACCTTCTGCAGGGCGGTGGCCAGCGCGGTGGGCTTGCCCGTGACCATGGCCGCTCCCCTGTCCGCACCGAGCTCGCGGTAGCGCGAGAGCGCCCGGATGAGGAGGAAGGAGATGCAGTAGACGAGCACGCTCACGACCATGACGGCGAGGAAGACCAGTGCGGTGTTCTGATCGCGGCGGTCGCGCATCATCGATCCCCACATCGCCGAGCGCACCATGAAGCCCGCAAGGATCGCGCTGAAGGACGCAATCGTCATTACCGTGACGTCCTTGTGTGCGACATGCGAGAGCTCATGCGCAAGCACGCCCTCGAGTTCGTCGCGGTCGAGTCTGCGCAGCAAGCCCGTGGTCACCACGATCACCGAGCGCTTGGCGGTGCGGCCGGTCGCGAAGGCATTGGGTGCGTCATTGTCGGCGATCGCGATGCGTGGCTTCTCCATGTCGGCCATCGCGCACAGACGGTCGACCATTCCGTGCAACTGGGGAGCCTGCTCGGGCGTCACCACATGGGCCTTCATCGCACCCATGGCCAGGGAGTCCGAGAACCACCACTGACCGAGGAGCAACGCCGCGCTGATGCCCAGCACCCAGATGGCGCTGACACCGAGGGCGAACATCACGGCGGCGAGGATGACGTAGAGCAGGCCGAGTCCGAACATCGTCCCGAACATGCGGGCCGTGAGACCCCGATCAGTGCCGTATCGCGTGCGCGCCATATCGAGTGGTCTGGCCCCCTTAGGCCTTGTCGCCCTCGATCGCGGCCGGATTGCCACCCGAGCCGAGTTCGAGGCGCATCCGCGCGAGCTCGTCGTCGACCTGGCTCTGGCTCGCCATCCGCTCGAGCTCGAGCGTGAGGTTGTCCTTGCCGGTGCTCGAGACATCCTCGAGCGCCCCGGAGGCCACGAGTTCGTCGATGGCTCCGGCGCGCGCCTGCATCTGGGCCGTCTTGTCCTCTGCCCGCTGCACAGCGAGGCCGACATCACCCAGCTCGCTGGAGATGCCCGCGAAGGCCTCGTTGATCTTGGTCTGCGCCTCGGCCGCGGAGTAGGTGGCCTTGATGGTCTCCTTCTTCGTGCGGAAGGCATCGACCTTGGCCTGGAGCTGCTGCGACGCGACGATGAGCTTCTCCTCCTGGTCCTGCAACTGGGCGAGTTGCACCTGGAGGTCAGCGATCTGAGTCTGCAGTCCGCTCTTGCGCGTGAGCGCCTCGCGTGCGAGGTCCTCACGACCGCCTGCGAGTGCAGCCTTGGCCTGCTGGCTGAGCTTGTCGGTCTGCTGCGCGAGGTTTTGGATCTGGAGCTCGATGCGCTTCCGGCTCGTGGCGACGTCGGCCACGCCCCGCCGCACCTTCTGCAGCAGTTCCAGCTGCTTCTCGTACGAGTAGTCGAGCGTCTCGCGGGGATCCTCAGCCTTGTCGAGGGCCTTGTTGGCCTTCGAGGCGAAGATGAGCTTGAAGCGCTGCCACAGACCCATGGTGTCCTCCTGCCGGGCGTCCACCCGTCGGGTGGCGATCTCCCTCCAGACTAGGGG
>CAZICY010000182.1:0-1775 GCA_964537955.1 uncultured Actinomyces sp. | reverse complement strand
CCCCTAGTCTGGAGGGAGATCGCCACCCGACGGGTGGACGCCCGGCAGGAGGACATCATGGGTCTGTGGCAGCGCTTCAAGCTCATCTTCGCCTCGAAGGCCAACAAGGCCCTCGACAAGGCTGAGGATCCCCGCGAGACGCTCGACTACTCGTACGAGAAGCAGCTGGAACTGCTGCAGAAGGTGCGGCGGGGCGTGGCCGACGTCGCCACGAGCCGGAAGCGCATCGAGCTCCAGATCCAAAACCTCGCGCAGCAGACCGACAAGCTCAGCCAGCAGGCCAAGGCTGCACTCGCAGGCGGTCGTGAGGACCTCGCACGCGAGGCGCTCACGCGCAAGAGCGGACTGCAGACTCAGATCGCTGACCTCCAGGTGCAACTCGCCCAGTTGCAGGACCAGGAGGAGAAGCTCATCGTCGCGTCGCAGCAGCTCCAGGCCAAGGTCGATGCCTTCCGCACGAAGAAGGAGACCATCAAGGCCACCTACTCCGCGGCCGAGGCGCAGACCAAGATCAATGAGGCCTTCGCCGGAATCTCCAGCGAGCTGGGTGATGTCGGCCTCGCTGTGCAGCGGGCAGAGGACAAGACGGCCCAGATGCAGGCGCGCGCCGGAGCCATCGACGAACTCGTGGCCTCCGGGGCGCTCGAGGATGTCTCGAGCACCGGCAAGGACAACCTCACGCTCGAGCTCGAGCGGATGGCGAGCCAGAGCCAGGTCGACGACGAGCTCGCGCGGATGCGCCTCGAACTCGGCTCGGGTGGCAATCCGGCCGCGATCGAGGGCGACAAGGCCTAAGGGGGCCAGACCACTCGATATGGCGCGCACGCGATACGGCACTGATCGGGGTCTCACGGCCCGCATGTTCGGGACGATGTTCGGACTCGGCCTGCTCTACGTCATCCTCGCCGCCGTGATGTTCGCCCTCGGTGTCAGCGCCATCTGGGTGCTGGGCATCAGCGCGGCGTTGCTCCTCGGTCAGTGGTGGTTCTCGGACTCCCTGGCCATGGGTGCGATGAAGGCCCATGTGGTGACGCCCGAGCAGGCTCCCCAGTTGCACGGAATGGTCGACCGTCTGTGCGCGATGGCCGACATGGAGAAGCCACGCATCGCGATCGCCGACAATGACGCACCCAATGCCTTCGCGACCGGCCGCACCGCCAAGCGCTCGGTGATCGTGGTGACCACGGGCTTGCTGCGCAGACTCGACCGCGACGAACTCGAGGGCGTGCTTGCGCATGAGCTCTCGCATGTCGCACACAAGGACGTCACGGTAATGACGATTGCGTCCTTCAGCGCGATCCTTGCGGGCTTCATGGTGCGCTCGGCGATGTGGGGATCGATGATGCGCGACCGCCGCGATCAAAACACCGCCTTGGTCTTCTTTGCGGTCATGATCGTGAGCGTGCTCGTTTATCTGATTTCCTATCTCCTCATCAACGCCCTATCTCGCTATCGCGAGCTGGGTGCAGATCGCGGAGCCGCCTTGATCACGGGCAAGCCCACCGCGCTGGCCACCGCGCTGCAGAAGGTCACCGGTGACATGGCCAGCATTCCCACGCGTGATCTGCGCCAGATGGAACCGGTCCAGGCCTTCGCCTTCGTGCCGGCATTCTCCAAGGGCCGGGGCGGCGGAGGATTCGGCCTCGAGTCGCTCATGTCGACGCACCCACCGCTGCAGAAGCGGCTGGAGCAGCTCGCGCGCATCGCGGCGGAGATGGGCCAGCGCTAGTGGGCTTCCTCGATGGGCTCATGGGGCGCCGCAAGCCCGCGCGCCC
>CAZICY010000181.1:0-1779 GCA_964537955.1 uncultured Actinomyces sp. | reverse complement strand
CGCCGGACGGCACGCGCATCGTCGCCGATCTCATCAACGGCACTCCCTTCGACGTCCTCGCCGATCTCCTGCCTGCCCTGCAGGGCCATGACAAGGTGGAGGCGCTGCACGTGCTGGACCGCTGCGATCTCCTCGTCATGGTCGGGGACTCCGACCTCCTCACACCGGTCGGTCACAGCTACGAAATCGTGCGCCACACGCCGTCCGCCGAACTCGTAATCCTGCCCGGAGTGGGGCACATGCTCACACTCGAGGCGGTCGACGATGTCAACAAGCACCTTCGGGCACTCGTTGAGCGCGTGAGCTGATGCCGGAGCAACGCATCTACCTGGACGACAGCGCGTCCACACAATCCTGGGGGCGTCGGGTCGCGGGTCACCTCCGAGCAGGTGACCTCATCGTGCTCACG
Source organism: uncultured Actinomyces sp. (assembly GCA_964537955.1). GTDB lineage: Bacteria > Actinomycetota > Actinomycetes > S36-B12 > S36-B12 > Mxb001. The sequence goes on along the minus strand of CAZICY010000181.1, from coordinate 1,370 downwards.
GGCGATCTCGGGGCCGGCAAGACGACCTTTACCCGGGGCCTCGGCGAGGGACTCGGTGTGCGCGGCGCGGTAACGAGCCCGACGTTCGTCATCGCGCGCCGCCATCCCTCCGGCGGGCGGGGTATCGCCCTGCTGCATGTCGATGCCTACCGCCTCGGGGGTCCATCGGAGATCGATGACCTTGACCTCGACGTCGAGGGTGCTGTCACCGTGGTGGAGTGGGGTGCCGGACGAGTGGAGCACCTCTCGGACAGTCGATTGGACATCACCCTTGTCCCCGCGGGAGATGGGCGCGAGGCACGTGTCACCGGCCACGGACCCCGCTGGACTCCCGCATCCGTCGAGGCGTTGGTCAATCCTGAGCCCGCAGGAGCTCCTTCCTGACGGCCTAGGGTGTCCTCGTGCCCGTCCTCGCCCTCGACACCGCGACAGCTCTCACGACTGTCGCGGTCGTCTCGTCGTCAGGCGACGTGCAGGCGGAGGCGTCCCACCTCGATGCGCGCCGCCATGCCGAAGCGCTGCCGACGCTGGTGCGTGAGGTGCTCAGCGCCGCGGGGACCACACCCGACCAGCTCGATCTCATCGCCGTAGGCGTGGGCCCGGGTCCTTTCACCGGCCTCCGTGTGGGCGTCACGTTTGCACGGGCGACCGCCCACGCGCTGGGCATTCCCGCCGTCGGGGCCATGACCCTCGATGTCATCGCCCGCGGGCAGACAGGGCGCGATTCGGGTCCTTTCACGGTCGTCACGCGTTCTCGTCGTGTCGAGGTGGCGTGGGCGGCGTACGACGATGTGGTGCGCGAGGAGATGGCCCGGCGGACCGGCGAAGCCGGCCCTGTCGGGCTACACCGCGTCGAGGGTCCGCTCATCCTCCCGGATCCCGGTTACCCACGCCGGGGCCGCGTCATCGGCGATGTCGACGGCGTCGATGAAGTGGCACTGCCGGCCGCAGTGGACCTTGCCCGCCTCGTGCTTCAGCGCGTGGAGGCGGGCGAGGCACTTCCAGGCGATCGGCACTGGCCCGAGGACGCGTCGGATGGCTCCGGTGCACCCACGGCATCGCTCCTTGCTGCGCTGGCATCAGAGGGCCACTGGCTGCTGCCCGCGCTGCCGCTCTACCTGCGCCGACCCGATGCGGTGCCGGCATGAGCGCGACGGAGCTCCGGCGCATGCGCTGGTGGGATATCCCGTCCGTCATGGCTATAGAGGAGTCCGTCTTTCCCGACACAGCCTGGTCTTCGGCGCAGTTCTGGTCGGAGCTGGCACAGGACGACCGGGCCTATCTCGTCATGGAGCAGTCGGGTCGGATCGCGGCGTACGGCGGAGTGATGGTGCGCCCGCCGATCGCGGACATCCAGACGATCGCCGTGG
>CAZICY010000180.1:0-1784 GCA_964537955.1 uncultured Actinomyces sp. | reverse complement strand
AGATGGTCGCCCACGCGGCCGCGCTGCACGGGCGCCTCGACTGCGTGGTCAACGCTGCCGGGCTGTGGACTGAAGGCGCCAGCGCTGAGACGACGGAAGAGGAGTGGGACCGCGTCGTCGGCGTGAATCTCAAGGCGGCGTACTTCGTCAGCTCCGCGGCCATCCCGCACCTGGAGTCAACCGGAGGCAGCATCGTGATGATCTCCAGCGATGCCGGGATCCAGGGCAATGCCGGGGCTGCGGTCTACAGCGCGAGCAAGGGCGGAGTCAGCAACCTCACCCGCGCACTCGCCTTGGAACTCGCTCCGCGCGGTGTGCGGGTCAATGCGGTGTGTCCCGCAGACATTGAGACACCGATGCTTGAGGGCCAGGCACGGGAATTCGGCGGTGGCGATCCAGAGGCGTACTACGCGAAGCTCAGGTCGGCGTACCCACAGGCGGACCGGGCACGCTTCCTCAAGCCGGCTGAGGTGGCTGAAGTGGTGTGGTTCCTCGCCCAGCCGTCAGCGGCAGGCGTGACGGGCGCCAACTGGTCGATCGACTTCGGCCTGTCGGCCGGCATCTAGCTCAGGGGCGGAGTGCTACTTGCCGTCGCGGCGGAAGATCAACTTGATGGGGGCGTCGTCTGCCGGGTCATCCGGGTTTTCACCAAACGAGCCGGACAGGACCATCTTCTGAGGTGCGCCATAGCGCGTGCCCTGCAACGTGATCTTCCAGACGCGGAGGAAGGTCGGGGATTCGTCGGTGTTGAAGACGATGACGTGGGAGCCGGTGCCAGGCACGGTGGCGGTGACGAAGTCGCCCTTGCCGGGCATGAGGATGATCTCCAGCCCCTTGATTGTTGACGCGTAGCGGTAGTTGGCCTTCAGGTCCAAGGTCATGCCGGCAGGGCACTTGTCTTCGTCCCCAGGCGGGCCGTCGCACTTCTGCTTCTTCTCTCCGAGTTTGATCGCGGTGAGATTCCAGGTGCCGTAGTAGCCACCGTCGGCCTGCGCGGTCGGAGCGGCGAAGAGTGTGGACGCGCCGATGATGACGGTGGCTGCTGCTGCGCTGATGACGCGCTTGCGGGTCGAGATCATGACTGCGCTCCTAGTGTTCGCTGCGTCATTGTGGGTGAGAGGGCTAATTGGCGTCGCGCCGGAAGGTCAGCGTCCACTCGCCGAAGCCGGTCTGCATGGTCAGGTTCATCTTGGTGGGCGAGCCGGAGCGCTTGTCCTTCAGCACCATTTGCCATGCGCTGCCAAGCGGTGCGATGCCAATGACATCGCCCTCGAGGACAAGGACCTGGTCGCCCGTGCTTGACAAGACGGGGGTGACGAAGGAGCCCTTCTTGTCTCCCGTGGCGCCCAGGAACAACATCTGTGCGATGAACGCAGACGCCTTGTATCGGTAGTTGGACTTCAGGCCGAGCGTTTCCCCGCCGGGGCAGACGTTCATATCGTCGTCTGAACCCTCACACTTCTGCTTCTGCCCATCGACCGTGATGGCGGTCAGAGTCCAGGTGCCGTAGTAAGCGTCATCGGCCATAGCGGCAGGGACGGCCAGGATCGCGGCACCGGCGATGAGGGCGGTGGCGGCTGCTGTGGCGGCAACGCGCCTAAGTGTCGGTGCCATGGGTCTCCTCGGATGGGGTGGGGTCCGCGAGGTCCATCCTGGCCCTCGGCGACCTGAGGCGGGGGATTATGGCCAAATCCAGCCCCAAACCGACGCTCCGTCAGACTCCACGCAAGGTGGCGTCTGACGGAGCGTCGAAAAGGGATGACTAGTTGGCGTCGCGACGGAAG
>CAZICY010000179.1:0-1794 GCA_964537955.1 uncultured Actinomyces sp. | reverse complement strand
CAAGAGGCGAATCCCACGAGATTCGCTCGTCGTCGATCGTGGCTTCCTCCGGGTGCACGGGCCGCACGCGGACCTTGTCGCCGGAAGCGTCGCGAATCTCCACGAGGGCGCCGGGCGCCACGCGAGCGCGCTTGCCGGTGGGCGGCTTGGGGAGTTCGACGGACGCGGCGATCACAGCCTGGAGCCGCTCGATCTCCGCGAGCGCTCGCTCGAACTCCGCCACGTCGCGCTCATCACGCTCCGGACCGATGAGGTGGGGGCGGAGAGGATCGAGGACGTCGGTGCGCAAGCGCTCCATGCGCTCCTCGAGGGCCCGGCGTCCAACCTCGGTCAGCGCGGGAGTCACGCGGGCGGTCAGGCGGGGGTCGTCAGCAAGGTGAGTAGGCATGATTCCTCCGGGCGAGCGGACTCGCGACCGAAGGTCTCCCGCCGCCGGTCTGGTGAGACCGACCCATGGGCCCGGGGGCCGCGGCGGCCCCGTGATGACGAACCCACGGCGAGGGGGTACTCCCCTTCTGTGCCCGTGAGTCTAGGGGTGCTCGATGGCGTACGCATCCGGAGGTGGGGATTCCCAGACGGGGCGCTTCGCCACGATCCCGTCCCCGGAGCTCTGCCCCCGCAGGCGGCGGCCCAGCCAGGGCCCGAAGTGGCGGCCCACCCATGCCGCGTGCCCGCCGGCTCGACGCAGGGGTGCCGCGGGCGGTGGGGCCGGCAAGGGCGTCCGCCAAGCACTATCGCCGAGTCCCAGGGTCGCCAGGGCCGCTCGGGCGGCGAGCTCGTGACCGGCGGGCGACAGGTGCAGGCGATCCTCATCCCAGTACCTGTCGTCGTCGAAGACAGCACAGCCCCAGAAGTCCACGACTCGACAGTCGTAGTGCTCCGCAATCGCTCGCGTCGCGGCATTCGACGCGGCGATGCGTCGCGAGACCGATCCCATGACACTCGACCGACGTGAAGGGTCCCCGAAGGCAACGAGCACGACGTCCGCACCGGTGCCACGCAGTGCGCGCACTGCATTCTCGAGATCCGTCGCGGAAGCATGCATGTCGTAGTTGCGTCGCAGTGCGTCGTTGACTCCTGCCGCGAGAGTGACCAGGTCAGGCTTGAGATCGCACGCCAGGGGCACCTGCTCCGTGACGACCTGGCTCATGAGCTTGCCGCGCACCGCGAGGTTGGCGTATTGGAATCCGGGTGAGGAGAGGGCAAGGGTCGCGGCGACACGATCAGCCCACCCCACATGTCGGCCGTCTGACCCCGTGACATCCATGAGGCCCTCGGTGAAACTGTCACCCAGAGCGACGTACCTACTCCACATGCGCCGAGCCGAGGACTACGCAGCGGGGCCCGAGGCGGGCGGCTGCGCCGTCTCCGCGGGCTTGGCGCCGGCGAAGGCGCGGTTGGCCCGACGGAACCACAGGAGCAGCGCGATGATGCCGATGATGATCTGAGGCAGGTAGGACGCCATGCGCCAGACGACATCCGCGGCCTGAGCCACGGAGCCGGACACGCCCATGCTCTGCAGCAGGGCGATCATGAGCGCATCGGTCGTGCCCAGTCCACCAGGCGTGATGGGCACCATGAGCATGATCTGGCTGGTCGCGAACGCAGCGAAGGCTGCGAGCGGAGAGGTGCCGGTGGTATCCCAACCTTCCACCCCGCGAAGCGAGGCGTAGAAGATGGCGAACTGCGTGAGGATGACGGCGAGCTGCGCGATGGTGAGGAAGAGCCAACGCCGGCGTAGGACGTCGTACATATCCGCTCGGAACTTCGAGATGGGCGCGACCAGGTCGAGGT
>CAZICY010000178.1:0-1804 GCA_964537955.1 uncultured Actinomyces sp. | reverse complement strand
GTCAATGGCGTGCGGGACGTACAGCGCCTGGACCCCGGCGCGCTCAATCGCGTCATGGCCAAACTTGGACATGGCAATCGGCGTGACGTTGGGCCGGGCCAGCCACTCAATGACCGGCTTGGGCGCCGGGAAGTGGTCAATCGGCACCCAGGAGGCGACGCGCTCGACAACGTCCCAGCCGCCGCCCTTGAATACCCAAGCGTCAAACAGGGTGATGATGAGGGCTTGCTGCCCGGTAGGGCGGCCAAAGTCCATGGCATAGGCAGGGATGACGTCGTTGGAGTAAACGTCAAGGCCCCTCGGGTAGACCGGCAGGCCTTCCCATTCCATGATGGAGCCTTCAAGGCCGTAGTTGGCGGCGATGGCTACTTCGTGTCCGGCTTTGGCGAGGCGGCGCGTGACTTGCTGCGTTTGCTCGCCGTAGCCGGTCGGGGTCCAGGGCGCGTTGCTGGCCCAGAGGATTCTTCGCGCAGCAGTCCCAGCCGTAGCAGCTGCTCCCTCTCGGGCGGCGGCACGTCGACTGGGGTTCCCAGAGCGTGCAGGATTACCGGCTCTTTTGGCTTTCGTGGCATGGGCCACCTGTTTCTCCTTGTGTGCGCAGGGGGTGTGAATGGCCCCGCCCCCCTGCGCAAAGGCGGGGCCATCCACGACTAGGTGCCTAGTGACTAGGCGGTGCCGCCAGTGAAGCGACGGACGTGCGACGTCTGCGGCAGAGCGCCGTCCACGCGGATCTGGAAGCGGAGGGTGACCTGCCCGGTGTTGAAGGCGAAGTCGTCCGAGCGGGCCACGTCGATGCCGCCCACGGTGCGGACGTAGTACGACGGGAAATGGCCAGCGATGACTGAGCGTGCGCCGGAGCCCACGTTGGCCATGGCCGGGTTCTCGATGAGCGGGTAGCCCAGGATGGTGTCGGGCTGTCCCGGCTGGATCGTCGGCACGAAGACGTAGTCACCGGACGTCGTCTTCAGCTTGCGCATGGCGCCGATGCTGGAGCCGTTGGCCATAACTCCGAAGCCGGGGAGGCGGCGAGCCGCACCGTCGAGGGAGTAGACCAGGTCGATCAGGTTGTCGGCCGTGAAGTGGCCGGTGCCCGCAGTCGACGTGGCGGTGCCACCAGTGACGCCGGCCGCGGCAGCGTTGGCGATGCCGTTGGGCTCAACGGTGCCGGTGCCAAGCGTGAGCTTGTCGTTGACGGCGTAGCCGATGGCGTTGCCGGCCTGCTGGCCGAGGAATCCGATGACGTCGATGTTGCTGTCGGCCAGGAACTCCTGCGACACCTGGACCAGGAAGCCGTACTTGTAGGCCTTGAGCGTGGTCCTGCCGAAGCCGGGGTCCGACTCGTCGATGGTCGCGGCCTCAGCCTCAAAGCCAGCGGTCGACCAGCTGGCGAGCGACGGGAGCACCAGGTCCTCACCGGACGCCGTGTTCAGCACCGTGACGACGGACGGGTCAAGCATGGGGCCGACGAGGCGGGCCTGGTCGATGACGACGTCGGAGAAGGACGTGGGCACCGGGGCGTTGCTGGTCGTGCGGGCAAGGTCGCGCTTCTCGAACTGGAAGGAGTGGGCGCGACGCTCACCCGTGAGAAGCGACCGCAGAATGTCGGCGTCCGACTCGGCCGCAGCGGTGCGGGCCTCAACCGGACGAGCGACGTCCTCAAGCCCACGCATGGACTCGGCGATCTCGCGCTCACGCTTTTCAGCCTCGAGCAGCGTGTCAATGGTGGCGCGCTTCTCGTCCAGCTCCGCGAACGTGCGGTCGACGAACTCGCGCTCCTCAGCGGACAGGCTGCGGCCCTCGGCTG
>CAZICY010000177.1:0-1812 GCA_964537955.1 uncultured Actinomyces sp. | reverse complement strand
GTGTCCTGGCACATCGGCAGCACGCCGCCTGCTGAGACATTGGCGTTCTTGAGCAGGTCCAGGGCGACGAAGCGGTCGTTGGCGCTCGCCTGCGGATCGTCGAGGATCGCGCGCAGTTGCGCGAGGTGCCCGGGTCGCAGCAGGTGGGAGATGTCGCGGATGGCCTCGACGGTGAGCAGTCGCAGCACCTCAGGATCGACCTCGAGGAAGGTGCGACCGCCGAGCTCCACCGGTCGCACGCCCTCGGCGGTGACGAGGCGGTACGGCGTGGTGTCGGGCCCCAGCGGCAGCGGGTCGGCGTAGGCGAACTCAGGCACGGCACCAGCCTAGGCCGCCGTGGCCCGACAGGGGCGGCTCCGCCGGCCCGCCGGGCTTGCTTCGATAGGTTCGGCGCCGTGAGTGCGCCTGTGATCGCGGTCCTCGGCGAGCGCATCGTCGACTTCGTGCCAGGAGCGGACCCCCAGTCCTACCGCGCGGTCGCGGGCGGCTCGCCGGCCAATGTGGCCCTCGGCGTGCGTCGCCTCGGAGGCGAGCCGGTGCTGCTGGGGCGCGCCGGCGATGACGGGCTCGCCGCCCTCCTCGATCGCGCCATCACCGACAACGGCCTGTCCACCGCGGCCCTGCTGCGTCGCACGGGTCCGAGCCTGCTCGCGGTGTGCACGCGGCAGGACGACGGCTCGGTGAGCTACTACTTCTACTACCAGGGCAGTCCGGACCTCATGTGGGACGCGGGCGACCTGGGCGAGGCGCTCGGGGCTGCGCGTGCCGCAGGTGCCACGGCCTGGCACACCGGCTCGCTCGTGAGCTGGCTCGGCCCGGGAGTCGACGCCGTGCTCTCTGCCTGGCGCGCGGCGCACGAGGCAGGAGATCTCACGCTGAGCTACGACCCCAATGCCCGACCGGGCACGGTCCCGCGCGAGGCCATGCGCGAGCGGGTGGAGGCCTTCGTCGGGCTGTCGGATGTCGTCAAGGCAAGCGACGAGGACCTCGCGTTCCTCTACCCGGGGGAGGAGCCCCAGCAGGTGTGCGCCCGCTGGGCGGAGCAGGGGCCCTCGCTCGTCGTGCTCACGCGCGGGCCTCACGGGCTGGCGGCATGGCGCCCCGGCCGACCGGCCATCGAGGTGCCCGGGCGCGCTGTCGATGTCGCCGACACGGTCGGCGCGGGCGACACCGTGACCGCCGCCCTGCTCGTCGGGCTCGGCGATGCGGGCGCCCTGGGAGCTGGGGGAGACATCGCAGCGCTGCCCGACGACGCCGTGCGCTCGATCCTGGAGCGCGCTGCCGCGGCCGCGGCGATCACGTGCTCCCGCGAGGGCGCGCAGCCGCCGACGCGCGCCGAAGTCGAGGCGGGCCTGATCTAGCCGCGGGCTAGTCGGCGCCGCTGAAGTCGACCACCGCGTAGGTGCCGAGCTTGGCGAGGCTGTGCTCGCTGGCGACCTCACGGATCGTGCCGCTCTTGCTGCGCATCACGATCGAGTGCGTCCGCACCCCGTGGGAGGCGTAGTGGACGCCTCGGAGCAGCTCGCCGTCGGTGATCCCTGTCGCGCAGAAGAACACGTTGTCGCCCGTGACCAGGTCGTCGGTGGTGAGCACGCGGTCGAGGTCGTGGCCCGCGTCCAGCGCCTTGGCGCGCTCGTCGTCGTCGCGCGGCCACAGTTGGCCCTGGATCACGCCGCCCAGGCACTTCACCGCGCAGGCGGTGATGATGCCTTCGGGCGTGCCGCCGATCCCCATGAGCAGGTCCACGCCCGTGCCCTGGCGCATGGCCATGATGGCGCCCGCGACATCGCCGTCGGAGATGAACTTGATGCG
>CAZICY010000176.1:0-1830 GCA_964537955.1 uncultured Actinomyces sp. | reverse complement strand
ACGTCGTCGTGAAGAGGAACTCGCTCAGCGCGACCTCGCCGAAGAACTCCAGCGAGGGGATGAGCACCGAGATGACGATGCCGAAGGTGGTGAGGATCGAGACGGCCGCCGCGGCAAAGAGGATGACGCGGATGACCTTCTCGCCGTAGCGCGGCTTCGTCTGCCGCAGGGGGTTTAGGCCCCCTGCGGCAGACTCGACCAGTGCTGTGCTCATTGACTCAATCTAGCGATCGCTCAACGGGACCTGTCAGGAGCCCGAGAGGGCTGCGTAGTCGGACTGGAGCTTGGCCTTCTGCTCCTCGTTGAGCGGGATGAAGAGCGCATCGGCCGCGATCGTGGCGTCATTGGCGACGTAGAAGTCGAAGAACGCCTTGACCTCGGGCTTGGCGAGTGCCTGCTTGGACGGGTAGATGAAGAGCGGGCGCGAGAGCGGCGTGTAGGTGCCGTCCTGGGCCGTCTCCACGCTCGGGGCGACGCAGCCGGCGCCGCTGTCGATCTGCACGGCGGTGAGCTTGTCGGCGTTCTCCTCGAAGTAGGTGAAGCCGAAGTATCCCAGGCCGCCCTCAGAGCCGCTCACGCCCTGCACGGTGACGTTGTCGTCCTCGGTCGGGGTGTAGTCGGTGCGGCTGGCACCTTCCTCGCCGTTGATGGCATCGGTGAAGTAGTCGAACGTGCCCGAGTCGGTGCCCGCGCCGAAGAGCTGGAGGGGGACATCGGGGAAGTCCGGGCGGACCTGGTTCCAGTTATTGACCGTCGAGCCGGGTGCCCAGATCGCGCCGAGCTCCTCGACGGTAAGGCATGTCGCCCAAGTGTTCGCCTTGTTGACGACCACGGTGAGGGCGTCGACCGCGACCTGCAGTTGTGCGTATTGAATGCCGGCTGCCTCGCATGCGGCCGCTTCCTCTTCCTTGATCGCGCGGGATGCGTCGTTGGCGTCGGTCTCGCCGCGGCAGAACTTCTCGAAGCCGCCGCCCGTGCCCGATGAGCCGACGGTGACCTGCACGCCCGGATTGGCGGCCATGAAGTCCTCGGCCGCGAGCGCGGTGAGGGGGTAGACGGTCGAGGAGCCGTCGATGCGGACCGATCCCGTGAGATTGGGGTCGCCCGAGGCGCTGGAGTCGCTGCTGGAGCCACCGCCGCAGGCGGCGAGCACGAGGGCGCTGGAGATGGCGAGTGCCGCGATGGCGGCGGTGCGGGTGCGAGTCACCCTGGTCCTCCTGTGAGTCGATTGCATGGTCTCGATGACCGGACGACTCGAAACCTAGGAAGCCAGGATGACCCCGGAGCGGGGCCAAGGTGAATGGAAGGTGAACACAGTTTGTCGGGCTGATGAATCAATCCCCGGAGACGCCGTGACGCTCGACGGCTAGGACCGTCGGCTCCTCGGCGTCCTCGGCGAAGTGGCGGTGGACCACGAGGAATCCCCCCGGCGGGAGCTTGGGGTCGAGGTCGAAGGTGCCCCTGATGCGCAGCCCGGCGATGGTCTCGACGAGTGCGGGCAGGAGCGGTCTGTGGGTGCACACGACGAGGGGCCGCGGGTCCAGGAGGAGCTCCTGCATCCGGCGCACCGCACGCTTGGGCTTCTCGTCGTAGGCCTCCTCGCTCAATTCCGGCTCAAGCCGGACCTCGGCATCGATGGACTTGGCGTAGCGCTTGACCGTTTCGCGGCAGCGCAGGGCGTCGGAGGAGTGCACGCGCTCGATGCCGTAGGCGCCCAGCATGGGCACGAGCGCCTTGGCCTGGGACCTGCCCTTGCCCGACAGCGGTCGCTCGGAATCGAGCTTCCCCTTGAAGTCGGCGCGCTTGAGCGCCTGCGTGTGGCGCAGCAGG
>CAZICY010000175.1:0-1842 GCA_964537955.1 uncultured Actinomyces sp. | reverse complement strand
TCTCGTTGAGCCCGTCGGTGTGCAGTGCGATCTGTACGTCGATCTCGTCTGCGACGCGCAGCGCGGTGTCGATGGTCATCAGGGTCGCGCCCGTGTCCTCGTGCACCTTGAAGCCGCACACGTGTGCATCGATGGCGTCCTCCAAGACGCTGCGCCGTGAGGACGAGGCACGGCCGAGCAGGCCGACGTTGAGTGGGACGCCTTCCATCGCCCCCCGGGCGATGCCGAGGAACCACGGTGAGCCGAGCCCCACGCCCCAGACGGGGCCTGCCTCCTGGGCGAGGACCGTCGTCACCCCCGAAGAGATCTCGGCGTCGAAGACTCTCGGTGCCAGCGCGTGCACGTGGGTGTCGATGCCCCCCGGGGTTGCGATGAGGCCTTCGCCATCGATGACGACGGTCCCTGACCCGACGACGATGTCGATGGCGTCGGAGACCGCGGGGTTGCCCGCCCTGCCGACCCCAGTGATGCGACCCTCGCGCATACCTATGGAGGCGACGCGGATGCCGTCGATCGGATCCATGACGATGACGTTGGTGATGACGACATCGCAGGACTCTCGAGTGGTCACGGGCGCCAGGCCGATGCCGTCACGACCGGTCTTGGCGAAGCCGACGTGGAATTCATCCCCGGCGTCTGCGACGCGGTCGGGGATTCGCAGGCGCAGTGTGGTCCCGCCGAGCGCGAGGATGTCGCCCGGGGCGGGGCCGTAGCCGCTCACGATTGGCTCCGTCGCTCGTCCACGAGCCGTGCCACGGCGATGTCAGCGTCGGCACGTCCATTGACGGGAAGGCCGTCCACGATGTCGAGGTATCCGCAACGTCGAAGCTCGCTGAGCGCTCGCGTGCGCACCTGCGGATCGTCTACGGGCCCGTTGATCAGTCCCGTGTTGCCGACCACGATCCTCTCGCCCCGCAGGGGGGTCGTGGTCACAGTGACCGTCTCGTCGGGGCCGATCCACACCGTCGCCCCGGCGGAGATGGCGAGGCGTCGGCCGAAGGCAGCCTCCCGGTCCAGGCGCAGGCGCGGATTGATCTCGGCCAGGTGGATGTGTGAGCTGATGGTGATGGCTGTGGGCGCCTCATTGGTGATGTCCAAGCTGAGATCACCTGTTGCCGCCGGAGCGGGCACCGCATCGCCGAGGCTGACGCCAAAGGGATCGGTCACGACGACGAGGCGCGTGCCGTCGTCGAAGCGAGCTTCCACGCGCACATCGGAGATCAGCTCCGGCACGCCCGGGAGTAGGTCATCAACGCCCAGCAAGTGCCGCGCTCGTTCGCGCACGGTGGGCAGGTCCAGTCCATCACGTGCCATCTCGCAGACGGCATCGGCGATGTAGGCGGTCGCCTCCGGCACATTGAGCCGCAGGCCTCGCTCGCGACGGGCACGCGCGAGCTGTCCCTCGAGGAAGAGCAGTAGCCGATCGGACTCGCCTGGGGTGAGGGCCACCTCAGCTCCCGTAGGTGCGCTTGCCTCGACGCCAGGTGCCGCGCACGGCGATGGCTCCGATGCTCATGGGGTCGACCGCGCGCGGGTCGGCGTCGAGAAGCACAACATCAGCCACAGCGCCGGGCCTGATCAGGCCGGCATCGTCGCGACCGGCCTGGAAGGCCACCCCCAGGGTGTAGGCGGCGAGGGCGTCATCGACGCTGATGCGCTCCTCGGGCATCCACGGTGGACCATCCGGGTCCATCTGGCGCGTGACCGCGACCTGGATTCCCTCCAGTGGCGCGAACGTCGTCACGGGCCAGTCACTACCGAATGAGATGCGCGCCCCCATGCGCGCCAGCGTGGCCGTCTGGAACTGCCGGTGCGTGCGCTCCGGGCCGAGTCGTGGCGCGG
>CAZICY010000174.1:0-1844 GCA_964537955.1 uncultured Actinomyces sp. | reverse complement strand
ACGGCATGGGATGAGAGTACCCGTGGTGCTGTCAGACCTGTTGCTGCTGGTGCAATCGCACGTTCTGGAGCAGGCCGAGGGCGATCCACGAGGCAAACATCGACGTACCACCGTAGGAGACAAAGGGCAGCGGCACACCGGTGATCGGCATGATGCCGAGGTTCATGCCGATGTTCTCGAAAGTCTGGAAGGCAAGCCACGCGACGACACCCGCCGCCACGAGTCGGCCGTAGAGCTCACCCGCACCCAAGGCGATGCGCATGCCCCGCCAGAGCACGATGCTCAGCAGGAGAATGGTGATGGCAGCACCGATGAAGCCCGCTTCCTCACCAATCACCGTGAAGATGAAGTCGCTCTCGTTGACGGGTACGAAGTTGCCCTGTGTCTGCGGCCCCTCGAAGAGCCCACGTCCCCACAGCCCCCCGCCGCCGATGGCGATGCGCGCCTGGGTGGCGTTGTAGGCAGCCGTGCTCGCTGCCTCCTCGGGGTTGACGAAGGACGTGAGGCGAGCGATCTGGTAGTCCTTGACGAGGCCCAACTGCCACGCGACGAAGGCGGCGGTGAGGCCACCCACCAGAAGTCCCGCGACCCAGCGCGTGCGCGCACCGGAGACCGCCACCATCGTGACCACCACCGTGCACATGATGAGGACCGTGCCCGTGTCGTTTTGCAGCAGCACGAGGCCGATAGGAATCGCGGCGAGGCCGAGGGCAAGCGCGACATCGCGATCGCGGGGCTCGGCCTCCGCGTCACGCTTCTCGGCGAGGACCACCGCGAGGATGAGGACGATCGCCACCTTGGCGAACTCCGACGGCTGGAGAGTGAATCCGCCCGGTACCTGCACCCAAGCCCGCGCGCCGGCGATCGTGGTCCCCAGCGGGGTGTAGACGAGCAGGATGCCCACGATGGCCAGGCCATAGATGACCGGGGCATAGGCACGCAGCAGTCGGTAATCGAGTCGCGACACGATGAAGGCGAGTACGAGACCGAGGGCGATGTTGACCAGGTGCCGATTGAGGAAGTACTGGGGATCGTCGCCGGCGAGATCCGAGCGGCTCGCCGACCAGACGAATACCGAACTGCCGACACTGAGCAAGAGAGCGGCTCCGAGGAGCCACCAGTCGAGTCTGCGCCAGTAGGACTGACGACCCTCCTGGCGTGCACCGATGAAGCGGCGGCTCGGTGTCGCCTCGGACAGGCTCACGGACTGGCCTCCGGAGTCACGGGTGTGCCGTCAGGGCGGACGACCGGGAGAGTGCGCGATGGTGCGCCACCGATGAGCACGCTCTTGGCCGGATCCACGATGCCGTCCACGACGCCGAAGAGCGCCTCGTAGATCGTGCGCACCCCCGGGCCGGCAGTGAGCGATCCCGTGCCGCCGCGCGTGACCATCATGACGACGGCGTACTGGGGATCGTCAGCGGGCGCGAAGCTGGCGTACCACGCGGTGGTCGAGTTGTCGCTGAAGACCTGAGCGGATCCGGTCTTGGAGGCGATGGGGATCTCATCGAGCGGGAAGCCCTCGAAGGGCACGCGACCGGTGCCCTCCGAAGTGACGCCCGCAAGGGCAGCGCGTAAGAAATCGAAGGTGCCCTCCGGTGCCGGCACCTCGCCACGCACGACCGGGTCGAACTGCTGCACGACCTCACCGCGACTGCTGAGGATCGCCTTGGCCACCTGCGGCTGGTAGACGGTGCCGCCGTTGGCGATGGTGGCGTAGGCCATAGCGAGCTGCAGCGGCGTGATGCCCGTGTCGCCCTGGCCGATCGAAGCGTTGATCGCGTCGCCATTGCGCCAGCGGAAACCGTCGAGGCAATTCTCCTTGGCCAGAGCGGTGTAGTACT
>CAZICY010000173.1:0-1850 GCA_964537955.1 uncultured Actinomyces sp. | reverse complement strand
GGCAGGCGATATCGCCGGCCTGCGCGAGCTCTATGCGCCGTCCACCTGTCGCTAGTGCGGAGCGTCAAAGAGACTGCAGGGCGCGCGGAACGCACACGGGGTTCTCAGCTCACCCTCGCCCAGGTCACGCGATTGGACTCGATGTCGGTGTAGGAGACGTACGCCGTGACGGCCTTGTCCTTGCGGATCTGTCGCGTCCACCGGAATGAGCCGTCACTGCTGACCGTGATGGTCGCCGTGCCCTGCCGGAAGGCATCCTGCCCGGAGTAGCGGATCCACGGAGTGAGTCGGGTGCCCGCGGGGATCCCCGCGCTGTCTCCCGCGGTGCGGATCCGGTCGTGGCGTCCATCGCTGGAGCGCGTGCCCCGCTCGAGCTGGATCCACGCACTCACCCGCACGCCGATGGAGACGGCACGCGGTTGGGCTTGCGCAGTGAGACCCACAGCCTGCAGCACGTGGTCGCCCGCGGCGATGCTGTCCGGGAGCGTGATGCGCCCGGAGTAGGTGCCGTCGGGTTCAGTGACCAGCGTGCCGACGTACAGACCGGCCGTTCGAGCGCTCCGGGCGGTGGCGACAGGCGGGTCGATGTAGAAGTCCACATCGGATCGACCGAGGAAGCCGCGCCCCGAGGACTGCGCCTCGCGCTCCTGATCGAGCACGAGCACGCCGTCCGGTCCCAGATCCATCGGCTGCCCGTCGGGCCTGAGGCCATCCAGCGTCATGGTGAAGTCGTCACTCGCGATCCGCAGACCGTTGGAGCCGGCGTTGGGTTGCACGGTCATCTGCTGGGCAACGCCGTTGACCGTGAGCGAGGAGCCACCCGGTGGCAGGGGTGCAGGCAATGGCTGCGGCCCAGGCGCCGGAGTCGGCTCCGGATTGGCGCTCGGAGTCACCGAATTCGACGTGCCCGCCGTGCCCCATCCCGCACCGTTGAGTGCGGCCACGCTGAAGGTGTACGTCGTGCCGTTGGTCAGGCCAGTGATCGTGCATGACGTCGACGCCGTCAGACACGACTGCCCACCCGGTGATGCCGTGACTCGATAACTGGTGACGGGGAAGGACCCGGGACTCGCGGGAGGGCTCCAGGTGATGGAGGCCTGAGCGTTGCCCGCTGATGCGACGACGCTCGTCGGAGCACTTGGTGGGGCGGGAGTCGGTGGCACAGGCGGTGTGGGACTGGCCCCCACGGTGATGGTCCGCGCGGACGTCGTTGTCGTTCCCGATGCGTTGGTCGCGCGGATGGTGAACGTGTAGGTCCCCGCCGCTGTCGGCGTACCCGAGAGGACACCGGTGCTGTCGTCGAAGGTCAGCCCCGGCGGCAGGCTCCCGCTGGCCACGCCGTAGGTGATCGCCTGGGAGGGCGAGCTCGTCGCAGTGAAGGCGTAAGAGGGATACGCCGTGCCTGCTGTCGCAGTGTCATCGGGGGTATCTGCGGTGAAGTAGGGGAAGCCGGAAGCCGGGGTGGCGAAGGACAGGACCGCTCCGCACCCGTTGCCGGCCACGCTTCGGGCGCACACGCGGTAGTAGTACGTCGTACCCGCGGTCAAGCCCGTCAGCGATCCGCTGACCGCCTGGACCGTGTCGCCTGCGAGGACCTGGGCAGACGATGGGCCGGTGATCGCGGCCGTCGAGCCACCGCCGTTGGCGACGGTCGTCTGATTGGTGCTGTAGTAGACGGTCGGCGTCGACGCGAGGTACTTGGGATTGATCGAGCCTCGGATGAAGGCCGAGGTGTAGCCGACCTGCGATGCACTGGTCGTCACGCCGATAGGCATTGCGGTGATGACGGCGATGCCATCGCCGCTGCTGCCGCCTTGGTCGTGGGCAAAAGCCGCACCCGCGACGCCGAG
>CAZICY010000172.1:0-1909 GCA_964537955.1 uncultured Actinomyces sp. | reverse complement strand
ATCAGGGCCTGCCCAAGCGGGGGCAACGCCCATCACGAGACCCAGGGCAGCCGCAACCGCCACCGCACGCATCCCTCGCATGCGCGGACACTATCCGCCCGCCTGCCTCTGCCCGTTAGAGGCCGTAAACGGTGATCGTGAAGATCGCCCAGTCAGGAGTCCCTTGGGTATTGGGATTCCTGTAGCGCTTCAAGTACTGCTGGCTCGCGGGAATCTTCCAGCCATCGCTCTCGCGCTTGAGACCAATACGGATGCCACCCCAGATCTCCTCTTGGCTCATGCCTTCCTTCCAGCCAGTGCGCACGTTGGCGGGCTCCGACCGGCCGGGCGGGGTGAACTTCGTCTCGGGGCGTCCGACGAAGGGGTCCTTCAGCCACAGCTTGGACGTCGTGTCCGGGACCACCTGCCCGTCGACCATCTTGGACAACTCGAGCTCGCCGGTGCCGTAGAGCTTGTAGGACATCTCGTCACCTGGCTTGAGGATGGCCTTGGCAGGGCCACCCTTCTCCATCTTCGTCTGCACCAAGACGTCGTGAGCGCTCTGATTCTTGATCATCCCCATGACGCCGTCGTCGTCGTAGGTGACCATGTAGTCCGATTGCCCTCGGATCGGAGCGCCCGGCGTGCCGCGCAGGATGGTCGGAGTGCTCTCGTACCAGTCCAAGTTGTCGGCGTCGTGATCCGCTGGCGGTTCAGTGGCCAGCTCCGCCGCGACCGCTCCGGCATCCGCTGTTTGGGCTACCTCCGATGTCGACGAGCCACCGCAGGCCGCGAGGGAGAGACCGAGGGCGATGGCGACGGATACGGCAAGCGTGGCGCGAGTCATGAGTCGAGCCTACGACGGTCTGCGGTCACGATCCCGTGCAGCGTGAGAATGCCGAACATCGGCTCTACTCCTCGACGCGCTCCATGCGGGCGGGGAAGAGCCGCCAGGCGAGGAGTGCTCCGGCGAGGACGATGGCGCCAGCGACCATGAGGGCCGTCGTCATGCCCGAGACGAAGGCATTGCCCGCCACCTCGCGAATGGGGGTGGCGATCTCGGCGGGGAGCTGGGCTACGGCGAGCGAACCCGCCGCCAGGGACTCACGCACAGCCTCGATGACCCCTGACGGGATCGAGGCGATCGCATTGCCGGCCGCCGTGATCTGCGCCTCGATCTCGTTGCGGTAGCCCAGTGAAAGCAGCGAGCCGAGGATGGCAACGCCAAGTGACCCGCCGAGCTCAGCGACGCCATCGTTGACCGCCGAGCCCATCCCTGCCCGCTCCCGAGGCACCGAAGCGAGCACGGCATTGGTCGCCTGGGGCAGGACCATGCCGAGGCCAAGGCCCATGAGTCCGAGGCTGCCGCCGACATGGAGGTACGACGAGTCGGCCGTGAGGTAGGCGGCCCAGGCGAGTCCGACGGTCACGATGAGGAGGCCGATGACGACGATGCGGCGCGTGCCGAAGCGCTCCGCCCAGCGAGGGCTGAAGAGTGAGGCAAGGAAGAGCCCACCCGCAGCGGGCAGCATTGCGACACCCGACTGCAACGGCGTATCGCCCTGGACGAGCTGCAGGAACTGCGGCAGGAAGAACATCACGCCCATCAGCGCGCCGTACACCAGGGCGACGGTGATGATCGCGACGGTGAAGACACGGTTGGCGAAGAGCTCCATGGGCAGCAGCGGCCTGGGCGCTCGCCGTTCCCACCACACGAAGGCGGCGAGGAAGACAACCGCGGTGATCGTCGATGTGATCGTCACCGCCGTGATGCCCTGATCCGGTATCTCGATGACCGTGACGACGAACGCCACGAGGCCGACCGTGGAGAGCACTGCGCCCAGCGGGTCGAGCCGCGGCTTGCTCGGATCGCGCGACTCGGGCACGAGCGCCAGCGTGGCGATGAGTGCGAGGACGACGAGCGGAGGAT
>CAZICY010000171.1:0-1944 GCA_964537955.1 uncultured Actinomyces sp. | reverse complement strand
TGTTGCTCGCGGCCTGGGCGGCGTACTCCTCCCCCACGACGAGTTGGAGGTAGAACAGCCTCGCCACCAAGGTGCCGACCAGGGAGACGATGAGGACGCCGAGGACGACCAAGCGCAGGTGCGACCTGTCGCTCATCGCGCCCTCCTCGGTTAGTCCGGCCCCTGACGCGCCTGATGGCCGCGCCGGAGTCGCCCGGCGGGCCGGCGAAGCCGCCCCTATCGGGCTAGCCCGGCGAGTCGGCAAAGCCGCCTCGGTCGGGCTGACCCGGTCCACGGTACGCCCGGGCGAGCGGGGAGTCCCCCTTGGCGCGACCGCCGGCGTCCGTTATTCGGTGAACACGCGTCAGCGTGGGTAGGCCTCCGGCACGGCCCACCGGCACAGTCGGCGCAGGGGAAGCATGAGGATGAGGCCAAGCACGAGCGCGTACGCCGCCGCGCTGAGCATGAGGCCCACGACGTCCTCCCAGCGGACGCGCGGGTCACCCAAGAGGCCCCCGAGCACGGCACCCGCCAAGACGACGAGCGGTGCCGCGAGCGCGCCCAGGATCGCGAAGGACCACCAGGGGCGGTCATCGGACTCGGCGAATCTCCCCGCGGCGTAGCCCACCACTGTGAGCAGCAGGGCGCTGATCCCGATCGTCCCTGCCGCCGGTGGCGCAATGTCGAGGAGCAGGCCGCCTGCGAAGCCGGCGATAGCGCCCGTCGAAGCACCGAATTGCGAGGCAAGGATCACGACGACGACGAGGACCAGCGTCGGCGTGGCCCCGGGGAAAGGCAGGGGGGCGAGCACCGTGACCTCGATGAGTACGGCGAGCAGGAGGAGGATCGCGGAGACGACGGCGCGGCGTACGGGCATCAGCCACCCCCCACCGGTGGCACGAGGGTGGAGCGCGGAGGCGACTCCGGTGCGCGCAGCACCACGCCGACGATGTCCAGGCGCGAGATATCGGCATAGGGCTCGAGGATGGCCGAGCGCGTGAGCTGGCCCTCCGTGCCCCTCATCTCCGCGACGACTCCGATGGGGATCCCCGGGGCGTAGGGGCGCCCGCCCTCGGAGCCGAAGGAGACGACCACATCCCCCACGTCCACCACGGCGAGCGGGTCGAGGAGCTGCATCGTGAGGGAGTCCTGACGGCCCGTGCCCGAGACGATGCCGATCTGCGAGGTCCCCGAGAGTCGACCGCCCACGGAGGAGGTCGCATCCACGATGAGGAGGACCGTGGAGGTCGTGGGACCGACGTCGATGGTGCGGCCCACCAGACCAGCGCCGCTAATGACGGACATGTCACGCTCCACGCCGTCACGGCTTCCCGCATCGATCGTGACCGTCCACGCGAAACCCTGCGCCGGTCCTACCGCGATGACCTGCGCGGGGACCGTCTCGTAGTCATTCGTCGAGACGAGACCGAGCAGTGCCTCCAGATCGGCGACGCGTGCGCGATCGTTGGCCACGGTGTCGAGCTCTGCCTGCAGTCGAGCGTTGTCCGCCTCCAGTTGTGCGATGCGCGCGTCGGCGTCACCCAGCCCGCCGAGTGACTCGAGGAGACCGCGCACCGGCACCACGAAGGTCGCCATCGCCCGCTCGGCAGAGCCCAGCACGGTCTCCCCCGCGACACGCAGTGGTCGTGTGGGGCCGCTCTCCCCACCCCGAAGGTCGAAGACGATGAGGGTGATCGAGACGAGCACCAGGATGGCGAGGACGATCCTCGATCGCCGGGTGTCCCTCATCGCGCGCGGGAGCGGTCGCCTAGTGGCGCGGCTCGGAGATGAGGACCTGCTGCAGCGCCTCGAACTCCTCCACGCACTTGCCCGAGCCGAGCGCCACGCAGTCGAGCGGCTCGTCAGCGACGACGATGGGCATGCCGGTCTCGTGGCGCAGCCGCTCATCGAGCCCCGTGAGGAGGGCTCCTCCGCCCGTGAGGACGATGCCGCGGTCCATGATGT
>CAZICY010000170.1:0-1947 GCA_964537955.1 uncultured Actinomyces sp. | reverse complement strand
CGACCTTGGTGTGCTCCTAGGGGCGGGTGGCAACCCCCGCGTCATTGACTCCATGAGTTTCGGCTTCTCGGTCCCGCGTGGTGGTGACTCTTGGAGTGAGGACGGCTCCCGCCGCACGCTCAACCAAGTTCGCCTGCATGAAGCCAGCATCGTGACCTTCCCGGCCTATGAGGCGACCTCGGCAAGCGTGCGCAGCCTGGACATGCTGGCCGAGAAGACGGGCGAGGACGCCGACGCACTCAACGGCGCGCTCGAGGCGCTGGAGCGTGGCGCCACCCTCACGCTTGACCAGGCTGGGCTGCTCTCTGCGGTTGTCGCCAAGTTGGCGCCCGCACCCGAGCCGACACCTGAGCCGGAGCCCGAAGCGGTCGCGGACGACACCGACCTGCTGCGCACCAAGCTCGACCTCGCCTTCAAGGCGCTCTGAATACTTCCCTGACCGCGGAGCCGCGGCCAGGGTTTACCCGCTCTGAGGAGCCTCGGCGGGACTGCCATCACCTGCGCAATCCTTACGAGTACCCCAGAAAGGGGTGAATTGCTTTGTCCGAGTACCTGAAGAAGCTCGTGGACGACCGCCAGGCGGCGTACCACGCAGCGAAGGCCAAGATGGACGAGGCCGCAGCTGAGAGCCGCAGCCTGTCCGCCGAGGAGCGCGAGTTCGTCGACCGCACGTTCGCGGAGCTTGACGAGAAGCGCGCCACCATTGACACGCTGCTTGAGGCTGAGAAGCGTGAGCGCGAGATTGCCGAGTCCATGCGTGGGCTTGAGGACGTCGCCCGCCCGGTTGAGGCCCGCAACGTTGCGGCTGAGACTGACGCCGACATCCTCCGTTCGCTGCTCATGGGTGAGCGTCGCGCCCACACGTTCAACTTCGAAAAGCGCGACATTGCCCGCACGACCAGCAACGCCCCGGTTCCCACGTCCTTCTCCGACACCGTCATTCAGCAGGCCCGCCTCGTCGGACCCATGCTGGACCCGTCCGTTGTCACTGTGCTGAACACGGCGTCTGGTGAGGACCTCGTCCTTCCGTCGCTCGCCAGCTGGTCGACGGCCGGCTTTGAGGCTGAGGCCGCGACCATTGACGAGTCGGATCCCGGCTTCGGTCGCACCACGCTCAAGGCCTACAAGTACGCCTTCATTGTGCAGGTGTCGCAGGAGTTCCTTGCTGACAGCAACATTGACGTCATCGGCTTCCTCGGCCAGCAGGCCGGCAACGCCATCGGCTACGACGTCAACAACGCCCTCACGGTCGGCACCGGCACCGTCCAGCCCAACGGCATCGCAGTCGCCGCTGCCGCTGGCGTCACGGGCGGAACCGCTATCGCGGGCACCCGCGGCACCGGCGCCTTCACCGCTGACGACCTGATTGACCTGGTCTACTCCCTTGACGGTGCGGCTCGCCGCCTCCCCGGCTTCGGAGTTATGGCCAACGGCTCCAGCATCGGCGCCATGCGCAAGCTGAAGACGACGTCCGGTGACTACGTCTTCGTGCCGACGATCCAGCCGGGACAGCCCGACACCATCCTGGGCTACCCGCTCATCGAGAACCCGGCACTCGCTTCGGTCGGCTCGGGCGCTCGCTCGGTGCTTGCCGGTCACTTCCCGTCGTACTACGTCCGCACCGTGGGCGGCATCGACGTGGCCCGCTCGGATGACTTCGCCTTCAACACCGGCCAGGTCACGCTCCGCTTCCAGATCCGCGTCGACGGCAACCTGCCGCAGACGTCGCACATCAAGCGGTTCACCGGCGGTACTGCCTAGTCACTAGGCACCTCAGTCGTGGATGGCCCCGCCTTTGCGCAGGGGGGCGGGGCCATCCACACCCCCTGCGCACACAAGGAGAAACAGGTGGCCCATGCCACGAAAGAAAACCGAACCGGAAATCCTGCACGCTCTGGGAACCCCAGTCGACGTGCCGCCGCCCGAGAGGCAGCAACTACTGCGCCT
>CAZICY010000169.1:0-1950 GCA_964537955.1 uncultured Actinomyces sp. | reverse complement strand
TCGGCCATGTCAGCCCTCCGGGTCGAGGGGCCCGCGATCGTTGGGCCCCGAATGATGCGGAGGGTGACGCATACCCATCGGTAGGTCAAGCACATTCGCCCAATTGGTTCGGGCCCGAATGAATCTGGCGATAGTCTCCCCCCGTGGCCGGATTCCTTCCCCCCTACACCCCTGACGGCGGCTCGGCCCTCGTCCCGGAGATGCCCTGGCACTACTCGGGGACCCTGCTCACCGTCGAGTACCGCACGGACGTCGAGCGCGTGCGCGCGCTGCTGCCGGCCGATCTCGACGTCGCACCCGAGGATCCCGGCGCGGTCGCTTTCATCTGGGCCGACTGGCAGTCGTGCAGCGCCGAGGGCCGCGAGCTGCTCGACCCGTCGCGCTCGCAGTACCTCGAGACCTTCGCCGTGGTGCGCTGCTCCTACGCCGGGACGACGTACAGCCGCTGCGTGCTCATCTGGGTGACGACCGACTTCGCGATCGGGCGCGGGTGGTTCCAGGGCTACCCCAAGAAGCTCGGCAGCATCTACGTCACCCGCGCCATGAACCACGGCAGGGCCGCACCGCGCGTGGCTCCGGGTGGCACCTTCGGTGCAACGCTTGCGGCGTACGACCACCGGCTCGCGACCGCCAAGGTGACGCTGCGCGAGCCGAGCGACACCAATGGCTTCGTCAACGCCCTGCCGATGCTGCACCATCGCACGATGCCGAGCATCGCTGGCGGCGCACTCAGCCTGGATCAGGTCGTGACGATGGGCGGCCGCGATGCCGACCTCGGCCAGCCCTGGCGCGGCGACGCCGAGCTGACCCTGCACGACTCCGAGTGGGACCAGCCCGCCTCACTGCTGCCCGTGCGCGAGGTCATCGGGGGCTACTACCGCGAGGTGGGCGTGACCTTCGCCGGCGGCACACTCCTCCAGGACCGCTCGAAGCCGGTCTAACTGCAGGCGATCTAGTAGTGCAGGAGGTACTCCCGCACCTCCCAGTCGGTCACCTCTCGAGTCGCCGGATCGTCCGCGGCCTCGGTGTAGCGGCGCACCTCGTCCGCCTTCATCGTGACGAAGGTGTCGACGAAGGTCTTGCCCAGCATGTCCTTGAGGACGTCATCAGCTTCGAGCGCGGCGAGCGCGTCCTCGAGAGTCATGGGCAGTACCGGCGCTGACTCGTCCTCGTAGGTCCAGCCCTCGAGCGCAGGCGGTGCCGTGAGCTCGCGACGGATGCCGTCGAGCGCGGCGGCGAGGATCGCAGCGGAGATGACGTAGGGGTTGGCTGCACCGTCACCGATACGCAGCTCCAGTCGCGTGCCCTTGCCGCGCTCGGGCGGGATGCGCACCATCGTGGAGCGGTTGTCGAGCCCCCAGTTGATGCG
This sequence comes from uncultured Actinomyces sp., assembly GCA_964537955.1. Lineage (GTDB taxonomy): Bacteria > Actinomycetota > Actinomycetes > S36-B12 > S36-B12 > Mxb001. Next base: position 581 of record CAZICY010000169.1, on the reverse strand, counting down.
GAAGGGCGCGAGCGTGTCCGGGCCGAGGCGCTTGAAGGCATTGACCGTCGGGTTGGTGAGCGCCGAGAGAGCGGGCGCGTGCTCGAGGATGCCGGCGATCATGGACAGGGCGATGGGCGTGAGCTCGCCCTGCGCATCGGCCATGACGTTGTCGCCGTCGCGCTCGACGGAGAAGTGCACGTGGAAGCCCGAGCCGCCCTCGTCGTTGAAGGGCTTGCCCATGAAGGAGGCGAGGAAGCCCTGGCGCGAGGTGATGTCCTTGATCGCGGTCTTGAAGATGAAGGTCCGGTCGGCCGAGAGCATCGCGTCGGCATGCCAGAGGTTGATCTCGTACTGCGACGGGCAGAACTCGTGGTTGCCCGCGAAGGCGCCGATGTCGAGCTTGTCGCACATGCGCAGCGTGTGGAGGAAGTAGCCGTGCGGATCGACCATCGCGCCGGTCGTGTAGACGAGGCCCTTGTGGTCGAAGGTGCGCTCCCACACTCCGTCACGCTCCTCCATCACGTAGTACTCCAGCTCCGGCCCCGTGACGGGCGTGAGCCCGATCTCGGCGTACTCGCTGATGATGTTGGCGAGCACGC
>CAZICY010000168.1:0-2000 GCA_964537955.1 uncultured Actinomyces sp. | reverse complement strand
CGCCACCGTAGTGCAAGGCTTCGCGCATGAACGTAGCGGAATCACCCGACCCTTCACGAACGGACGCTTGGGCACGGCTCGAGACCCTCTCCGAATCGCTTCGCGACAGGAAGCTCCGAGACCTCTTCGCCGATGAGCCTGAGCGAGGCCCGGCCTGGACCCTGAATGCCGCGGGTCTTCGAGTCGATTTCAGCAAGCAGCGCGTCACGAAAGACGTGATGGACGGGCTCCTTGATCTGGCGCGCGAGCAGCGGGTCCTCGAGCGCCGCGACGCGATGTTCGACGGCGCGCGCATCAACACGACCGAAGACCGTTCCGTCCTTCACACGGCCCTACGACTGCCTGCGGACGCCCGACTCGAGGTCGAGGGCGTTGACGTGGCTGCGGAGGTGCACGGGGTGCTCCGCCGCATGGTCGCCTTCACGGATCAGGTCCGGGACGGGAGCTGGACGGGGGAGTCGGGCAAGCGCATGCGCAATGTCGTCAACATTGGCATCGGCGGTTCAGACCTCGGGCCTGCGATGGCCTATCTGGCACTGCGCTACTACTCCGACCGGGACATGACCTTCCGCTTCGTGTCCAACATCGATCCCACGGACATCACCGAGGCCCTGATGGGCCTCGACCCCGCTGAGACCCTTTTCATCGTCGCTTCCAAGACGTTCGGCACCCAGGAAACCCTCACCAATGCCAAAGCAGCCCGTCAGTGGGTGGTGGCAGCCCTGGGGGAGAACGCGGTAGCGAAGCATTTTGTCGCCGTGTCCACCAACGCCGAGCGCGTCGCTGCCTTCGGGATCGACACCGCAAACATGTTCGAATTCTGGGACTGGGTGGGCGGTCGCTACTCCATGGACTCTGCGATTGGTCTCAGCACCATGATCGCCATTGGTCCGGAGCGCTTCCGGCAGATGCTCGATGGCTTCCACGCCATGGACGTTCACTTCCGCCATGCCGATCCCGAGGTCAATGTCCCGCTGCGGATGGGGCTGATCGCGGTGTGGAACCGTGACTTCCTGGGCATCCCCACCAACGCCGTGCTTCCCTATGCACAGTTCCTCGCGAGATTCCCGGCGTACCTGCAGCAGCTCACTATGGAGAGCAATGGCAAGTCGGTCCGCCTCGATGGCGCGCGCGTCGACTACAACACCGGGGCGATCTACTGGGGAGAGCCCGGCACCAACGGTCAGCACTCGTTCTACCAGCTCCTGCACCAGGGGACGGAGGTCGTCGCCTGCGATTTCATTCTCTTCGCCCAGGCGCTCGAGCCGGTCTTCGACATGCAGGACATGCTGGCCGCCAATGCACTTGCCCAGGCGGCAGTGCTCGCGTTCGGCCGCACTGCCGAAGAGGTGCGCGCCGACGGCACGCCTGAGGATCTCGTGCCCCACAAGGTCATGCCGGGCAATAGGCCCTCGACCTTCATTCTCGCCGCGCGACTAGAGCCCCATGCCCTCGGCGCGCTCATCGCCCTCTACGAGCACAGCGTCTTCGTGCAAGGTGCCGTCTGGGGAATCGACAGCTTCGACCAGTGGGGCGTCGAACTCGGCAAGGCCATGGCGAATTCGATCCTGCCGGACCTCCAGGATGCTGATCGGACTCTGGGCCGGGATTCCTCGACCGACGCGCTGATCCGCGCTTACCAGGCGATGCACGCCCAGGCCTGATGCAGGATCAATCGACGTCGGTCTAGCCGCCGTCGGTGCCGCGGCGCCGGAGGTAGCGCTCGAACTCCCGCGCGATGGCTTCGCCGCTGGCTTCCGGGAGGTCGGTCGTGTCCCGTGCCTCCTCGAGCTGGCGCACGTAGTCGGCGACTTCCTCGTCATCTGCAGCGAGTTCGTCTACGCCGATCTCCCAGGCGCGCGCATCCTCGACAAGGTCGCCCAGCGGTACGGGCACGTCGAGCAGGTCCTCCACGCGCCGCACGAGCGCCAGGCTCGCCTTGGGTGAGGGAGCCTGCGCCACGTAGTGGGGGACCGCGGCCCACAGGGAGACGGCGGGCA
>CAZICY010000167.1:0-2038 GCA_964537955.1 uncultured Actinomyces sp. | reverse complement strand
CCCGGTACTCCATCCATGCGGGTCCAGGCTCCTGCCCGGTCGTCGTCCCCGCAGGCGCCACGTCCGCGGTCCTGCCGGTCGTCGCGGGCCAGGCGGTCATCACGCCGCAGGTCGAGGCCGTCAACGCCTACGGCTTCTCCCCCGCGGGCAGCGCCGACGCAATCGACGTCACCGGACGCGCCTCGAAGCGCTACGTCAACCTCCAACTCCTGCAGCTCAGCGACTTCCACGGTGCCATCCAGGCCTCACCCTCGGCCGCCGGAGCCGGCGTGCTCGCGAGTGCATGGAAGCGCGATCGTGCCCGAGTCCCGGCCACGCTCACCGTGTCCTCAGGGGACAACATCGGCGGCGCGCCGCCCGTGTCCGCGCTCTTCGAGGAGTTCCCGACGATCAAGGCCCTCAATCTCATGGGCATGGACGTCTCAACCCTCGGCAACCATGAGCATGACCGCCCCCTGGAGCACCTGCGCCGCATCATCGACGCGTCCAACTTCAGGTGGGTTGCGTCCAACTACAACACCCTCGAGCCCCTTGCCGGCAAGCAGAAGCAGGTCCGCGACTCGGTGCTGCTGCGCCGCGGCGGGGTGACGATCGGGATCGTCGGCATGAACACCGAGGACACCCCCGAGGTCGTGGCGCCCGGCAACCTCACGGACCCAGACACGGGCCAGGAGGTGACTATTTCGGCCTCCACCCGTGGCGTGCAGCGCGCCATCGACCGGGTGCGCGCCCGGGGAGCCGAGGTGGTCATCGTCCTCGCGCACCAGGGCTGGTCCATGAACGTCGACGGCCGCCCCAAGGGTCGACTGCTCCAGGTCGCGCGCAACCTGCGCGGCGCCGACATCGTCTACGGCGGTCACACGCACCAGGCGTTCATGTCCTACGTCCGGGGCACCTTCGTCGCCCAGGTGCCCAACTCCGGCTTCGAGTACTCCCGCACCCAGGTCTGCGTCGACACCCGCGCAGGCCGCGTGGTGGGTGCCGACACCGAGCCCGTCACCGTCGCCGACATGGCGGGAGTCGCCCCCGACCCCGTGGTCCAGGCGCTCGTGGACGGCTACGTCGAGCAGACCCGAGCCCAGCTCGATGTGCGCGTCGGCGCCGTCGCCGATGTCTTCCCTCGAGGCGGCGTACCCCCCGTCGAGCGCTCTGGTGAGACGCCCATGGGCACCTACTCCGCGGAAGTCGTGCGCCGCACCTACGGCACCCAACTGGCCTTCCTCAACGGCGGCGGGATCCGCGACACCCTCCCCGCGAGCAAGTACACCCCGGGCGACCCCACGCTGGTCCGCCCCGCTCCCGGGTCGAGCGGGCCCTACGACGTCTCTCTCGGTGACCTCGTGGCGGTCTTCCCCTTCGGCAATAGCGCGGCGACCACCCGGATCTCCGGCGCCGACCTCTGGAAGGCCCTGGAGAACGGCGTCTCCGGGTACCCCTCCGACGGTCGCTTCCCGCAGATCGCCGGATTCCGCTTTGCCTTCGACCCCGATCTGCCCGTGGGCCAGCGCGTCACCCGCGTCACCCTCGCGGACGGCACACCGATCCCCGCGGACAACCGGACCTACACCGTGGCCACCGTCGATTTCATGGTGTACGGCGGTGACGGCTACGTGGATGTCTTCCGGCCGGCGGAGGCGGTGATCCGCGGGCCCTACCTCGACGACATCGTCGCCGCGATCAAGAAGGACGCAGCCAACGGCGTGGTCACGCAGGTCCCAGCACCCGACGGCCGTATCACCGTCGAGTGAAGTCTCCTAGCCAGCGACGCTGACCCGGATGCCGACCTGTCCCGCGGCGCCGGGCTTGCTCGCCGCACGCCGACTCCGCCACATGATGAGCTTGCCCAGCAGGCCGTAGCGCTTCTCGATGAGCTGCGCCGTGCGCGCGGTCTCGGCTGCATCCTCAAGGGTCGCCGCACCCTCGACCTGCGCCCCCTTGAGATTGCCCCGGGCATCGCAGGGCGCCACGAGAACGCGCGATTCGTTGCGCAGCCGCTTGGCCTTGCCCGAATCAGCCTGGGTAATCACCCGGAGGGCGT
>CAZICY010000166.1:0-2061 GCA_964537955.1 uncultured Actinomyces sp. | reverse complement strand
GCTTGCGCGTGCCGCGCGACCTGGACCCCTCCTCGCGTGCCGGGCTCATGCTCGCTGCCGTGAGCGTGGGCCTGTCCTACCAGCCCAACCTCCTCACCCGGAAGAGCGTCGACCAGGGCATCATCACCGGCGTCTCCGGCCTCGCCGCCTACACCTGGGGCACCACCGCGCACAGCGCCCTGAGCGCGCTGGGCTCCCGCGTGGGCGGACGACGAGGACAGGTGGCAGGCGACGCGCTCGTCGTGCTCGGCTCGGTGGCGGCCAACCGCCTGCTCGCATGGCGCGAACACGAGCCCACCTGGCGGTCGTGGGCCCGGCTGGGGGCCGGAGCCATGGCAGCCGCCGCGGCAACGGGCATGGCCTCGCGGGTCATCGAGGAGATCCCAAGCACACCGGTGCGCATCGCCGCGACCACCGGCAGCGTCGCCGCTCTCGGTGGTGGCGTCTACGGAATGACCCGTCTGTTCGGCCAGCAGATCGGCGCGGCAGAGCTCGAGTCCTTCCGTGCCTCTCGCGACGAGGGCCTCGGCGGGGTCGTGCGCGCGATCAAGGAACTCGCGGCGAGCGAGCCCGGCGTCGTCGCCCAAGACCAGGACCTCACCGTCAACCCGCTCACCGCGACCGGCATCGGCCTCGCGGTCACCGGCACGCTGCTCGGGCTTGCTGCCGTGGAGTCACGCGTGACGCATCTGTGGGGCCGCGGGGTGGCGTCGCTCTTCGGCGGGACGCCCGAGGATCACGCCACTGTGGCGCGCGGCCTCACCGCGGCGGCCACCGTGGTCGTCGGGGGACTGGCCTTGAAGTTCGTCGACCGCGAACTCGGCAACGCCGGCGAGGGCATGGAGCCCGCGCACGCCACGCCTCCGGACATCCCCGAGATCACCGGCTCTCCCGTGTCCGGCCGGTCGTGGTCGGACCAGAGCCGCGAGGGGCGTCGTTGGCTCAGCATGGTGCTGCGGCCCGACACCATCTCCGCAGTGATGGGCGAGCCCGCGCAGCAGCCGATCCGGATCTACGCCAGCCTGTCCAGCGCCTCCACCAACGAGGGTCGCGCTCAGGTCCTGCTCGACGAGATCGATCGCACCCGTGCTCTCGAGCGTCCCTACGTCGCCCTGTGGTCGCCCACCGGCTCGGGCTACGTCAACTACGTCGCATGCGAGACCTTCGAATACCTCACGCGCGGCGACTGCGCGAGCCTGGCTATCCAGTACTCCGTGCTGCCGTCCTCGCTCTCGCTCACCGACGTCAAGCGCGGCACCGACCAGACGCGCATGGTCTTCGCCGGGATCGCCCAGCGACTCGCAGCCATGCCACCGGAGAAGCGGCCTCGCATGTTCCTGTTCGGCGAGAGCCTGGGCTCCCAGGTGAGCGAGGAGATGTTCGAGGGCATGGGTGTCTTCGGGCCCGAGAGCCTCGGACTCGAGGCGGCCCTGTGGATCGGCACCCCCGAGGCCACGAAGTGGCGCCAGCAGATCTGGGGCGATCGCACCGTGTCGGAGCCCCCGGGCGTCGGCCCCGGTGATATCTACCTCCCGCGCTGGGTTGGCGACTGGCTCTCCCTGCCCGCGGAGGAGCGGGCACGCGTGCGCTACCTCCTGCTGCAGAACGGCGACGATCCCATCCCGAAGTTCTGGATCCAGGTCCTCTACAAGCGCCCCGCGTGGCTCGGCCCATGGGGCAAGCGCCCGCCCGGATCGCCGCGGCACACGATCTGGTGGCCGGTGACCACCTTCTTCGCCACGTTCATCGACATGCTCAACGCTCTGTCGCCCACGCCCGGCGTCTTCGTCGAGGGCGGCCATGACTACCGATTGGAACTGCCGCAGACGCTGCGCGAGGTGTGGCGCCTGCAGTGCGATGACAAGCAGATGGATGCCATGCAACTGGCCCTGCGCCAGCGCGAGCTGGGCTGGGAGACCAAGCGCCGCTGGATGGAGGCCGAGGCAGTCGTGGGGCCTGAGGCTCGCGCGGCCAAGGAGCGCAAGGTGCTCGACGACGTCGCGACCTGGACCGGCAAGACGTCCGTCACCCCCGAGGACGTCCAGCGGATCATCGACACGG
>CAZICY010000165.1:0-2064 GCA_964537955.1 uncultured Actinomyces sp. | reverse complement strand
GGATCGATGAGCGAGGACTAGCGGAAGGACCAGGCCAGGGCGACGGCGCCAGCCACGCTCAGGACGAGGACGAGCTGGAGCGCGCCCACTGCCTGACGGACCGACAGCCCACGATCCATGAGCACATGCGAAAGATGATCCCGTCCCGGCGTGAAGGGATGCCGACCGGCAAGCACCCGACGGATGACGACGAAGGTGGTGTCCAGAATCGGCACGAAGACTAGAAGCACCGGGATGAGCGCGCTCCAGGGCAGGGCGATACCCACCGGACGCAGGCGCAACGTGACGATCGCCAAGAGGAACCCGAGGAAATAGGCCCCGGCATCCCCGAGGTAGACGGTCGCGGGATGCCAGTTGTGCCACAGGAAGCCCGCTGCTGTGCCCGCCAGGGCGAATGCGAGGGCCCCGACGAAGAACTGCCCGTAGATCACGGCGACGATTCCCGTGCCAAGCGCCGCCACGAGCGCGGTCGAGGCTGCGAGGCCATCCGAGTTGTCGAGCAGGTTCATCGCATTGGTGAGGCCCACGATCCACAGCACGGTGACCAGAGCGTCCAGCCAGTCCAGGCCGAAGAAGCCCACCTGGGTGCCGGTGAACCACACCAGTAGTGCCAGCAGTGTTTGCGCGACGAGCCGAATCCATGGATTGAGTGTTCGGATGTCGTCGATGAAGCCGAGACCCGCAACGATGAGCGCGGGGAGGAGCACCGAAGCGAGCAGTTGGAAGGCCGTGATCTCTCCCGACACTCCCACCGCAGTGAGGAAGACCAGCGTGAAGGCGAGCGCGACGGCGATGCCGCCGAGCTTGGGGATAGGCCGATCCTGCGTCTTGCGGCCGCCGTCAGGGCCGTCGGTCAGGCCCGACCAGTGCGCGAGCCAAATGGATAACTGGACGAAGACAGCGGAGAGGATGCCGGAGCCGACGAAGGCCGCGACGTAGAGCCAGGGGCTCATCGCGTGGAGATATCGGCCGCGACGTCGGCGATGATCTGATTGAGGTTGCGCTGTGTCTGCCAGCCGAGGAGGTCGCTCACGCGAGCCGTGTTGGGCACACGGCGCGGCATATCCTCGAAGCCCTCTTCGTAGGCCTCGTCGTAGGTCACCTTGACGATCGGGCTCGATGAGCCGAGCTGGTCGATGACGCGCAGAGCGAGGTCGGCGATGGAGATCTCCTCCTGCGAGCCGACGTTGAAGACCTGGCCCTCGGCCTCGCGCGAGTCCATGAGACCCAGCAGCGCCTGCACGACGTCGGCGACGTGGCAGAAGCACCGGCGCTGCGTGCCGTCTCCATACACGGTGATGGGCTGACCCTTGAGCGCCTGCTCGACAAAGCGCGGGATGACCATGCCGTAGAAGCCGACCTGACGCGGGCCGACGGTGTTGAAGAGGCGCACGATGACGGCAGGGAGGCCCTTCTCCTTCCAGTAGGAGTAGGCCAGCACCTCCTCGATCGCCTTGGCCTCGCTGTAGGACCAGCGGGTCTTGAGCGGCGATCCCAAGATGCGGTCATCATCCTCACTCAGCAGGTCCGACTCATTCTTGCCGTAGATCTCCGAGGTCGAGGTGACGAGCACCTTGCGGCCGTACTTGTGACACTTCTCGAGCACGATCTCCGAGCCGCGGATATTGGTCGCGAGGGATTCGAGTGGCCGGCCGACGATGAGTTCGACGCCGACGGCAGCGGCGAGGTGCAGCACGACGTCGACGCGGCGCACGGCGTCATCGACGAGTGCCTCGTTGAGAATTGAGCCAAGGACGAACTCGAAGTTTGGGTCGCCGATGTGGTCGCGGATGTTGTCGTGGCGGCCGGTCGAGAGGTCGTCGAGGACCATCACCTGGTCGCCGCGTGCCAGCAGAGCATCCACGAGGTGCGACCCCACGAACCCTGCTCCCCCGGTGATGAGCACGCGCATGAGTGCAGCCTAGGGGAGTCCCCCCCGAAATCCCTCGTAGGTGGACGTCAAGCCCTCGCGGAGGCTGATCTGGGGCTCCCAGCCGAGCGACTTCATCCGGGTCACATCCAGGAGCTTGCGGGGGGTGCCATCCGGCTTGGAGGTGTCCCACT
>CAZICY010000164.1:0-2075 GCA_964537955.1 uncultured Actinomyces sp. | reverse complement strand
AGGAGTACCGCGCGATCGAGCCCAACATTCTCGCGCTCGCCCAGACGCTGGGCACGCCGCAGACCCAGGCGATCCTCGGCGACATGGAGGCCGACAACGTCATCGGTGTTCCCGCCTCGTGGTGGTCGGGCTGGCAGTTCCCCGAGACCGACGGTGGCGTCATCTTGGAGTCGGGTTCTTCGTACTGCATCGCCGCCATGGGTGGCCTCGACTGGTGGGTGGAGAACAAGACCCCCATCACGAAGCTCGTCGCAGTCGGCTATCCCGGTGACTACGGCGGCGATTACGCCGCGGGTGCCGAGAAGTGGGCCGCCGCTAATGGAGTCGAGTTTGCGGGCATCGTCGAGACTGCGCCCAACGCCACCGCGGGCAACCAGGACGCGGCCGTGTCGGCTGTGGTCGAGTCGGGCGCCGACGTCGTCGCTATCGGCGTCGGTCCGGCAGAGGCCGCTGAGATCATCGGCAAGGCCGTTGCCGGCGGCTTCGAGGGGCAGTTCCTCGGCGCAGCGCCGACATGGAACCCGCTCCTGCTGCAGACGGCTGCCGCTCCTGCACTCCTCGCGACCTACACCAACGTCGGCACCACGGGCTCCTTCGGCACTCCGTCGGCGGCGATGGACGCGATGCAGGCCCAGCTGGGCGAGGGCATCCTCCCCTCCAACGACGGCTACACCTACGGCTGGGTGTGGCAGTACCCCCTCAAGGCAGCTCTCGAGAAGGCCGCTGCGAGTGGTGACCTGACCCGCGAGGGCCTGGTCGCCGCCGTGCAGGGTGGCGTCGAGGTCGACTACGAGGGCGCTCTGCCCAACTCGCTCGTCGGCGGCCCGCCTGCGGACGTCGACCGCTCGGTGTCGATCAACATCCCGTCTGAGGAGGCCGCTCTCGGCATCGAGACGCTCCTCATGGGTTACGTCGGGCCGACCGCCCAGGCGTACGACTACAGCGCCCCCTGCTCTGGCGCCTGATCACACTTCGAACATTGAGGGGCTGGATCCGCGAGGATCCAGCCCCTCAATGTTGTGAGGACAATCAGGTGAGTGAGGCGACGAGAGTGATGATGACGGCGCTGATCGCGAGGAAGATGATGATCCCGGTGAGGAATCCGAAGCGGATCTTCTTGTTGAGGGCCTCCCCGGCCTCGCCATCGAACTTGTGCTCGTGGAAGAGGTGGGAGCCGATGATTCCGGCCAAGAGCACCAGACCCAGGGCGATGTAGCCGACGATGACGGACACGTCCCACACGGTGAGGTATCCGACGGAGCCCACGCCACCTGCGGTGAAGACGTAGAAGACAGTGAGGCCGACGAGTGCGGTCCCGGCAGTCCTGACCTGGTAGTCGTTGCGTCCGAGGAAGAGCGTCGCCATGCCGAGCAGGATGAACGTCAAGAGCGGGATGTAGTACTTGGTGATGCTGGCCACGGCGCTACGGCCAATCGGAACGTTGAACTCCACCTGAGAGTAGGTCTGATCGAAGGCCGGGAAGTAGTGCTCGGATGAGGTGAAGGTGAAGGGCTCAAGGCTCCAGCCGGGGACGCCGATCTCCGAGCTGACCTCGCTGCCGGGCACATTGGGCACGAGGGTGAGCTGCTCCACGGTGAGGTTTTGGTGCTCGATGATGATGGGGAGTTTCTGCGTGTCGAAGGGGAAGAGTCGCACGTCAGGCTGGAGGACGAAGGTCCCGGAGATTTGCCACCACGTTTGCCCTACTTCCTCCAGCGAGACCTCGGACGTGTAGCCGGTGGCGTTGACCAGGTCCCACTCGTCTGCGCGGCAGGGTTCGCTGCAAGCCACGCCGAGGTAGAAGTTGGCGTGGAAGGTGCCCTCTTGCAGGCTGACGTTCGACAAACTCGTGATCGCAACGGAGATCAGGGCCTCGGCGCCTGTGGGATCGGCGGCCGGCGCGGTCGTGACCGAGGGGGCCGCATGGGCGGACTGGTTCACCGCGAAGATTCCCGCGGCGGCCGTGAGGGCGAGCGCCAGTGCGACCCAGATGAGCGACAGGCGGGTCAGGGAAGGCATCGGTCTCCATGGCGTCGTGTCTGAGGTCGACAGCATATGGGGCCCTAGGCTCAGAG
>CAZICY010000163.1:0-2095 GCA_964537955.1 uncultured Actinomyces sp. | reverse complement strand
CTCCGCGAGCCGATCACGTACGCGGCTATCGGCCCCTTCGACGACCTGCCCTGCTAGTACTTCTGGATCGTCTCAGCTTCGGCCGCGGGTCCGCGACGGGCGGACTCGACTAGGGACGCACCGTCCTCGGGCAAGAGGAATCCGTCCGCGATCGACTGTGCGACCTTGGCCTGGACCTGGGCGACGTAGTCATCCGTCGTGGGGTAGCGGGTGGCGAGGTCGTCCGCGGCGAAGGGTGTCTGCGTGCCCGTGAGGGGGCAGAAGAGAGGCCCGGGGGTCACCGGGGTGTAAGTCGCGACAGGCACTTCGATGCGCGGCATGCGGATGCCGCCCACCGCGTTGCCGTTGCTATCTCTCTGGATAACTCCGGCAGCGTCGCGCTGGAGCCGGGCGCCGGACGCGGGAGCGGTGCCCGCCTCGTGCCACGTGGCGAGGGCATCGAGCGCGCGGTGCCAACCGAAGCGCATGGGGAAGTCGTTGACGCCTGCGGGTGCGGTCCACGGGCACTCGGGTGCGAAGGGCAGGCCGAAGTCCCGGACGAGGATGGCCAGTGCCTGCTCCGAACCCCACCGGTCGTTGTGCGAGGAGCCGGCCACCTCCCACAGGCGGAAGCGATCGCTGGGCGTATCGGAGTCGGCGCGCCAGAGCGACGCGCGAACGCCGGGGATCTCCGCCGCGGGAGGCAGGCGGAGCGGATCGGATTCCGACTGCAGCGAGATGATCGGGGCGCCGCCTCCGCGCAGGGTGCGCTGCGCCACCGAGTTCGAGGTTGAGGGCACCACGCCCGAGACCGCCCGGGCGTACTGCAGGTTCGTCGCGCCGAAGCCTCGGTATGCGACGAGGAAGCCGTCGTAGACGCGATGGCGTGGATGGATTGCCCTGATGTAGGTGGTGGCGTACCCGGCCATCTGCGACTGTCCCGTGAGGAAGAGCGACTCCACGTTGTACCCGGCCAGCGGGCTCGAGGTCCCGCCCTGGGCGATCAGGGCCCCGACCTGCGAGGTGAGATCCCACGCGAGCGAGGGGTCCCGGGTGCCGTTGGCGGGATCCTTGGCGGCGGCGGGCGTGAGGAGATTGAGTCCGAGCCCGGTGTAGCGCGTGGGCTGGCGCTTGAACTGCTTGAGCGCATTGATGCCCGTCTGCTGCACGGTGATGGCCACGTATGCCCACCCGTCGCGGACGAGGTACTCGTGCGCCTGTTGCCAGGCGATGTCGAGGTCGACCAGCGTGGTGGTGTTCATCATCTCCACGAGGACGCGGCCGTTGAACTCGGCGGGGTCCTTGGGCGCCCGCACGATGATCCGCGACTTGTAGCCGCCCGCGACCTTGGGCGCCGGCGTGACGAGCGTGCGCACCGACTTGCCGGCGTAGCGGTAGACCTTGGGGTCCGTGACGCTGACGACGTACTCGCGCTCGGTGTAGCCCAGGGCGTCCAGATCCTGCTGCGCTCCCGTGAAGATCGCCTCGCCGGGGATCGGGGTAATGGACGGGAGGGGTACGCCGGTCCGCGTCTCGGCGACGGCGGGGGCGCCCGCCCCCGCGAGAAAGCCGGCGACGAGGGCACCGGAGGACGCGACGGCCAGGAGCGGAAGTCTCATGCGCATCCGCACATCATGGGGCGCGCGGGCCCGCGTTGCACCTCCGACGGCCCGAGGAGCCCCCACTAGGCTGCCTACGTGATCGAGGTCGGGGTCGTCGGCGCCGCTGGGCGCATGGGGTCCGAGGTGGTCCGGGCCGTCGACGCGGCCGATGACCTCCACCTCGCTGCGGCCTTGGATATCGGGGACCCGCTGTCTCGCCTTGAGTCCGCGGGTGTCCAGGTGGCTGTGGACTTCACCACTCCCGAAGCAGTGATGGGCACGCTGCGCCATTGCATCGAGCACGGGATCCATGTCGTCGTGGGCACCACGGGCTTCGATGAGGGGCGCCTGGACGAAGTGCGGGGCCTGCTCTCGTCCCACCCTGGCGTCGGCGTGGTCATCGCCCCCAACTTCGCCCTCGGCGCCGTACTCCTCATGCGCTTTGCGCGCGAGGCCGCGCCCTACTTCGAATCCGTCGAGATCATCGAGATGCATCATCCCGACAAGTTGGACGC
>CAZICY010000162.1:0-2100 GCA_964537955.1 uncultured Actinomyces sp. | reverse complement strand
AGTCGGTCGTGGAGGACACGGTCCGCCAGGCCGTGCGCACCTTCGGTGGTCTCGATGGTGCCGTGATCAACGCCGGCATCGGCGTGACCGGCACCCTCGAAGAGCTCACCCTCGACCAGTGGGACGCGGCGATGCGCATCAACCTCGCGAGTGGCTTCCTCATGACGAGGGCGACCATGCGCGTGATCAAGGAGCAAGGCTCCGGCGGATCGCTGGTCTACGTAGCGAGCAAGAACGCTTTCGGTCCTGGCGCAGGCTTCGGCGCCTACTCCGTGTCCAAGGCCGGCATGGTGCAACTCATGCGTATCGCGGCCCTCGAGGGTGGCGCAGCAGGGATCCGTGCCAACGCGATCAATCCGGATGCGGTCTTCGACAATTCGCGACTGTGGGACGGTGGGCTGCGCGAAGAGCGGGCAGCCGCCCACGGCATCGCACCGGAGGAACTCGAGGACTTCTACGCCGCCCGCAACATCCTCAAGCGACGGGTGACCACAGCCGATGTCGCGCGCACCGCGGCGTTCCTGCTCTCCGATGCGTCGTCCCGGACCACCGGTGCCGTCATCCCCGTGGATGGCGGAGTCGCGGGCGCGTTCCCCCGCTAGTTCCGCCTGTTTCGCGAGGCTTCGCCGACTTATCAATACTTCCCGGGTGTAGGAAGTCTTGATAAGTCTGCCGAGGTATTCACAGGGCGGGTGAGGGCTTGTCCACAGTGGATCGCGCTGCTGTTGTCTTGCCTTTTGGGGGTCGTCAGTCTCGACGCATGTCCCGGCCAGAAGTCCTCGTCACGGTGAGCGCCCTTGCCACTGAGTTCGGTAACGCCACCTTCACCCCACTAGACGCAGAGCGAGTGGGCATAGCCCAGCACCGACTGTGGACCGCTGTCGGTGCCGGGGTCCTCTACCGTCTGGCGCGGGGCCGCTACCAGGTCGTCGGCGAGCACGTTGGCCGACCGGCGGGCGGGATCGCCCTCCCATCTGTCGAGGCAGCCAGAGTGAGGGATCGGATCGCCGAATTCGCTGAGGACGGTGTGCCAGCCGTACTCGGTGCTGCTTCAGCGAGCCAGGCCTGGCAACTCCCTCTGTATCAGGTTGAGCCTCCCGCTCATCCGGTACTCCTGGTGCCACGTCAATCAGGCCTGAAGGCTGGTGTGCGGCGCGGGATCCGCATCTCCCTTCGCGACGTGGATCTTCAGCAAGTGGTGCCTGGTCCCGGCGACATTCCCATGACGAATCCGCTTCTCACTGCTCTTCACATCGCTGCGGGACCTCGCCTTTCGCTTCCTGGCCGGCTGGTGGTGCTTCATGGGGGACTGCGTCGGCACTGGGAGCTTCTTGAGGTCGATAACGCCCGCATGGCGAGCAGAGCCCTTGCTGCGGCTATGGGCGACGTCCGGGTGCGTACGGCTCTTTTGGAGGAGATGGCGGTGGTCGCTGCGGGCGCGGACATCCAGGGAGGCGGAGGCCCTCAAGGGCTGGGTGCGGCGGCAGCCAGTGCGTGGGCGCGACTGGAACTGGCGATGCGCATCGCTGACCCCAGGGTGGAGACAGCATTGGAATCGTTGTCCTGGGCGCAGTTTCACGAGTGGGGCCTGGACATGCCTGTGCCACAGGTCTGCCTTAAGGGGGCCAGTGGAGTTCTCTGGCGCGTCGACTTTCTCTTTCGAGGTCGTGTCATCGGCGAGTGCGATGGCGCGGTGAAGTTTCACGCAGGCCACACGGCTTGGCAGGAGAAGCGGCGCCAGTCGGACCTGGAGGCCGAGGGCTACATTTTCGTGAGGTGGACTTGGGAGGAACTCCTGCGCCATCCAGAAGCGGTCCTGGCGCGCATCACACTGGCGTTGCGGCTTTGCCGCTGAACCGTGGGAAGCCTGGCCAAGAAGCCAAGACTTCCGGGGCCGCGGAAGTCTTGACTTCTTGGCGGAACCTTTGGGAGGCGGCTAGAAGAGGCGGATGTCGGTCATCTCGGTGACCTCGGGATACGCCGAGTCCTCGACGGCGTGCGGCTCGCCGGGGCGGCGGACGCGCACCACCTGCCAGCCCGCTTCGCGCGCCGCGTCGAGTTCGGCGACGACGTCGGAGCAGAAGAGCAGCCTGCCCGGAT
>CAZICY010000161.1:0-2110 GCA_964537955.1 uncultured Actinomyces sp. | reverse complement strand
GAACTGACTCCGGCGTAGGCGACGCCACCCGAAGAAGTGGCGGTGACTAGTCGAGCGTGCAGGGCCAGGTGACGGTCGTGCGCGGCTGCGGCACCTCGGGGCCGTCGAGGTAGGTCTCCCACGGTGCGCCCGTCGGGCGGTGCTCCGACGTGGCAAACCACTGCTCGATCGCCGCGTACGCGGCGGCGACGCCCTCGTATGCGCCGACGTGAGTGGTCACGGCCGCAGTCCCGCCGGGAAGGGTGATGGTGTGCACCTCGCCGTCGAGGTCGAGGTTGGCGGGGCAGGGGAACCCGGCCTCGACTCGGAACCCGCCGTCGACCATGTCGTAGCGCGCGAAGGGCTTGCCGTCGACGGCGACCGCCTCGCGGGCGAGAGCGCCGAGGACCTGGTCGAAGGCCCGCCCGAGGAAGGGGCCGACCTCCTCGACCGCGCAGGTGCCCGCGACGACGGCGGCGTGCTGGGAGTCGATCTCGACCGTGTGGATGTCGTAGTCCATGTCAGAAGAGTCCCACGACCGCGCCGTCGACGAGGTCAATCTTCTGGGCAGCCGGCGCCTTGGGCAGTCCGGGCATGGTCATGATGTCGCCGCAGACGACGACCACGAACTCCGCCCCCGCTGACAGCCGCACCTCGCGCACGTCAAGGCTGTGCCCGGTGGGTGCCCCGCGCAGGGCCGCGTCGGTCGAGAAGGAGTACTGCGTCTTGGCGATGCACACCGGCAGGTGGCCGTAGCCCATGTCCTGCAGTTCGCGCAGCTGAGTGCGGACCTTGGAACTCGCGGTGACCTCGTCGGCGCGGTAGACGCGCGTGGCGATCGCCTCGATCTTCTCCCAGAGCGTGGCTTCGTCTGGGTAGACGAAGGTGACCTCGCTCGGCTGCTCGCACATCTCGACCACAGCCCGGGCGAGATCCTCCGTGCCTGCGCCTCCGTCGGCCCAGTGGGTGGCGAGCACGACCTGAGCGCCTGCATCGGAGACCAGTCTGCGCAGCAGATCAACCTCGGCCTGCGTGTCCGACGTGAAGTTGTTGATGGACACGATGACGGGCACGCCGTACACATCGCGGACGTTCTCGATGTGGCGCCTCAGATTGACGATGCCCTTCTCCAGCGCGCCAAGATCCTCCTCGGTGATCGTCTTGAGGTCTGCTCCGCCGTGGTACTTCAGGGCGCGGATCGTGGCCACGATGACCGCCGCCGAGGGTCGCAGGCCGGACTTGCGGCATTTGATGTCGATGAACTTCTCCGCGCCCAGGTCGGCTCCGAAGCCGGCCTCCGTCACGACGTAGTCGGCGAGCTTCATCGCTGCATTGGTGGCGACGACGGTGTTGCAGCCGTGCGCGATGTTGGCGAAGGGGCCGCCGTGCACGAAGGCGGGGGTGTGCTCGAGGGTCTGGACCAGGTTGGGCTGGAAGGCATCCTTGAGCAGCACCGTCATGGCGCCATCGGCGTCGAGGTCGCGGGCGCGGATGGGCTCCTTGTCCCGGTTGTAGCCGATGATGATGTTGCCGAGGCGCTCCTTGAGGTCCTCGAGTGACGTCGCGAGACAGAAGATCGCCATGACCTCGGATGCGACCACGATGTCGAAGCCGTCCTCGCGTGGGTAGCCGTTGGCAGGCCCGCCCAGGCTCACGACGATGTCTCGCAACGCCCGGTCGTTCATGTCCATGACGCGCTTCCACGTGATGCGGCGGACGTCGATGCCCAGTGCGTTGCCGTGATGGACGTGGTTGTCGATCAGCGCGGCGAGGAGGTTGTTGGCCAGGCCGATGGCGCTGAAGTCACCGGTGAAGTGGAGGTTGATGTCCTCCATGGGCACGACCTGGGCGTAGCCGCCGCCCGCCGCACCGCCCTTCATGCCGAAGACCGGGCCGAGAGACGGCTCGCGCAGGCAGATCATGGCGTCCTTGCCGATGCGGCGCAGGCCGTCGCCGAGGCCGACCGTGGTGGTCGTCTTGCCTTCTCCCGCCGGCGTCGGGCTGATGGCCGTGACGAGGATGAGGTGCGAGTCGGGTCGGTCGGGAAGCGAGTCGAGCCAGGCGTTGGAGACCTTCGCCTTGTAGTGGCCGTAGGGCTCCAGGGCCTCCTGCGGGATGCCGAGGGAGGCGG
>CAZICY010000160.1:0-2156 GCA_964537955.1 uncultured Actinomyces sp. | reverse complement strand
GCGGATCACCCCAGCCCGCATCGCGCAGCACTCCGACGAACGCGCCGAAGCGGATGACCACCGGCCAGTCCTCGATGGACGCCGGGCCTTGGCCGTCCAGGCGCAGGACCGCGAAGGGCAGCAGGGTGTCCTCGGCTCGCTCGGCCTGCTGCTTCATCGCGGCGGCGGGGTTGAACCCGCGCCTGCCCTTGACCTCGATGTCCAGTCCCGGCACTCCGGTGATGTCCGAGCCTGCGCGGCCCGCGCCGGTGGACTCGGCGTAGGGGAAGCCGTGGGCGGCGAGGTAGTCGGCGACGATGCGCTGGGAGGCGTAGCCCCGGTGCTTGCGGTGTTGGCTAGGCATCGGCCACCGCCAGCATCCGCAGGGCAAGCTCGGCTTGCTGTGGGACGACGCCGTTGCCAAGCATCTTCAGGCAGGCAGCGGGCTTCAGGCCGTGGCCGGTGACGTGGCCGGGCTCCAGCCCCATCATCCATTCGACCAAGTACGGGCTCAGGCGTGGGCGTCCGTTGGTGCCGGGAACAGTGGGAGCAGGTGCGGGTCGTCCGAGGACGGACTCCCAACGTCGAATCGCTGGCGCATATCGTCCCCACTCAACTCCCGCGCCGCATCGGTCAAGGTCAGGCCGTGACCCCATTCGGGGTTGTCCCCGCTCGATGACTTGTGATCGGTTGAGGTCGGCGTCGGCAGCAGACTGATCGCTTCCTGCGTCAGACTTGCCCCGTGCCCGTTGCCGTTCTGGTGCGACGCCCGCTGCTTGTCCTTCCACGCCTGCCATTCCTGGGGCGTGTAGTTCGCTCCCATGTCCATCACGGTCGGCGTAGGGAGTAACAACGATGAAGACTCGTTTACGACCGTGGCGGGCTCCGGCGTCGGCAGCTCGAACAACTCCCCATCGCGCAGACAGCCCCAAGTCGGCAAGGTCCCCAAGGACAACGTCAAGCCCAAGAGACCGGTGTCCGTCCACGTTCTCGAGGACGGTGACCACTGGGCGAAGGGCGACGATGGCGTCGCGGACGTAGGGCCAGAGGTGTCGCTCATCGTTGGTGCCTTTCCGCTGTCCAGCGTGGGAGAACGGCTGGCAGGGGTAGCCGCCGGTCAGGATGTCGATGGGGGGGACGGTCGCCCAATCCACAGCGGTGATGTCGCCGAGGTTGAGCACTCCGGGGTGACGGGCGGCCAGCACCGTGCAGGCGTGCTTGTCGATCTCGGAGTACCAGACCACCTCGCCGCCGTAGACCCGCTGGACGGCAAGGTCAAGGCCGCCGTAGCCGGAGAACAGAGAGCCGATGCGGGGGGTCACGACACGCCGCCAAGAATCTTGGGCGAATGGCTTGACACTGTATCTACGGGTGCTACTGTAGATACATGACAACGACTGAGTACGCAATCAAGGCCCGCTGCGAGGGCTGCGGCCACACCTCGGCCCACGCCGGTGAGGCCATGAGCATTCACGCCGCCGCTCAGTGCCCGTCCTGCGGGACTCGCACCCTGCGCTACGCCTACAACACGGGCACCTGCCTCACCGTCGTGGACGACCATGACGACCGCTTCGTGACCCTCGTCAGCAAGGAGTTCTGAGCCATGACTGACTACCAGACCGCATACGACACCCCTCGCGGGACGATCCACCTGACGGCAGCCGGGGACTCCGCACCCATGTGCGACATTGACGCCGAACTCACCGACTGGAGCGAGCCTCGTCCAGCCATCGTGGCGCTCGCTTTCGCTAGCAACCACGCGCTCGGACTCTGCCCAAACTGCGCGGAGGCGATCGCCAATGCCTGACACCCGACCGAAGTCCCTACGCATCCCTGACGACCTGTGGACCGCCGCGCTGGAGAAGGCGCAGGCCGAAGGCCGCACCCTGACCGACGTGGTGGTCAAGGCCTTGGAGCGGTACGTCAAGCGCTGACTCATCGCTGCACCACCGCCCGCCGATTGGACTCCCGCTCCAGTCGGCGGGCTTCTTCACGCACCCGCTCAGCCCAGCGGGCGTTGTCGCAGGCGTTGCGCTCACGGGCGATGCGGTAGCCGTCGCCGGTCATGTCCTCGGCGACCGAGCCGCCGTAGGCGCGCAGCAGGTTGCGGGCCGCAAGGATCGCCCGGTCGCGCGACTTCCACGGCAGGGACGAGAACTCGTCGGGCGTGGGCAGGG
>CAZICY010000159.1:0-2180 GCA_964537955.1 uncultured Actinomyces sp. | reverse complement strand
CACACCTGGCGGGCTGCCAGCGCCGGCAACCTCGGCGGCTGGGCGGTCGCCCGTGCGCTGTTCTTCCTCACGGTGCTCACCGGCAGCGTCGGCCAGGAGGGCGGCACCAGCCCCAACGGCTGGAACAAGTTCATCCCCCACGGTCCCAACATGCCCGGCGGCCACGACTCATGGAACGAGCTGCTCTGGCCGGCGGAGTTCCCCATGTCGACCAACGAGCTGTCGATTCTGCTCCCGCACTTCCTGCTCGACGGTCGCGGCAAGCTCGATGTCTACTTCACGCGCGTCTACAACCCCGTCTGGACCAATCCGGACGGCTTCAGCTGGATCGAGGCTCTGTCGCGCGAGGATCTCGTGGGCTGCCACGTCGCGATGACGCCCACCTGGAACGAGACGGCACTGTGGGCTGACTACATCCTGCCCTTCGGCCACAGCACCGAGCGCCATGACACCCAGTCCTATGAGCAGTACGCCGGCAAGTGGCTGGGCTTCCGCCAGCCTGTGCGACGCGTCGCGCTCGAGAAGATGGGCGAGAAGATCAGCGACACTCGCGACACGAATCCCGGCGAGGTCTGGGAGGAGGTCGAGTTCTGGTTCGAGTTGTCCTGGCGCATCGATCCCGACGGCTCGCTCGGTATCCGCCAGTACTTCGAGGCACCCGGTCGCCCCGGCGACAAGATGACCGTCGACGACTACTACGGCTACGTCTTCGACAACAACGTCCCGGGCCTGCCCGAGAAGGCTGAGGCCGAAGGGCTCACGCCGCTGGAGTACATGCGCAAGTACGGCGCGGTCGAGATCGTCAACGGCCTCTACCGCCAAGACGAGCGGCCGCTCACCCCGGCCGAACTCGAGGGTGCGGTGCCCGACGAAAACGGCGTACTGCGCAAGCCGATCACCCCGGAAACCCAGAAGCCACTCGTCGGCGAAGCCGGGGCCGTGGGCATCGAGATGGAGGACGGTTCCAAGGTCGCGGGCTGGCTCACCCCGAGCCGCAAGCTCGAGCTCTACTCCCCCGCGATGGCGGAGTTCGGCTGGCCGGAGTACGCCGCCCCGACGTACATCAAGTCGCACGTGCACCACAGCGGGATCGACACCGACAAGGACGAGATCCTGCTCGTGCCGACCTTCCGCTTGCCGACCCTGATCCACACGCGCTCGGGCAATGCGAAGTACCTCAACGAGATCAGCAACAAGCACCCGATGTGGATGAATCCCATCGATGCCGAGCGTCTCGGCGGGCTCAAGACCGGCGACATGGTGCGCGTCACCACCGAGATCGGCTACTTCGTCGCCCGCGTCTGGGTCACCGAGGGCGTGCGCCCCGGTGTGACGGCCCTGTCGCACCACATGGGCCGCTGGCGCACCACCGACGAGGCCGGCAGCCGATGGGTCACGGGCAAGGTCGACGTGGGGCAACTGCCCGACGGACGCTGGCGCCTGCGCTACAAGGAGGGTGTCAAGCCGTTCGCGAGCGGCGACGCCGACTCGATGCGCATCACCTGGGAGGACCCGGGCGTGCACCAGAACCTCGCCTTCGCCGTGCACCCCGACACCTGGTCGGGCATGCACTGCTGGCATCAGAAGGTCCGCATCGAGCGAGCACACGACGAGGACAAGTACGGCGATGTCGTCGTCGACACGGCCAAGTCGCGCGAGGTCTACCGCGAGTGGATGGCCAAGACGCGTCCCGGTCCGAGCCCGAGCGGCCTGCGCCGCCCGGAGTTCATGATGCGCCCGGTGATGCCACAGGTGCAGGCCTACTACGTCGATGGCATGCCGGAGGGCACGACCTCCTAGCCGGCATCTCCGATCGCATTGACCAAGACGGCGCGCTCCTCATCGGTCCAGGGCCGGGAGGAGCGCGTCGTCGCGTCACGCGCCACGATCACTGTCTCCGACTGTGCCGAGAGCGCTCCCCCCGGAAGCAGGATCTGCTCCTGGGTCCTCATGCTCGTCCGGCCAATGCCCGTCGCCCGGCAGGTGACGATCACTTCCTCGGTGCCCATGGGGATCTCGGCCTTGAAGTCGATCTCGAGACGGACCAGCACCAGGTCGAGGAAGGTGTCGCCCACGAGGGCGTGGAAGAAGCGGTCGCGACCGGTCTCCAGGAAGGTGAGGAAGACGGCGTTGTTCACGTGGCCGAGGGCGTCGAAATCACGCCAGCGGACGGTGACGGG
>CAZICY010000158.1:0-2183 GCA_964537955.1 uncultured Actinomyces sp. | reverse complement strand
CCATCGGCGTAATAGGCGCCGAGGTCGATCGCCTGGGCCCCGGCCAGGGCGGCCGGAGCGCTGAACTAACGGCCACTCACAACCACAGGGTTCCGCGGGGTCACAAGCCACGGCCCTGCCATTTCGGACATCTGCGTCATTGAATCCATGTACGCGACCTTTACGTAAGTCGGCGAGAAGGATGTAGCGGGGATGAAGGCGGGGCTGGAGTGTTCGGCAGACCGGGATCTGTACGGACCATCGACTGAGGCGGAGACATAAACCACGAGTGCGGCGAAATCGTCTGGCTGGTCGCTTACGTTCCACGAAACCTCGAATCCCATATTCTGGGACGTGGCTAGAGCTCCAGTCGGCGCCTTGGGCGGATCGTTGACAGCGGTCACGGTTGAAGGGAGACCCCTAACACCGTTGGCGTTCACTGGAGTGACCGTGACTTCCACGGTCGTGACACGCGCACCGAAGCCCCACAAGAAGTCGTCGATCGTTAGGAAGAACTCCTGCTCACGCGTGTTTCGGAGAACCTTACGGCCAGGCGCGAGAGGTGAAGTGACGTCAACAATGAAAGCGCTGAAATCAGGACGCCCCAGCGACGCGGCGCCATCCCAGGAGACACGAAGGCCCGAGCGCTCAAAGGCGGCCTGGAGGGTAAGCACGGCTGGCAATGGGTCCGGCTGCACAGGTGGAGCAGGGTTGGCAGGGGTAACCCTCTGCCAGACAAGCTTCCCCCGCTTCTTGACGCACTTAAGGGTGACTGACCCGACCTTCACCACCTTGCCAATCTGGACACAAGGTCCACCCGGCCTAGCCGGCGCGGCAACGGCGACCGTCGATGACCCGACAATGATCAGAAATCCGCAAACAAGGACTGCGGCGATTCTCTTCATGACCCTCCCCCGCTGAATTCCTACTTGGCCCCGCCCAATTTGTCAATCGGGTTACGTCGCAGATTCAAGTAAAGAGGCGCGCTCACTCGGGCAGCGTGCCCTGGACGAATTCGTGAAGAGAGTCTTCGACTTCCGTCTTTGACCGCATCCTCCGTAGCCAGTTAGGCTCCCGTGCAACGAGCAACCCGATCCTGCGAGGCACCAACTCGTCGACGACCTCAACCACAAGACGGTCTCCCACAGACGGAAGAACCGGCTAGTCGATGACGTCCAGCACGAGCGGGAGCCGGGAGTACGCCGTGCCCGAAGGCGAGACGACCACCGCCGGCTCGGGTTCGGCGAGCAGGCTCACGGCCGCTTCGAGGCGACCTGCATCCTCGGCGTGCAGCCGCAGCAGGGGATCACCCACCCGCACCTCGTCACCGGGCTTCGCAAGCACCTCGATCCCCGCGGACGCCGACACCGGATCGTCCTTGGTCGCCCGGCCGGCGCCGAGTCGCCATGCGGCCCGGCCGATTGCGAGGGCATCGCAGCGCGTCACGACCCCGTCACGGTCAGCGGTGAGCGTCTCCACGACGGGAGCGCGCGGCAAAGGAGCATCGGGATCTCCACCCTGGGCGCGGATCATCCGACGCCAGTGGTCCATGGCCCGGCCACTGGCGATCGCCTCTGCAGGATCGGCGTCGATCCCCACGAGATCGAGCATGTGCCGGGCCAGCACAAGCGTGAGCTCGACGACATCCGCGGGACCGCCCCCCGCCAGCACCTCGACCGACTCGGCGACCTCGAGGGCGTTGCCCGCGGCGACACCCAGGGGCACATCCATCGCGGTCACGAGGGCACGCGTGCGCACGCCCTCGTCACGGCCGAGTGCCACCATCGTCCGTGCGAGTTCGACCGCGCGCGCAGTGTCGGACATGAAGGCCCCTGAGCCGGTCTTCACATCGAGCACGAGCGCCGACGTCCCCTCCGCGATCTTCTTGCTCATGATCGAGGAGGCGATGAGCGGGATGATGTCGACCGTCGAGGTGACATCTCGGAGGGCGTAGAGCTTGCGATCCGCGGGCGCCAGCCCTGAGCCGGCCGCACAGATGACTCCCCCGACGTCCGCGAGGATGGCCATCATCTCCGCGTTGGACAGGTGCGCCCGCCAGCCGGGGATGGACTCGAGCTTGTCGAGTGTGCCGCCCGTGTGGCCGAGCCCGCGGCCGGAGAGCTGGGGCACTGCCGCACCGCACGCTGCGACGATGGGCACAAGGGGCAGCGTGATCTTGTCGCCGACACCGCCCGTGGAGTGCT
>CAZICY010000157.1:0-2184 GCA_964537955.1 uncultured Actinomyces sp. | reverse complement strand
CCTTCATCGTGGCCGTGCCCCCCTCGGCCGACACCGCAGGAGTGAGCGAGGCGATTGCTGACCGCTTACGCCGGGCATCTGCTCCTCGCTGACCGATACCCTCAGTCCAGAAACCGAAGGGAGCTCATCATGCGCACACACCTCGTCCGCGGTAGCAGGATCCTCGCGGTCGCCGCTGCCCTGGCGCTCGCCGTCGGCTTGGCGCCTGCAGGAGCGGCCCAGGCCAAGGAGAAGGGCTGCGGCTGGAGTGGCAACGTCATTCCCCTTATGGAGAAGGCGGACCGCAAGGTCCGGTCCGAGCGGGTCCTCGAGCGGATCCAGGCCCTCTACGGCTCGGACGCATCCATCAAGTCCTCCACGCGCATGGAGGTCGACCTGCTCGCCGCTCCCGGAAGCACGACCAAGCCGACCGACGCCGCCACGCTCACCAGCAATCGGGTGTCCTACAACCTCCAGGTGATGGACGGCGGCACGGAGTTCACCGCGAGTGCCCAGGTGCGCTTCGATGGCCTGTGCTACCGCACGACGGTTGTCGTCGATTCCCCCTGGGTCGGAAGCACCGGCACCGACAAGCCGCTCAAGGTCAATGCCAACAAGGCGCTCAAACTCGCCCAGGAGTACCGCAAGAAGAATGTCGCGGACTTCCCGCTCGATGAGCCGCTCGTGATGATGAATCTCATGCAGGCAACGACAGCTCCTCCGGACTTCGGCAAGCTGCGCTGGTACGTCAACTACGACAACGGCGCAGGCGGGCTCAGCATCCTCGCGGTCTACATGAACGGCACCGTCAAGCCGATGTAGTCACGGTGACGCCCCGCGGCGTCCGCCCGATACGCCGGAAGATCGCGTAGAGGGCGGCGCCGAGGGCCGCGCCGGCGAGATACGCCCCGTCACCGCCATCGAGGACGTTGCGGGAGACCCAACCGAGCCACCCGAGCGCCACCGGATAGTCGGCGGCGAGTTGATTCCCCACCGGCGTCGCCGTGAAGGGCAGCAGCAGGATGAAGCCGATGACGAAGGCTGCCACGGCAGCGCGGGTCTTGCTCGCCAGCGTCTCCCACGGCCGCGGGTCACTCCATCGCAGGATGAGTTCGACGATGACCACGCCGAACCACGGAGCGGTGTAGTAACCCGCGAAGAGCACGATGTCGGAGGTCAGCTGGCCTAGTTGCGTATTGCGGCCGATGAGCGCGAGCGTCACTCCCGCGGTCGTGACCAGGAGCGAGCAGACGACGCGGGGGAAGCGCAGTCCCATCTGCTTCAGGCTCAGGCCCGCACTGAAGTCGTTGAAGGCGTTGGCAGTCGCCAGTGATGTGCCGAGTGCGACAAGCGCGACGGCTGCCGCGACTCCGCCACCCAGCAATTCGTCGACCCGTCCCATCGGATTGTCGAGTGCCGCGTCCGTGGAGACCCAGGCGCCGATCCCGCCGAGCACGAGCAGGGGGATGGTCATCCCGACGAAGACCCATGCGAAGACCCCACGCGGCGAGCTGTGCGAGGGGAGTACCCGCGAGAGGTCGCACGCCTGGACGGTCCAGGAGACCGACACGCTCAGGCCGAGGCCGACGGCGAGTAGGAAGGGTCCGACGGGGAAGCCCTCCATGCCCGGTGGCTCGGGCGCGGGCGGCACCGCCGAGGCTCCGACGATGAGCCAGATGCTGATGACGAGCATGACCGCGCTGATGGCCGTGCCAAGGATGCGCATCAGGCGCACGCCGACGATGACGACGGTCACTTCGATGGCCACGACCGCACTCAACGCGACAGTGAAGGGAATACCGAGCGATGTCGCGAGTGCATCGACACCGAAGAGATCATTGAGCGCGTTGTAGGCGATGAGGCTTCCGATGAGGAAGACCTGGGGCACGACATTCAGCGCACCGAAGGCCAGGCGACCGAGCGGCATCTGGGCCATGCCGGTGCGCGGACCCCAGATGGAGATGAAGGCGACCGCGGCCGTGCCGATGATGACGCCCAGGGCAAGTCCACCGAAGCCAAAGCCGAAGCCAGGCCCGGCGGAGCCGCCCGCGGCGACCATGCCGGTGATGATCGTGCCCGGAGCGAGGAGCACGCCGGCCCATGTGGCTGCCAGCGACCTGGGTGATCCGCTGCGCTGGCTCTCGTCCAGGCGGGCTTCCTCACCCACCTGCGGCTCGACAGTCGAGGACGCCGAGGTTTCCATGC
>CAZICY010000156.1:0-2194 GCA_964537955.1 uncultured Actinomyces sp. | reverse complement strand
CGTCGTAGGAGTCCACACCCTCGTCCGAGGTGATGTCCGGGAGCAGCCCGCTCGCCGGCACCCTTGGTCTCACCGCTCCCGCTGCGACAAGTGACTCGCCGATGGCTCGACCCAGCAGCGCGATGGCGGCCTCGTCGATGACGAAGGACGGTGAGACCTGCAGGGCTCCCGAGGCGAGATTGCGGGTGAGCACACCGCGCTCGCGCAGGCCCGCGAGCACCCGCGCCGGGACTCCCGCGGCCTTGGCTTCGGACGTGTAGTCCACCGCCGCGAGAAGTCCTACGCCAGCACGCACCTCACTCACGACGTCGTAGGCCGCAAGCGGCTGCAGGGCCGCGGCCAACTCATGCTGGAGGACGTCGACTCGCCCGACGAGGGCCTCGCGCTCGAGGACATCGAGATTGGCCATGGCGACCGCGCACGCAGTGGCGTGGGCTGAGTAGGTGTAGCCGTGCCGCCACATCACGGGCTCGGGGCCGGGTGTCCAGAAGGGCGCGGCGACGCGATCCGCGACGAGCACCGCGCCCAGCGGGATATAGCCCGAGGTGATGCCCTTCGCTGTGAGGATCACATCCGGATCGATATGCCAACGCTCGCTGGCGAACATCGCACCGGCACGCCCGTAGCCACAGATCACCTCGTCCGCCACGAAGAGCACCCCGTGCGTGCGGCAGATCTCGCGCACGCGGGAGAGGTAGCCCTCCGGCGGCGCGTAGACGCCTCCTGCGCCGATGATCGGCTCGCAGAAGAACGCCGCCACGTCCGATCGCGATGCGAGGAGCGTCTCGAGGGCCTCGGCGTCATCCCACGGCACCTGCACCACTGCGGGATCAAGGTCACCGTGGCCCGCTCGATTCGCCTCGATGCCCGCCAGGCTCGTGCCCGCAAGGTGCATGCCGTGATAAGCGTGTTCGCGCGTGACGATGAGGGTTCGCGCTGGATCGGCTAACTCGGCCCAGTATCGACGCACGAGCTTCACGGCCGTATCGACGGAGTCACTCCCTCCGCTCGTGAGGAAGATTCGCGCATCAGCCACCGGTGCCATGGCGGAGAGCCTCTGCGCGAGATCCAGGGCCGGCCGTGTCGCAAGGTCACCGAAGGCGGAGTACGACGCAAGACGACGCATCTGCGCCGCCGCCGCCTCGGCGAGCTCCGCGCGTCCATGACCGACATTGCAGTACCACAGTCCCGCGGAAGCATCGAGGTACCGGCGTCCTTGCTCGTCGACGACATAGGCACCTTCGCCATGGTCGATGACCAACTCCCCCGACTCGGCGACGGCGGCCATGTCGGCAAAGGGATGCCAGAGCCGGGTGCCCGACCCCTGAGCGGATCTCGCGTGCTCCACGGGCGCAGGCTAGCGTGGCACCTGTGCGCATCATCCTGCTCGGAGCTACCGGCTACACCGGACGCCTCACCGCCGAGGCGATGGTCCGCGCAGGCCTCGCCCCCGTGCTCGCCGGGCGCCGGCACGACGCTGTCGTCCGACTCGCCGATCGACTCGCACCCCTGGCGCCGCGACCATCGACCCAGCCCGGCATCGCGGTAGCGGATGCCGGTGACCCCGCCTCGGTACGACGCCTGATCGAGTCGCCCGAGGACGTGCTGGTGTCGACCGTGGGGCCGTTCGTCGAGTGGGGCGATGCCGCCGTCGAGGCTGCGGTCGATGCCGGTGCGGCGTACCTCGACTCGACAGGTGAGCCACCCTTCATCCGGCGCATCTTCGAGGTCTTCGGCCCTCGCGCCGCAGCCCGTGGCGCACGACTCGTCACCGCATTCGGATACGACTACGTGCCGGGCAACCTCGCGGGTGCATTGGCCCTGCGTCGATGCCGGCGCGCCGGTCGACCCGCCACACGACTCGACATCGGCTATTTCATCGAGGGAGCCTTCGGCATCAGTTCCGGCACACGCGCTAGTGCGGCGGGCGTCTTGCTCGCACCCAGCTACGCCCGTCGGGGAGGAACGCTCATCGAGCGGCGCTCGACAGGGGGTCGCACGCGCGAGTTCGATCTCGGTCGCGGCCGGGCCTGGAAGGGACTGCCCGTGGCCGGGTCAGAGCACCTCGCGCTCCCGCTCACCGACCCCGACGTCGCCGATATCGAGGTCTGGCTGGGATGGGCCGGTCGATGGACTCCTGCAGCGGCGTACGCCGGCACCGCGCTCGGCGCGGTCGCGGCCGTGCCCGGCGCGG
>CAZICY010000155.1:0-2228 GCA_964537955.1 uncultured Actinomyces sp. | reverse complement strand
TTAGACAATGCCTTTCCTTTCGATGCGTCGGTGCGCCTCCTTCGTGATGTCGTTCATGGGGTGACGTGGGCGCAAAGATCCGACATCAATCTGATGCCAAAGACGAGAGAGCCCCCCGCGCGATTGCGCGGGGGGCTCTCTCGTGGTTCGGACTATCGAGCAGCCACGATCACCGTGTTGGAGGTGACGCCGCCACTGGTGAAGCGGATCCAGGTCTTCTTGCCGGTGTTGGTGGTCCAGCTGAAGGTGCCGTCATTCTGCACCGTCACCTGGCCGGCAGGGCGGAAGGCCGCCCCCGCCTTGTTGCGGACCAGCGCCGTCAGAGTGGTGCCGGAGGTCAAGCCGGTCGTCGTACCGCTTGCAGAGACCTGACGCCCATCACGACCTGACTGGGTGATCTTGATTGATGCCGTGGGCTGGGGGTTGACCGGCGTCACGGCGTTGGACGGAGCGCTCGGGGAACTCACGCCGGTGTTGCTGATCGCCACTACCGTGAAGGTGTAAGTGACCCCGTTGGTCAGGCCCAGCACCACGCAGGACGTGGGGGGGACCTGCGGCGGCGTCGCACTCGTCGTGCAGGCGTTGCCACCCGGAGAGGCGGAAACCCGATAGCCGAGGAGGCCCGTCGCGCCTGCGGGGGCGTTCCAGGCGACCGTGGCCTGGGCATTGCCCGCGACAGCGGTGACCGACGTGGGCGCACCGGGACCACCCGGAGGCGTGATGATGGCGGAGTTAGCCGACCACGCGCCATCACCGGCGTAGCTCACTGCGCGCACGCGGAACATGTAGCCGACGCCGTTGACGAGCCCCGAGACAGTCGTGGTGGGCACGATGTTGTTGACGTCAGGGGCGCCCGTCCAGGTGATGCCTCCGTTAGTGGAGTACTGAACGCGATAGCCCACGACGGGACTCGTCGCCCCGACGACCGGGGGAGCGACCCAACTGAGGGTCACGGCCTGGTTGCTGGGGGTGCCGGTGAGCGAGAGCGGCGGGCCAGGAAGGCCCAGCGGGATCACCGTGCCGGGCATCTGGGTCCACGCACTGGCGAGGGCACCGTTTACGGCGCGGACACGCACGTAGTAGGCGTTGCCGTTGCTCAGACCGGCCAGCAGGTAGTGCTGGTCCGTGCGCCCCGTGGACAGGGGGATGTTGGGAATCCAGGTGGAGTTGTTGAGCGACCATTGGATCTCGTAGTTCGTCACGGACTGGCCGTTGGGCATCGTCCAGGTGAGTTGGATCGCCGAATCCTGCGGGATGCCCGTCACGGTAATGGGGGCTGCCGGAGTCGTCGATGCCGCGGGGGTGACGGGACTAATCGTTGAGACCCACCCGCTTGTCAGGGTGCCGCGAACCGAGCGGACCTGGAAAAAGTAGCCCGTGCCATTGGTCAGGCCAGTGACCGTCAGGCTGGTCGCCGTGGCGGCGAGGGGCGTGGCAGGGGACCATGACGTCGTCGTGGCGGCGCGGTACTGCACTTGGTAAGAGCCGGGGGCAGGAGCCGGGGCAGTCCAGTAAACGGTCGCCTGGCCATTGCCAGCGAGGGCCGAGACGTTGGTGGGATCACCGGGGGTACCGAGCGGGGAGATCGCACGCTCGGTCGCGACCCAGGCGCTCGTGTCGCTGGAACTGTTCACGGACCGAACCCGGAAGAAGTAGTTGGTGCCGGGGACCAGGTCGGTGATGCGGTAGGAGGTGGCGTTCGTCTCCAACTGCGGCGATGTCTCTGCGGGAAGCCAGGGCGCGCCGGCCGCGTCGATGCGGAACTGCACCTGGTACCCCCTGGCAGCGGGCGTCGGTGCCGTCCAGTTGACATCGACAAGACCTTCGCCGGCTGTGGCGGTGACGTTGATGGGAGATCCCACGCCCTGGGAGGGGCGCACAGGAGCACTGTCGAGCGACCAGTCACTCCATCCCGCGTCATTCTTGGCGCGGACGGAGAACACGTAGGTGTTCGCAGGGTTGAGGTCAGACACCAACGTCTCCGTCGGTGTCGGCCCCAGCCACGATCGTTGCGTGACCCAGTCCGTGGAATTCTGAAGGGCGTAGCGGAGCTGGTAGTTGGTGACGCTCGGATCGGCCTTGCCATCTGGGCCCAGCGGCGCGGACCAGTCGACGAGCACTCCATCAGCCACCACGGTGCTGGGGGCGACGAGGGTGATGACGGGCTGGTCCGGTGCCCCAGGGTCAGCCGCCTGGGCGGGCATGGTGCCGATGAGCGGGGCGGCCAG
>CAZICY010000154.1:0-2235 GCA_964537955.1 uncultured Actinomyces sp. | reverse complement strand
TCCTCACCGTGCTCGACGAGTTCGGGGCCTTCCCCTCGGTGATCGATCGCGAGCTCGACCGCTACCTACCCTTCCTCGCGACGACCAAGGTGCTCATGGCCGCGGTGCGCGCAGGTGTCGGGCGCGAGACCGCGCACGAGGCCATCAAGGAGCACGCGGTCGCCGTCGCGCTCGCGATGCGCGAGGGCTCTCACGACAACGACCTGCTCGACCGTCTCGCGGCGGACGCCCGACTCGGTCTCACACGCGAGCAGCTTGATGCGCTGATCGCCGAGCCGATGGAATTCACCGGTGCCGCACGCGATCAGATCGCGCGCGTCACCGAGCGTGTGCAGGTCATCGCAGAGTCGCATCCCGCCGCGACGGCGTACTCCCCGGGCGCGATCCTCTAGCCCTACATCCGGGGAGCGGGGACGTCGCCTCGGTCGGGGATGTTGCCGCAGCCTCCCTCGAAGGGGCACTGCTGAGGATCCGGAGTCTGCTGTCCCTGCTCGGCCCCAGGCGACTGGCCACTGCTGAATCCACCGGTGAGTGCCCGCATCCCGAAGACCATGCCCGCAGCCGTGGCGAGGCCGCGCTTCCACGAGATGCCGGCCTCCTCGACCCCGTCAAGGTTGCTCGGCTTGAAGCCCGGCTTCACATTGATGTCGTCGAGTGTCTGCCCGACCGCCTTGGCCGGCTTGCTGAGCTTGCGCGACACAGCGGAAGCCCCTTCGCCGATGCCCAGCAGGAGCATGTCGACGCCCACCGAGATCCCCTCGAAGACGTAGTCGGCGTTGGTCATCTCCTGGCCGTTGGCGAAGCGCTCCATCGCGGTGATGCCGAGCTGGGCGCTGCTGGCGAGCACGGAGATGGCGAGCACGGTGTACCACTGAGCACCGGGCACGGCGAGAGAGACGGCGATGCTCGTGATTGCGAGGACATCGCGACCGAAGTCCCACCACGAGTAGGCGCCGTCGGGATCGCTGCGGTTGAGTGGATCGGCCTCGGCGTATCCGTAGCCGGTGGACGACGACCCCGGCTGGGTGTCGAAGGCGAGGAAGGCGCCCAGCGCGGGGAGATAGGGCCGCGCGGTCTTGAGGACGATCCCGGACGGACCGGGCATGGTCGGCTCGAGGCGATCGAAGGCGTAGCCGTATTCCGGCCCGCCCGGTGCCGTGCCACCGGCGAGCGGCTCGCCGTAGGGTCCGAGCGCCTCGGTCAGCACGCCGCCGTCGGCTCCGGGGATCACCGCGCCCTTGGCCCCGGTGCGGACGAGGAACTCGCCGCGGATGCCGGGGTGGTCGATGGTGACGTCGGCAGCCTTGCGCCACAGGGCGCCGCCCGGCAGGAGCACACGCACCTCGGTGGAGTCCGCGCCGAGGATGACCGAGGGGGCCGTGGCCGACGGTGACGAGTACGCCATGCGCCACTCGACCGCGAGCGAGTCGTCGGCCGAGCGCTGCGCGACGAGCCGGCCCTGAGCGTGGTCGAGATCGGTGGTCACCGGTCCATCGACGATGCGCTTCGGGAGACCGCCCCAGCGCCAGGCGATCTCCATGCGCGGTGAGTTGCCTGAGATGGAGGTGAGTCGGCCGAGTGCATCCCAGGTGAGCGTGGCCTTGCCGTCGGTCGTGAGCAGGGGGTCGGTCGTGCTCACGGGGCGGCCGGCGCTGTCGTAGCAGGTCTCGTAGGCCGTGCCGTCGCGCGATCCGGACGTGCGGTTGAGGTCGCTGCCGGGATCGGCGTAGCCGTCCGGGCAGTCCTTGCCCTGACGGCCGAAGCCGTAGGACAGGCGCACCTTGTCGGCGCCGACGCCGGCTGTGTCGCCCTTCACCTGAAGCGTGGCCTCCGTCAGGCGCAGGGCCGTGTCGTAGGCGTAGTCCCAGGTGCGCTTGGTCGCTCCATCCCCCGTGACGGTCGTGGAGCGGCCGATGATGCGCCCGGCATCGTTGGCCGTGACCGCGTCCTCGATCGTGCGGTCGTCCTTGGTGCTCACCGAGCTGGATGCGATGGTGCCGTTGGCGGCGTAGGCCCACTGCTGGTCGACGCCGTTGCCGTACTGGACGCGGCGTGTGCGCCCGGCGTCGTCGTAGGCCACCGCTGCGGCCTCCTGGCCGTCGACCATCACGCGCGAGACGCGACCGGTGGCGCCGTCGTACTCCGTGACGACCGTGGCCAGTGTCGACTTGTCCGGTGCGGTGATGGTGCGGGAGGTCGGACGGCCATCGACATCGTAGGCGTAGGTCGTCACGA
>CAZICY010000153.1:0-2240 GCA_964537955.1 uncultured Actinomyces sp. | reverse complement strand
CGTACATCGAGCGATCCAAGGCCCTCGGCGCGGGCAACTGGCACCAGATGACGCGGCACGTGCTGCCCAATGTCTTCCCACTCGTCCTCGCCAACACCACGCTCACCGTCGCGATCGTGATCCTGTCCGAGACCACGCTGTCCTTCCTCGGCCTAGGCGACCCGCTGGCTCCGTCGTGGGGGGCGATCCTCGACAGTGCGTTCTCCACGGGTGCGGTGAGCCAGGGCGCGTGGTGGTACGTCCTGCCGCCCGGCATCTGCGTGGTCCTCGTCGTGCTGTCCTTCACGCTCGTGGGACGCGCGATGGAGCGCATCGTCGACCCGCGCGGGACGTCGGCATGAGCGCGGGCGACAGCGTGAGCACGGCGGACGACGTGAACTCAGCAGACGGCGTGAGCCTGCTGGAGTGGCGCGATGTCACCGTCGACTACGCCGGCCCGGAAGGCCCCGTGCCCGCCGTGCGCGGCGTCACGCTGTCGGTGGCCCGCGGTGAGGTGCTCGGCATCGCCGGGGAATCCGGCTGCGGCAAGTCCACGCTCGCGGCGACCGTGCTGCGGTTGCTGCCCGACAGCGCGCGCGTAGGCGGGCAGGTACTGCTCGACGGGGCGGACGTGATCACCATGAGCTGGGGCAAGCTCCGCGCGGCGCGCTGGAGCGACGCGGCCATCGTCTTCCAGGGAGCGCTGCACTCCCTGAACCCCGTGCAGTCGATCGGCAAGCAGCTCGCGGAGCCGATTCGCCTGCATCGGTCCGCGCCCGATCCCGATGCACGCGTGAGCGAGTTGCTCGAGCAGGTCGGCCTGCCGGCATCACGGGCATCGGCGTACCCCCATGAACTGTCCGGAGGCCAGCGCCAGCGCGTGATGATCGCCATGGCGCTCGCCTGCGGGCCCGACCTGGTGATCGCAGACGAGCCGACCACCGCGCTCGACGTCATGGTGCAGGCGCAGGTCCTCGACCTGCTCACCGGACTCGTGCGCGACCTCGGGATGGGCATGGTGCTCATCTCGCACGACCTCGGCGTGCTCGGCACGACATGCGATCGCATCGCGGTGATGTACGCCGGGCAGATCGTGGAGGTCGGCCCGGGGCTGCAGGTCTTCGACGACCCGCAGCATCCCTACACGCGCGCGCTGGCCGGCGCCTTCCCGCGCGTGGGCGACCCCGCGGCGCGCTACGCCCCGGTGGGTCTGCCCGGCGACCCGCCGTACCCCGGTGACCTGCCCGGCGGCTGCGACTTCCATCCACGCTGCCCGGTGGTGATGGATGCGTGCACGACGGCATCGGTGTCGCTTGTCTCCGCCGGGCCCGACCGGGTAGCCGCCTGCCTGCGGGTCGGCTCATGATCGGCGCACGCGACCTGCGGGTCGTCTTCGGCGGGCGGGTGCGCGCGGTCGACGGGGTCAACCTCGAGGTCGACTCCGGCGAGATCGTCGCGCTCGTGGGCGAGTCCGGCTGCGGCAAGACGACCCTGGCGCGCACGCTGCTCGGGCTGGAGCGCCCGACGTCGGGCGAGGTCGTCTTCGAGGGCAAGCCGCTGGACTACCGGCGCCTGAAGGCCTACCGCCGGCAGGTGCAACTGGTGCTGCAGGACCCCCTGGGGGCGCTGAACCCCCGGCACACGGTCTACGACGCGGTGGCCGAGGGGCTGCGCATCCACAAGGTGCCCGGCGACGAGCAGGCGCTGGTCGCCGATGCGCTGTCGCGCGCGGGACTGCGCCCGCCGGAGAGGTTCTTCCTGCGCTACCCGCACGAACTGTCAGGAGGGCAGCGCCAGCGCGTGGTCATCGCGGGTGCGCTGGCCCTGGAACCGCGCGTGCTCATCGCCGACGAGCCCGTGTCCAGCCTGGACGCCTCCGTGCGCGGGGAGATCCTCGGCCTGCTGCTGCGTCTGCGCGAGGAGCTCGGCCTGACGGTGCTGGTGGTGACACATGACCTCGGCCTGGCGTGGAACATCGCCGACCGCGTTGCCGTGATGTACCTCGGGCGCATCGTCGAGATCGGGCCGACGGCCGAGGTGCTTCAGTCGCCCCAGCACCCCTACACGCAGGCGCTGCTGTCGGTCGTCCCCGACGTGGCGCGATCGGAGCAGATCGTGCTCGTCGGCGAGGCACCCGACCCCGCGCGGATCCCCTCGGGGTGCCGCTTCCATCCGCGCTGCCCCGTCGTCCTGCCCGAGTGCGCGTCGGTGACGCTGCCGATCCTGGGTGTGGACGACGGGCAGTCCGACAGGGTCGGCTT
>CAZICY010000152.1:0-2249 GCA_964537955.1 uncultured Actinomyces sp. | reverse complement strand
CCGTGGCTGCACGCGGTCACCCAGGCGCAGCGGCCCGCGGGTCAGACGACGGGCACCTCCCCAGGCTCGGACGACACCACGTCGCGGACGACGGCGCTCGCCAGCCCGGCGTCGTAGCCGCGGCGCGTGAGCGCCCCCATGAGGCGCCGCACCTGCGTGGCGTAGGGAAGGCCCATCACCTGCGGGTAGCGCGAACGGGCGAGCTCATAGGCCCGCGCCCGCTCCTGATCGGGATCGATCGGGTCGAGAGCCGCCGCGATGACGTCGTCGGCGACGCCCTTGCGGCGGAGCTCCTGGGCGACCGCGCGCTTGCCGAGGCCGCGCGTGCCGTGGCGCGAACTGACCCAGGCCTGCGCATAGGCGCGGTCGTCGATGAGGCCCACCTCAGTGAAGCGATCGAGCACCACGCACGCGACATCGTCTGGGATGCCGCGCTGGGCGAGGTAGCGCTCGAGCTCCACGCGGGTGCGCGGTGCCGCATCGAGCCGGCGAAGCACCAGGATCCGGGCGACGTTCTCCGGATCCGACGGTGCCTCGCCGGGCTCGACAGGAGGCGGCGGGCGAAAAGTCGTGGTCATGCCCGGTCGATAGGCACGACACCGATGGGCGCATCGACATCAAGGGGAGCGTCGATATCGACGGGCGTGAAGTCTGCGTCGGCGGGCTCATCCACCTGTGCACCGACGCCGTAGGTCTCCTTGAGACGCTTCTCGATCTCGTTGGCCAGATCCGGGTTATCGCGCAGGAAGGCACGCGAATTCTCCTTGCCCTGGCCGAGCTGATCGCCCTCGTAGGTGTACCAGGCGCCGGACTTCTTGACGATGCCCGCATCCACGCCCATGTCGATCAAGCTGCCCTCGCGGGAGATGCCCTCGCCGTAGAGGATGTCGAACTCGGCCTGCTTAAAGGGTGGCGCCATCTTGTTCTTGACGACCTTGACGCGCGTGCGGTTGCCCACGGCCTCCGTGCCGCCCTTGAGCGTCTCGATGCGACGAATGTCTAGGCGCACAGAGGAGTAGAACTTCAGCGCCTTGCCACCCGTGGTGGTCTCGGGCGAGCCGAACATCACGCCGATCTTCTCGCGCAACTGGTTGATGAAGATCGCGGTCGTGCCGGTCTGGCTGAGCGCACCGGCCATCTTGCGCAGGGCCTGGCTCATGAGGCGCGCCTGCAGGCCGACGTGGCTGTCGCCCATCTCGCCCTCGATCTCGGCGCGCGGCACGAGCGCAGCGACGGAGTCGATGACGATGAGGTCGACCGCGCCGGAGCGCACGAGGGTGTCGGCGATCTCCAGCGCCTGCTCGCCCGTGTCCGGCTGGGAGACGTAGAGGCTGTCGAGGTCGACGCCAAGGCCGGCGGCGTACGTCGGGTCGAGTGCATGCTCAGCGTCGATGATCGCCGCAATGCCACCGGCCTTTTGGACGTTGGCGATCGCGTGCAGAGCAAGCGTCGTCTTACCGGAGCTCTCCGGGCCGTAGATCTCCACAATGCGCCCCCGCGGCAGACCGCCAATGCCGAGGGCGATGTCAAGTGCGATCGATCCGGTCGGGATGACCTCGACGGGAGCGCGGCCTTGCTCGCCGAGTCGCATGACCGAGCCCTTGCCGAACTGGCGCTCGATCTGGGCGAGGGCGGCGTCGAGGGCCTTCTCGCGGTCGCTGCTGGCGACAGCAGTGGGGTTGGGGATGTGCGCCTTGGCGGCCATGGCCTCTCCTTCGTTCACCGCCGGGGACCCGGCGTCTCGTGGTCTGTGGTGGAGTGACCGTAGGACGGGGGTCCGACAGTGGCTCCTGACGCCGGTGGGGCTGTGGAGAGTGGCGCCGAGGCACACGCTAGAGCGAACAGGTGTTCGAATTCCAGCGACACGCCGCAGGAAGCCCGAAGCGTGCCCAGGACCGAAGCCGTGCCGGGAATGAGGGATATCCCTCCCATCTGGCGAACCCGCCTGGGACCGGCGCTAGCGTCGGGGCGCTCACTCGGGGGCACACCTTCTAGACGCTGAGGACTGCGAATGCCCACCACCGTCACCGAGCCCTTCACCGTGGCTGCAATTGGCTTCAATCCCGCTCTCTTCGAACTCGAGCGCAACATCGAGGCCGCAGCGACCATGATCGAGGAGGCCGCCGGCAAAGGCGCGAAGGTCATCGTCCTTCCCGAGTTGAGCATGAGCGGGTCTGACTACCCCGACCTCGAGTCGTGGCTGCCCTACATGGACACCGTGCCCGGCAAGGCGACCGACGCGTTCGCGC
>CAZICY010000151.1:0-2258 GCA_964537955.1 uncultured Actinomyces sp. | reverse complement strand
AAGGTCCAAGGCAGCACCTACGCCGCCGCGTGCTGGCTACGGGATTCTCACGCGGACACATGTGCTGGCGCAGTGAGGTTCTATCCTCCTAAGCCTTAACGCGACGTCAGGGGACTCAATGCGCCGCCTCCGCAGGATCGGATCAGTTGCCGCAGCAGCCGCGGTCGGCCTCGCGATCCTCGCACCCACGTCTGCCGGAACGGCAGCGCAGGCGACTGCTGCGACCGGCGCCACCCCGTCGTACTCGCCGAAGCCTGGGCCTTGCCCTCTGCCCACTCTCAAGGGCTGGGAGTGCTCGACGCTCGATGTGCCCATTGACTGGTTCGACGCCGCCAACCCCGATCGGGCGAAGATCGCCGTCGCAGTCCACCGCGCCACGGGTGAGCGACGCGGCACCCTCACGTTCAACCCCGGAGGTCCGGGCTCATCGTCGATCCTCATCTCCGACGTGATCATGAAGGTCCTGCCCGCCACGGTGAAGCGCCACTTCGACATCGTCCTCTGGGATCCCCGCGGCATCGGGCTGAGCACGCCCGTGCCCACCGGATGCACGACGAACCCCACCGCGCTCCCCGTGATCCCCGCGACCGGCCCTATCGACTGGAGCAGCGTCACGCAGGTATACCTCGCGACGCAGCAGGATGCCAATCAGCAGTGCTACGAGGCCAACCTCGATCTTGCTCCCTACCTCGGCACGCAGTTCGTCGTGCGCGACCTCGAAGCATTGCGCGAAGCACTCGACGTGCCCCGCTGGACCTACTGGGGGATGAGTTACGGCACGCGCATTGGCCTGCTCTACGCCCAGCTCTATCCCTCGCGCATCCGCGCACTGCTCCTCGACGGCTCGGTGCAGCCCAACTCCTCCCTCGCCGACCTCGCCACGAGCCGCGGGGCGACGCTCGAGGCGGCGCTGGCCCTGCTCGGAGCCAGCATGGGCAAGGTCCGCTCTGCACGGATGTACCGGGTCATCGACGCCCTCAACCTGAGGACCTACGTCGATGCCGAAGGGCGCACCGTCACGCGCGAGTCCTTCCTCACGGAGATGGTGAGCGCTGCGGGATCACAGGAGCTGATCCCCTACGCCGTCGAGTTCGTCGACTCAGCGTACGCCGCACTCTTCGGCTCGACGCGGAGCGCGACCCCGCTCGCCGATGAGGTGGACTACGGCTTCAACTATTCGCGGAGGTTCGTCAACTGCGGGGACTACCGGGACCGCCCGAGCGTCGCGCAGGCAGCGGCTATCGCGGAGACGAGTGCTGAGAGCGGCACCGTGCGCGCGGGTCAGCTTGCTCTCGTCTGGCTGGGCTGGTGCGCGGGGCTCCCTCCCGCCGAGCATCCCGTCTCGCGCGTGCGGGCTCCGATCACATTGGCGAATGCGCCGGTCGTGCTCAATGCGCTCGGCGATCCGGCCACCCCATGGGTCTGGGCGCGGCAGATGGCCAACTACTTCCGAAGCGCTTCGCTCATCACCTACGACGGCGTGGGCCACGTCCTCTACGGCAATACGCCATCGCGATGCGTGAACGGAGCCGTCACGGCGTACCTCCTGCGTCTGAAGTCACCGGGCAACCTCACCTGCCCCTACGTGCCGAGTCAGGTCGAGACGCGTGAGCGGCCTGCCGCCCGATAGGCCCCCGGGGTGAGCCCGAGGACCGCGCGGAATTGCCTCGTGAAGGAGCTCTGGTCGTAGAAGCCACATGCTGACGCGATTTCACCCGCCGTCAGCGACGTGGTGGAGAGCAGCCGCACCGCGTGCTCGAGTCGCAGCCGCTGCAACACGCCCCGGGGAGACATGCCGAGCGTGCGCCTACTCAGTCGCTCCAGCTGTGTCGTCGAGAGGTCCGCGATAGCCGCGATCTCGCTCACGCGCCATGGATGCGCAATATCGGCACGCACCGCATCCAACGCTGTCGCGAGGCCCGAGTGCGCACTGTCCATCTGCGACTGCAGGTCCACCGACATCACCGCGATGCCAGCGACGCCACCGTCATCGGCGAACAGCCGCGTCTTGGACGTGAGGTACCAGCCCAGGCGGCCATCCGCACGCACGATGAGCTCGAGATGACCCTGCAGTGGCTTGCCGGTGCGCAGCACCTCGGCATCCTGCTCGGCGTAGGACTCCGCGAGTTCGGGTGCAAAGAAGTCCTCCACCGTGCGACCCACGATGTCGCGAGTACGCCGACCGACCCGCTCGGCGAAGCCGCGATTGACATAGAGGTAGCGCCCGGCGGTGTCCTTGGCCGCCGCCATGACCTGGG
>CAZICY010000150.1:0-2260 GCA_964537955.1 uncultured Actinomyces sp. | reverse complement strand
GCGCACGCATTGCGGGGGAGGTGCTGCTGGACGGCGAGGACATCTACGCCCCGAACGTGCGCATCACCGATGCCCGTCGCCAGATCGGGATGGTCTTCCAAAAGCCCAACCCCTTCCCCGCCATGAGCATCTACGACAACGTCATCGCCGGCCTCAAGCTCAACGGCGTCCATGCCAGCCATGACGCCAAGGACGAGCTCGTCGAGCACTGCCTGACCAAGGCGGGACTGTGGAAGGAGGTCAAGGACCGCCTCCGCGCTCCGGGTGGAGGCCTGTCGGGTGGTCAGCAGCAGCGCCTATGCATTGCACGCTCCCTGGCCATCAAGCCCAAGGTGCTCCTCATGGATGAGCCATGCTCCGCGCTCGATCCGACGTCCACGCGGCGCATTGAGGAGACAATCGAGGAGTTGCGCGAGGAGGTCACGATCGTCATCGTCACCCACAACATGCAGCAGGCTCAGCGTGTCTCGCAGCAATGTGCCTTCTTCCTCGCCGAGCACGGCCAGCCGGGCCACATCGTCGAGCACGGCCCCACCGACCTCATGTTTAGTGAGCCCCAGGACCCGAGGACCTTCGATTACGTCAACGGGCGATTCGGGTGATCACGCCACCGGCTAGGTGAACACTTGGCGATCCCGATGAAGTCTCGGTGCCTTACCTACGCGAAGCCGCTCGGATTTCCTAGGTTGCTCCCGTGAGCGACGTCAAGGCAATTCCCCTCGGCAAGGCCCTGGACCAGGCGCGCATGACGCGCCTGCACAAGAAGTTCTGGCTCCTTGCCGGCCTTGGCATCATGCTCGACGGCTTCGACTTCTTCATCATCGGCGTCGCCAATCCGCTCATTGCCGAGGATCTCGGTGCCAACGCCTGGCAGAAGGGCCTCATCTCGGCTGCCGCCATCGTTGGCGCGATGTTCGGCGCTGCTGTCCTCGGGCCACTCGGAGACAAGCTCGGCAGGCGACGCATCTTCAAGTACGACCTGTGGATGTTCGTGATCTTCTCCATCGGCTGCATGGTCGCCTGGGACACCTGGTCGCTCATCGCCTTCCGCTTCCTGCTCGGGATCGCCATCGGACTCGACTATCCGATTGCCGCGTCCTACCTCGCCGAGGTACTGCCCCAGAAGAATCGTGGCCGCTGGCTCGTCTCCGCCTTCTCGCTCCAGGCGGTGGGCATGTTGCTGGGTGCGCTGGTCGGCGTAGGCGTGCTGCTGATCCTCCCCGAGGAGACCTCATGGCGCTGGATGCTCGGCTTCGGTGTCATCCCTGCGCTCATCATCATCCTGCTCAGACGCAAGGTCCCCGAGAGTCCACGCTGGTTGGCTCAAAACGGCCACGAGGAAGAAGCGATCAAGGTCGTCGAAGAGCTCACCAACGTCCCCGTGGTGATCACCGATAAGGATCGGGAGAAGGCCGAGCAGTCGTCCGAAGGTATCCAGGCACTCTGGCAGCCTCAGCTCTTCAAGCGCGACATGATCCGGCGGACGATCTTCACGTCGGTCCCGTGGTTCCTCATGGACATCGCGACCTACGGCGTAGGGATCTTCACGCCGACTCTCATCGCCGCGTTGGCCTTCGGAGGCAATCAAGACCGGTCCAATACCAACTTCATTGCCGACGACATCGCCTCGACGGAGTGGACGGCGGCGCTTGATGTCTTCCTTGTGCTCGGATTCGCCGCAGCCATCTTCCTCGTCGAGAGGTGGGGTCGAATCCGATTGCAGACGACCGGCTTCATCTTCATGGCCGTGGGCCTGGTCATTCTCGGCGTTTCGTCGATACTCCAGGGCCCGGACGGCACCGGCTACCTCGGTCTGGTCTTCCTCGGTTTTGCGATCTTCAACTTCTTCATGAACGCCGGGCCCAACGCCACGACGTATGCCTTGCCCGCCGAGATCTTCCCGTCCGATATCCGCGCTGCCGGACACGGCTTCGCGGCGGGTGCCGCCAAGCTCGGCGCAGCCCTGGGCGTCTTCTTTTTCCCGATCCTGCAGGAGGCGATCGGGATTCCCGCGCTCGTGTTTGGCATGGCGGGGATCTGCATCCTCGCCCTGGTGGTGACCCAGCTCTTCAAGATCGAGCCCGCGGGCAAGTCACTCGACGAGATCTCGGGGCGGCAGTTGTCGGGACTCAAAGCCCGACCGACCCCGCCGTAGAGGCATCCGCCATTCCACTCGGCGTCAGTCGGATGCGCCCTTGAGATCCCGGTAGACCGCGTAGCCCTCGCAGCCGATGCAGAAGCCGGTCAGCGCGAGCGTGAG
>CAZICY010000149.1:0-2263 GCA_964537955.1 uncultured Actinomyces sp. | reverse complement strand
CGAGGTCTTCAGGGAGGAGATCGGCAGTCCATACGTCGACCCGCTCGCCGCGCTGCACGACCATGCGCCTCGCGGGGTCCGCGTGGACGTGGAAGCCGACCTTCTCGACCATCCGACGCGAGGGGACATTGCCCACCAGGGCGTTCCAGGTGACGACCCCACAGTCGGCTTCGCGGAAGGCCCAGTCGCACACGAGCCAGAGCGCGATGGATCCGACCCCGCGGCCCCGCGCCCACGGCGCGACGAAGTAGCCGACGTCCGCACGCCCCGCCCCATCGAGCATCGCGCCGATATTGCCGCTGAAGCGGCCGTCCACCTCGATAGCCCAGCGGGTCTCACCGTCGATCGGCGTGCCGACTGTGCGATTGATGTAGGCCTCGGCGTGCTCGGGCTCATACGGATTGGGCACGGTCGTCCAGGTCCAGGTCTGCTCATCACGGCACGCGAGCACCATGTCGTCGAGATCCTCGAGACGATGAGAGCGCAGCAGCACCGGGCCAGCCTGCAGGTCGGGCACGTCGATGGGGCCTGCCGCTTCCTGCTGGTGACGGCTCACGGCCTATTCCGGTTCAGGCCTACTCCGGTACGACGTTGACGAGCTTGGGCGGTCGCACGATCACGGTCTTGATGCCCTTGCCCTCGAGTGCCTTGACGACGCCGGGTGTGGCCAGCGCGAGTTCCCGCAGGTCCGCCTCGCTTATGTCGGGCGACACCTCGAGGCGATCGCGCACCTTGCCGGCCACCTGCACCACGCACGTGACGGAGTCCTGCACGAGCAGGGCCGGGTCGACCTCGGGCCAGCCGGCGCGCGCCACTGACGGCGCGTGGCCGAGCAGGCGCCACATGTCCTCAGCGGTGTAGGGGGCGGTGAGCGAGAGCAGGATGGCCACGGCCTCGGTTGCTTCGCGCACGGCGGGGTCGGCCGGTCCGCAGCCGGAGTCGATCGCCTTGCGCGTGGCATTGACCAGCTCCATGGCCTTGGCGACCGCGACGTTGAAGCGATACGTCTCGACCGCGAGCGCGGCGTCGTGCAGCGTGCGGTGGGTCATCTTGCGTAGCTCGAGGTCACCAGTCGTGAAGTCGACGCCGGGCTCGCTCGTGACGTCCTGAGCCAGACGCCAGGCACGGGCAAGGAACTTCTTGGAGCCCGCGGGCGATACATCGGACCAGTCGATGTCGTCCTCTGGCGGACCGGCGAAGACCATGGTGAGCCGGATGGCATCGACGCCGTGCACCGCCAACTCATCCGACAGCTTCACGAGGTTGCCGCGTGACTTGCTCATCGCGGAGCCGTCCATGACGACCATGCCTTGGTTGAGCAGGCGCGTGAAGGGCTCGGTGAAGTCGACCATGCCCATGTCGTAGAGCACCTTGGTGAAGAAGCGGCTGTAGAGCAGGTGCAGGATCGCGTGGGTCACGCCGCCGACGTACTGGTCGACCGGCATCCACTTCTTCGCCGCCTCGACGTCGAAGGGACCATCGGCCTTGTGGGGGTCGAGGTAGCGCAGGTAGTACCAGGACGAGTCGACGAAGGTGTCCATGGTGTCGGCGTCGCGCTGGGCATCGGCGCGACCGCACCTGGGGCACGCGACGGTGGCCCACTCGGTCGCCGCACCCAGGGGTGATGTGCCCTTGGGCTTGAGGTCCAGGCCCTGTGCTGGCGGCAGCGTGACGGGCAGTTGATCCATCGGCACGGGGACCTCGCCACAGTCGACGCAGTGCACGATCGGGATCGGCGTCCCCCAGTAGCGCTGACGCGAGATGAGCCAGTCGCGCAGGCGGTAGTTGATCGACGCCTTGCCGGTGCCGCGCTCGCCGAGGATCTCGATGATCGCATCGATCGCCTCGGCCTTGTCGAGACCGTCGAGCGGACCGGAGTTGACGTGGGGGCCGTCATCAGCGGTGGCCACTCCGGTCTCGTTGGGGTCCTCCCCTGCATCGACGACGACCCGCACCGGCAGGTCGAACTGGCGCGCGAAATCCAGGTCGCGCTGGTCGTGCGCGGGCACGGCCATGATCGCGCCGGTGCCGTAGTCGGCGAGGACGTAGTCAGATGCCCAGACAGGGATGCGCTCACCGTTGACCGGGTTGATGGCGTAGCGGTGCAGGAAGACGCCGGTCTTGTCGCGATCGGTCGCGAGGCGGTCCATCTCCGAGGTCTGCTTGACCTTCTCGAGGTACGCCGCAAACTCCGCCTCGGCCTCCGTGCCCGCAGCGAGCTCCGCCGCGAGGTCGGAGTCGACAGCGACGACGAAGAACGTGG
>CAZICY010000148.1:0-2317 GCA_964537955.1 uncultured Actinomyces sp. | reverse complement strand
CGAAGCCGGCGACGCCGAGGGGGGACTGCAAGCGGGTGAAGATGCGGGAGGACTGAAGGATGCAGGCCTGCGCCACCGTCACCGGCACCGTTGCCCAGCCATAAACCGCAGTGACCTTGACGGTGGTTTCGCGGTCCACGGGGAACACGTAGTCGCCGATGGCCCGCAGGCGCGTGTAAGGCCACACTAGACCGCCGACGTAGTCATTGAGCGGCTCAGGCTGGAT
The DNA here is from genome assembly GCA_964537955.1 of uncultured Actinomyces sp. Lineage (GTDB taxonomy): Bacteria > Actinomycetota > Actinomycetes > S36-B12 > S36-B12 > Mxb001. Next base: position 2,091 of record CAZICY010000148.1, on the reverse strand, counting down.
GTCCCCGGTGTGGGCCGTGAGATCCCAGGTGACGTCGTAAATGCCATCTTCGCTGCTCGAGGTCTGCACCTGCGTAATGGAACGGGCGTCGTCAATCTGGACGACGTAAGGGTCATCAGCCTGGAAGTAGCGTGTCGTGGCTGCGGTGCCGCCGTAGATGAAGTTGCGCCCGCAGTAGGCGTCAATGAGGCGGGACGCGGACTCCACCGCCATTTCCAGCAGGGCGTCGTCGGTGGCGTCGGCTGAGGGGATGCGCAGCGCAGACTTGATCTGGCTCAGTGACGCATATCCGTTGCTGATTGCCACGGGCTCTCCTCTTAGGTCCAGGCGTTGTCGACGAGCCGGCGCCGGTCAAGTGCAACGTGCGATGCCGTCGTGCGGGTTTCTAGTCCAGGTAGGCCACCCCATTTGGCGGCGTAATAGTCGCGGTTGCGCGGGAACGTGCGGTCGTTGTGGCGCGCATACCCGCTGGCAATCGTTGCCGAATTGCCGTGCCGGGTGCGGCTAATGAGGTTGACCACCGGCACACCTGCGAGGTGGCAGCGTCGCCGGTAGTCGTTGTCCTCGAAATAGATTGGGTGGAAGTTTTCATCAAACCAGCCGACCGTGTCGACTGTTTCCGCGTTGATGCCAAAGGCGCCGAACTCGTAAAGGCAGACCACCCGCGGGCCAGGCTGCGCCATGACGTGGGCTAGGCGCTCAAGGTCACCGGCACCGAACTCAATGTCGGCGTTGACGATCAGCCACCACGGCGCGGCAGCCCGTGCTCGGATGATGAAGTTCCAAGAGGCTGCCACACCAAGGTTGAAGCCGGGGTCAATGAACGTGACGCGGTGACCCTTGAGGTGGTCGCGGGTTTCGTCAGCGTGGCCATTCAGGATGACCAGCGTTTCCGCGACGCCTAGGTCAACGCTGCCCAACATGCGCTCGGCTAGGTCGCCCCGGTTCAGCACCGGCACACCCAGCACGGGGATCACCGAGACCACTCCACGGTGTCACGGATGATGTCGGCCCGGCTCCTAGTCGGCGACCAGCCCAACTCTGTGATGGCGCGGTGGGCGTCGGGGAACTTCTCGGCCGCCTCGCGGAAGCCGTCGCCATGGAGACCGACAGGGTCCACGACCACGACGTCACCTTGCCCGCACACGTCGACGACCTCATGCGCCAGCTGCGTCATGGAGCAGGTGTTGCCAGGGTTGCCTAGGTTGTAGTCCCGGTTGGGGGTGCCTTTGCGCCACGCCAGCCAAATGCCGTCCACGATGTCGAGGACGTGCGTGAGGGCGCGGCGCTGAGTGCCGGGGGCGTAGACGGTGACCGGCTGACCCGTCAGGGCTTGCTGGACAAACCGGGGGAGGACGAAGCCGCCATTGGGCGACTGTCGGGGGCCGGCGACGTTGAATGGCCGGATGATGCGGACATCCACTTCGGCTTGGTTGAGCAGCATGACCTCGGCCGCAAGTTTCGCGGTCTGGTATTCCAGTCGCGCCCACGCGCCCGCCTCAACAATGCGGGGCATGTGCTCGCCGCAGAGGCCCTGATCCCCGCCCCCGTAGATCTCAGAGGTGCTGACGTCGATGAGCGGCACAGAGGCGCGAGAGGCCCACCTAGCGGCATTGCGTGAACCGTCCACGACCTCGGGTGTGATCTTGCCGGCGCGGGACAAAACCCCGACCGGGCCGACCGGGGATGCCAAATGGAACACGACCTCGGGAGTGACGGGCAGGTCGGCGACGTCGCGCACGTCAGCCATAGCAAATTGGACCCGGTTTTCTGAAGGCCATAACTCGGTGGCGCGCTGGCGTGTGCTGCGGCAGTCGTCCACGATGAAGACGTCCATGCCTTCGTCCAGCAGCCGGTCAACCAAGTGCGACCCAATGAACCCAAGGCCGCCCGTGACAACGGCGGTCACAGGATGACCTCAAGCGCCGGGCGCCAATACTTGTCAAAGACCAAGTCGGCGTCGTAGTCGCGGGCAAAGTCGATGGCTTGCTGCGACCGGCCCCGGCCTCGAGCGATAGCGGCCTTGAGGTTGTCCACAATGCTGGGGACTGAGGGTGTGAAGAACCAGCAGCCCTGGGCGACGTCCCATTG
>CAZICY010000147.1:0-2342 GCA_964537955.1 uncultured Actinomyces sp. | reverse complement strand
CCCTTGTTGAGAGCCACGCCATCAGGTGCGTAGTGCGGTCCTGCAACCTCGTATCTCAGCGTGCCCGTCCTGGGGTCGTAAGCGGGCGGATCACCGGTGTAGGCGGTGGCATTGGACGACACGATGCCGATGAACTCTCCCCTGCCGCGGGAGACGCATTGCTGTGTGTACCGGCCTAGGTCGCCCGTGTTCTCGACGTACCAGGAGTCGACGACGAAGGACGCACGGTCGCCGAAGTAGGGCAGCAGTGCGTTGAACCAGGCAAGGGCATCCGCGCCGCCTCGCCCCATTGGCTTGTGCGAGGCAGCGTCGAAATCGATTTCCCAGTTGTAGTTGAAGCCCAGGCTGGCGAATGTGCGGTCAACAAGTGAGCGGGGGACTTGAGCCTTGGGAATCCATCCGGCCATAGCGATGACCGGGCTGGGACCAGCTTCGATGACGAATCGGTGCCCGCCTTCGAGTTTCTGCGAATACGCCACGGGCTGGTCTACAGCGCCATTGAGGTACATCTCAGATGTGTCCCGCAGGCGAAGCGAGATCTGGTAGCGATAACCCTCGGGGAATCCTGTGTCGATGGCGCACTCGTCAGTGTCCGTGGTGGCACACCCCCGCGCTGCTCGATCTCCGCGTCCGACTCGGTCGACCTGGATCAGACCCAGGGGAGTCCTGAATTCATGCATGACGGGCTTGCGCAGGCCCGGACGTGACTCGATGGTCACCGGCCTCAGCGCCATGGCGAAAAGGCCAGCCCCAGGAGGCTGGCTCCAGCGGCCTCCTACAGCACGCAAGACCGTGTGACTCATGCCTGGAGTGAGAATGCGCTGCGTCCCGGCAGCGGTGTCGTACTCCCATAGCGGCACCGAGCCACCAGCAGGCACAAACACGCCGTTCCGGTTGTACTCGGGCACGCTGGGGATCTCGGGAAAGCCGCGCACGAATCGCGCCTGCTGGCTGGTGCCCTCGGGCGAGATCACCTTGAGCGACTCGACGCAGTTGAAGTCGGCGTCGCTGGCGCAGTAGGCGAGCGCGGACTCGGCGTACATCTCCGGCCAGTCACTCGGTCGGCAGGTCGGATCGTTTACTCCGGTGCACAGGTGCCGGTTGCCGGTCTGAGAGCCAAAGACCTTTTCGGACACCAGCACGTGGGAGGTCGGGTAATTGTGCCTCAGCGGTGTCCACGCGGGTCCGATAGCGCACTTGTGAGGCGATGGATGATCGCGCAGCCAGTCGGGCCCGTAGAGGTAGCCGCGCGTGTAGTTGACCCGTGGAATGACACCGGCGGGCTCGGTGCCCCACTCGCAGTCCGCACCCGGAGGTGGCTTGGGTGCGCTCGTCTCTGCGGGAGCGACCGAAGGAGATGCTGCCACGGCGGTGCTTGTCAGTGCACCCGCGACCAAGGCGACTACCGCGCAAGCGGCGGCGACGGTGCGGAACATGGCTACCCCGAATCTCAGAAGACGCCTGATTATCCCGACTCGACCGCGAGGTTGCCATCGCTGAAAGGGAATTCCGCAGAGCATTGCCGGACCGGAGTCGCACAAAGTTGAGCGATTCGGACAGCACCGATGTTTGCGCAGATCCATTGCGGATCAATGCGCCCACACGAATTCCGTTGGTTACTCTCCTGTGCCACCATCAGCACGCAGGCCCCACGGACGCGGGGCTCCGCGGGGGGATCCGCGGCCGTACCAGAGGAGAAGGCATGCGCAGGAGCCTGCGTTCGCTGTCCATCGCCGGGGCCCTGGCCCTCGTGGCGTCGACCATCGGCATGGGCGTTGTGGCACCGGCCGCCCAGGCGGAGGAGCGACTTCCCGCCACCGACTTCCGGCCGTGCACCGTAGCCGGGCAGTTCTACTGCATCGAGTCCGTCGTCTTCGAGATCGACGGCCTGCCTGCGCAGACCGGCGTGTGGGTGCCGACAGGCCAGCCGATCCCCGCATCCGACGACACGTCACTCGCGCCCGTGACGCCCGGCATCCAGCCGACGTCGCCGACGATCACCTACCCCGGCCGCTGGTCCTTCGGTGGCTTCCCCGTCGACCTCGTGGGCTACGACGGCATCTACGTGCAGGTCGGACCCGCCTCGACGGCGTCGGATTTCGCCTGGGTGCGCATGCAGCCCGCCTCTGCTCGCGCCGACGGCACCGTGGGACGCGCGGTCGCGAGTGAGGGCTCGACCTCGCCGCGTGACCTCGATGCCGCGATGAAGCTCACCGTCAATGTCCGCTTCGGTCCGCTCGAGCCGACGGCCAACGTCATGGTCGCCGACGGCAGCATCAAGCGCAGTGGCACCACGGGCGCAAACAACGTCACCTTCAGCGGATATCCGGTGAAGGTCCCTC
>CAZICY010000146.1:0-2345 GCA_964537955.1 uncultured Actinomyces sp. | reverse complement strand
CGAGGCGGTCCATCTCCGAGGTCTGCTTGACCTTCTCGAGGTACGCCGCAAACTCAGCCTCGGCCTCGGTCCCCGCGGCGAGCTCCGCCGCCAGGTCGGAGTCGACCGCGACGACGAAGAAGGTGGCGCCGTAAAGCGTGTCGGGGCGCGTGGTGAAGACCGTGACGGGCTCGTCGCGACCCTCGATGACGAAGTCGACCTCGGCGCCGGTGGATCGACCGATCCAGTTGCGCTGCATGAGCAGGACCTTCTCGGGCCACTGACCCTCGAGCTGCGCCATGTCGTCGAGCAGGCGATCGGCGTAGTCGGTGATCTTGAGGTACCACTGCGTGAGCTTCTTCTTGGTCACCGCGGTGTCGCAGCGCTCGCACAGTCCCTGCACGACCTGCTCGTTGGCGAGCACGGTCTGGCAGTTGGGGCACCAGTTGACGTTGGAGGCCTTGCGGTAGGCGAGGCCGCGCTCGTACATCTGCAGGAAGAACCACTGGTTCCAGTGGTAGTACTCCGGGTCGCAGGTGTTGAGCACGCGGTCCCAGTCGAAGGAGCAGGCGTAGCGGCGCATCGACGCCTTCTGCTGGGCGATGTTCTCGTAGGTCCACAGGCCCGGGTCCTCGCCGCGGCGGATCGCGGCGTTCTCCGCCGGCAAGCCGAAGGCGTCCCAGCCGATGGGGTGCATGACGTTGAAGCCGCGCTGCACCCAGTAGCGCGCGATGACGTCGCCGAGGGCGTAGGCCTCGGCGTGACCCATGTGGAGGTCGCCCGAGGGGTAAGGGAACATGTCGAGGACGTACTTCGTGGGACGGGGATCGCCTTCTACGCCAGAGCGGAAGGGCTGCAGGTCATCCCAGACGGGCAGCCAGCGCGCCTGGATCTCCTCGACGTCGTACGTCTCAATGTCCTCATCAGCCATAGCGGGCCGAGCCTACCGATCGGGCTGGCCGGCCCCGGGCGGTGGAGGCGCCTAGATCGCGATGGGCTGGAAGTCCCCCGTGGCCGACAGGTCCCGGAAGCGGGGCGCCTCACTCGTGAAGTCGGTCTGAGCGAGGTCGACGACGTAGACGGTGGGGTCGTCGAGAGCTCGGTAGGAGTAGCGCAAGTCGGAGAGGTTAGCGACGGTGTCGGCGTAGGTGACCTCGTCGATGACCGTGTGATCGGGTCCTGGCACCTTCACGACGCCTGCCGGCACGTCAAAGGTGTTGAGGACGTGCAGGGCGAGCATCTCTGCCTCCCTCCCATCGGCTGGCGTACGAGCCAGCGTGAGAAGCACGGTCGCGCGCACGAATCGGGACGCGCCCGAAAAGTCGCCCGGGAGGCCATGCAAGCCCCATCCGACGCCGAGGGGCCTGATGTCCATGCCTCCCACCCGCGGACGCACGCGCTGAGCCTGGGGATTCTCCGCGGAGAAGCCCACATAGTTGTGCAGGTTGAGCAGGTGCCAATCGAGGTAGGGCGCGTTGGTCCCGACACTCGTGGGATTGTCGAGGACCACGACGCCCTCCGGACGGAACTCAATGGCGGCCGAGCCCGTGCGATCGTGCACAAGAAGATGCACCGGGGGGACGAAGGGCATACCAAAATTCCAGCCCCAGACATTGAGGCTCGCTAATTCGTCTCGCACCTCCTCGATCGTCGCGCAGGTCGACAGGAGGTAGGCGGCAAGTTCCATCTGGCTCACATCGGAGCCATCACCCTTGAACTCAGCCGGGACGAAGAAGCCACCGACCATGTAGAGAAGGTGTGCCGAGAGCCCGGCGTCATTCATGCCATCGACGATCGCGGCATCACTTCCCTTGGCTGAGATCCCGACCACGCCATGACGGGTCGTCCACTCCTTCGTGCCGACCAACTCGGCCGGAGCAGCGGTCCGCTTCAGGCCCTTGGGGATGACGCAGAGTTGAAAGGTCAAGTCAGTCGGGTAGTCCAGGCTGCGACCGACGACCACCGTGCCGTCTTCGGCGACGGGGGTCTTGAAGTTGGTGCACACGTTGTCTCCTACGGCTGTCGTCGTTCCGGGACTCGATCATGTTGCGGGGCCCAGATGGCAGCGATGAGCAGGGCGAGCGCGAAAGCGCCCATGACCCAGTAGCTCAGGTCCCCTAGCGGATCCCAGTAGACGTCCGCCAAGGAGATGATGAGCGCCGACTCATCGAGCACGAGGGCCCAGCCCACGCCGAAGAGGATCGGCACCCAGGCTCGGTTCCCCCACGGTCCGCCCTGCCCCGCGTGCAGCAGCATCATGAAGGTGAGCACGGCCAAGATGATGAGGCCAAAGACCATGTGGTGGATGTGGAGGCCGTCGATCATGAGGCCGCCTTCGGTCCCGGCCCCGCGCAGGCGCAAGGTCG
>CAZICY010000145.1:0-2361 GCA_964537955.1 uncultured Actinomyces sp. | reverse complement strand
ACGACATTGTCGTCACGCCAGTCACCGAGCGGTCCTGCACCTACCGGGACGTCATCGACATCGACGCCGGAGTCTTCACGCCTGCAGTCGCCCTCTACGCACGGTGGTTCTATCTCATGCGGCAACGTCGATGGAAGTCCTTGGCGCGCAACGCATGAACCCGCATAGGAGCGGTCCGAATCGGAGTCAGGGCGTCAACTGCTGCTTCAGCGGCCTCTTGGTCCACTTGCCCACCAGCCACTCCAAGGGACCCTGGGAGAAGCGGCGCAGCCACAGGGTCATCGCGACCGCGAGCACGGCCCAGCAGCCGATCGCGATGGCGGTCGTGGCTGCCGCACCGAGCGTCCCGAAGAGCCCGAACGCCCAGCCGCAGAAGATGATGCAGAGCAGCACGGACTCGCCGATGTAGATCGTGAGAGATGCCTGCCCGGGCGGAGCGAAAGGTGCGAGCACGCGCGGATAGCGCAGGGCAATCAGCGCCAAGGCGCCGATGTAGCCGACGGACAGGATGGGCGCGAGCGTGAGCTGCAGCGCGGAGGCGACCTGTCCCGCCGCACCCATCTCCAGCCCCACCGGCATGCCGGGGCCGAGGATGAACCACGTGCAGGCGAACTGCAGGGGCAGGCCGATCACCAGGCCCCAGATCGCGCAGCGACGCAGCCACGGACGGAAGTCTTGGAGTCGCCCCAGGAACTGGCGACGGGCCGCGAGCATGCCGATGCAGAAGGCGACGAAGGCGAAGAGGCCCTGGCCGAAGATGACGCTCACGATGACCGTGGGGTAGATCTTCAGTCGTTCGAGGGCTGCCTGCCAGAAGGTTCCGTCGGCCATCGCCGCGTCGTATGCGGCGAACATCGTCAGGTCGGTCGCTGACTCCTCGGGGAAGAGCACGGTGACGGCGGCTGTCAGTCCTGCGATGGCAAGGACCCAGCAGGCCGCGACGATCCACACGATGAGCGCGGTGAGCCAGAGCGCTCGATCAGATCGCTTCACCAGGAGCAGGAGCGCGAAGCCGACGAGGGAGTAGGTGACGAGGATGTCACCGACGAAGAAAAAGACCACGTGAGCGATGCCCAGCAGCAAGAGCGCGACGAGCCGCCTGCGATAGACGCGGCGGTAGGGCTTGGAGCCGTCCTTGAGGATGAAAAGCGCGCTGTAGCCGAAGAGGAACGAGAAGATGATGTAGAACTTCCCCGCCGCCAGCATCGTGACGAGGAAGGCGACTGCGCGATCAAGGCCACTGGCAACCGATGCCTCGGAGTAGCCCACGGCGCTGATGGCGAGGAAGGGCACGTTGACGAGGATGATGCCGAGGAGCGCGATACCCCTGAGCTGGTCGGGGAAGGACTGGCGCGCGGTCACGGTTACTCCCCTATGTCAATTGACTCTTCCCCAGCATCGCACCAGGCGAACACCGCGCTTGGCAAGAGCGAGATCAGCAGGGTAACGGAGAGGACGACGCCGATCGCCTGATCCCAGGTGGTCGTGAGCGTGGCTGCGTCGTTCCCCGACACGACGACGAAGGCGATCAGGCCGAGGGTCAGGGCGGCAGCCACAACCCAGCCGAGGATGAGGTAGGCATATCGGTACGCGCGGTCGCGCAGCGTGCGCTGCCGCTCGTCGAGGAAGCGGTCGGGCAAGTCAGCCACCGTGCGAGTGGATAGGCGCAGAAGTCCCCAGACTCCCCACGCGGCGAGGGTGACCACGACGCCTGCGATGCCTCCGCCTTGGGCGAACGCCGGGATGATTCCGACGCACAGCAGCGCACCGAACACCGCCAGTGTCCGTCGACTGCCCCTGGTTCGCAACCAGGCAAACCGTTCATCGCGCATGCGCCTGTCGACCTTGCGCTCCAGGTCGGATTCCTTGCGCTCTCTCCATGTCGTCGGCAGGTGCGGCAACGTCAGACCCCCTTCAGGACCTTGGTGAATGGCTGCAGCGAAAAGATCTCGTCCAGTGGCGCGTCGAGCACCTCGGCGATCTGCAGCGCGAGCGCCAGGCTGGGTGAGTACTCGCCGCGCTCGAGGTAGCCGATGGTTTGGTAATGCACCGACACCGCGTCGGCGAGTTCCTGACGGCTCAGGCCTCGAGCGAGTCGCCACTCCTCCAGGCGGCTGAAGACCTCGGGCTCCTCCGCCTTGCTCCTGCGACCCATGGAGGCAGCATAAATGCTACATAGCAATAATGCAACAGTCGGTTCGAGGGCAGGGGCGCTGACCGCCTAACCCGCACTTCTGTCGCTCACCCACAGCCGCCACAGAGGTACGCCGAGTGCGATCGCGAACGGCACGTTGAACAGCGCGTGGGTCGGGTAGCCGAGGACCAGCGACATGCCCGTGTCGAGGATGAACCACACCGCGA
>CAZICY010000144.1:0-2404 GCA_964537955.1 uncultured Actinomyces sp. | reverse complement strand
GCCATCGGCGCAGGTAGGGCGACACAGGTGCCTGGGCGAGTGCGGTCATGGGAGACACGACCCTGGCACAGGCCCCCGGCGCGTCGCGGCAGCGGCACGCCGAGTCACTCCTGCCGAGCTTTGACTATCGGCACAGGGGAGAGAACGCCGTCTCATTCATCCGCCACGCGGCGAAGATGGCTGCCGCCGACATGGCGAGGAAGTACGCCGTCATCGTGAAGGTGATGCCCCGGTTGGCCAGCCATATCGCGATCATCGGCCCGGTGCTCCCCCGCACCCCACAGCACCAATCTCCCGCGTGGCTCCCACATGTGACGGCTGTGGCTGCCGATACTCGTGTGTCATGGGCAGGCACGCAGCCCCGAGGGGGACGGCGGCTCCGCGCAACCCCAGGGCACAGGCCGAGGCGGGTCGTCACGCTACGAGTGGGTGGCGTCTTCCGCGACGCCGGGACCTCGCGGCGCTCGGGGCCATGAGTTTGCTGACGGGCCTGGTCGTGGGTTGGCATCCACCGCTTCTCCTGGGCGGCACTTCGCCGGCCGCAGCAAGTACGCCGACCATCACTCCCTCGGCGGAAGCGCAGCCCGCCTCGACGCTCACGACTGAAGTGAGTGCCGCACCCTCACCATTTCCTACCGAGGATGCCCCTCCCGTCGAATTCGACATCGCCGAGGCCGTCGCCGAAGTGGCCGGACCCGATGCCATCCCCGTGGCCTTTGTCCCCGAGAGCGAGCGCCGAACGATCACGATCACCGGAGTCGGTGACATCCTGCTGCACAAGGAGATCAACGCTCAGGCTGTCAAAGACGGTGGTGGGACCCCTGACTTCCTTCCACAGCTTGAGGGGATCAGGCCGCTGGTCGAAGCAGCGGATCTCGCCATCTGCCACATGGAGTATCCGCTCGGATCCCGTGATGGCCCCTGGCAAGCCTGGCCGGACTTGCCCGATGGCCCCCCGCACATCGCCGACGCCGTCGCTGCGATCGGCTTCGACGCCTGCACCACGGCCAGCAACCACACGCTGGACCAGGGTTTCGAAGGCGTCGTGAGCACTCTGGATGCACTCGAGTCGGCAGGCCTGGCGCACGCCGGCTCCGCGGCCTCCGAGGCCGATGCGAAGCGCATCACGCTCATCGACGTCCAGGGCATCCCTGTCGCGCTGCTCTCCTACACCTACGGCTTCAACGGCATCCCCCGCCCCTTTGACTGGTGCTGCAATCTCATCGAGCCGGGCGTCATCACGATGGATGCCCAGCGTGCCCGGGATGCCGGCGCGCGCTTGGTGGTCGTGGCGCTCCACCACGGCACGGAGGGCATCGCCCCACCGACGCAGTCCCAGCGTGAAGTAGTGCAGGAACTCGCCGACTCAGGACTCGTCGACCTCGTGCTCGGCCATCATGCTCACGTCGTCCAGCCCGTCACACGCGTCGGCGGCATGTGGGTCGCCTACGGCCACGGCAATCTCCTCTCCGCCCAGTCGCGCAAAGACCCCCGCACGGGCGACGGCCTCCTTACAGAGTTCACCTTCACTGAGCAGGCGGACGGGAGCTTCGCCGGAATCGCCGCGATCGGCTACGCAATCGTGAATTACGACTTCCCCTTCAGCATCGCGCCGGTGCCCGCCAGTGCAGAGCCGGGCGGCAAGGCGGACATGACCTGGTCGCGCGTAAGCGAGCAAGCGCTCCTCCCGGGAGATACAAGCGGATTCCGGCTCGTGCGCTTCGGCGGCTGAAGGCCCTCAACCGACGAGGAAGGACAGCCGCACCTGACGCCGTGGATTGTCGGCGTTGGGGTCGACCAGGACGATGCTTTGCCAGGTGCCTAGCTGCATCAGCCCGTCGATCACGGGGACGGTGATGCTCGGCGCGACGAGCGCCGGGAGCACGTGGTCGCGCCCGTGACCCGGGGAGCCGTGGCGGTGCAGGTACGCCGCATCGCGGGGCAGCAGCGACTCGAGGGTGAGGGCGAGATCCTCCTCGGACCCCGCACCCGTCTCGAAGATCGCGACGCCGGCGGTGGCATGCGGCACGAAGACCTGGAGCAGGCCATCACCACGGCCGCGGCAGAAGTCTGCCGAGGCCGAGGTGATGTCGGTCGTTAGGCGACCGCCGGTCGTGAGCTCAAGGAGCAGGGAGTCCATGGCGTGATCCTGCCGTAGACCGCCGCAGGGGATGGACGGAGTGCTCCGTCCATCCCCTGCGCGTGGAGACTACGAGACGAGCGTCGTCACACCCGACCCCAGGCGCATGCCGTCGCTGAATACGTGAGTGCCCAGTGCGGAGTTGAGGACACCGGCCACCCCCGATGCGAGCTTGATCGTGTACGTCGTCTGGCTCGTCCCAGACTTGACGTTGGTGAGCGTGAAGATCGTGTAGGTCCCCAGATCAGTGTCAGTGGCGTACAC
>CAZICY010000143.1:0-2461 GCA_964537955.1 uncultured Actinomyces sp. | reverse complement strand
GCACCGCGGTGATCATGTGGCTCGGCGAGCTCATCACCGAGCGCGGCGTCGGCAACGGCATGTCCCTGCTCATCTTCACCTCGATCATCGCCACGATCCCCGCCCAGTTCATCAACGTCTTCGTGAGCCGCGGTACCTTCTCCTTCGCGCTCACGATGCTCGTCTCCCTCGTGGTCCTGGCGCTCGTGGTGTTCGTCGAGCAGGGCCAGCGGCGCATCCCCGTGCAGTACGCCAAGCGCATGGTGGGCCGCAAGATGTACGGCGGCACCTCGACCTACATCCCGCTCAAGGTCAACATGGCCGGCGTCATCCCGGTCATCTTCGCTTCCTCCCTGCTCTTCCTCCCGACCCTGCTCGTGCAGCTCACGGGCAGCCAGGCCGAGTGGGCACAGTGGATCGCGACCAACTTCGCCACGGGCACCACGACGTGGTACCTCACCGTGTTCTTCATCCTCACCGTGTTCTTCACCTACTTCTACGTGTCCATCACGTTCAACCCCGTGGACGTCGCCGACAACATGAAGAAGTACGGCGGCTTCATCCCGGGCATCCGCGCGGGCAAGCCGACCGCCGAGTACCTCTCCTACGTCCTGAACCGCCTCACGTTCCCGGGCTCGATCTACCTCGGCCTCATCGCCGTCATGCCCGTCTTCGCGTTCAACCTGATCGGGATCGGCGACCAGTTCGTCTTCGGAGGCATCAGCCTGCTCATCGTCGTCGGCGTCGGCCTCGACACGGTCAAGCAGATCGACTCCCAGCTCCAGCAGCGCAACTACGAGGGCTTCCTCCGCTAATGAGGCTGCTGATCATGGGACCTCCCGGGGCCGGCAAGGGCACCCAGGCGGTCGTGGTCGCCTCGTCCCTCGGCGTGCCGCACATCAGCACCGGCGACATCTTCCGGGCCAATGTGAACGCCGGCACGCCTCTCGGCGAAGAGGCCCAGCGCTACATGGATGCGGGGGAGTACGTCCCCGACTCGATCACCAACGCGATGGTGCGCGACCGCATCTCCCATGACGACTGCAATCCGGGCTTCCTCCTCGACGGCTATCCGCGCACCCTGGAGCAGGTCAACGAGCTCGACATGATGCTGGAGGCCGACGGCCGCCGGCTCGACCGCGTCGTGGAGCTCACGGTGGACACCGAGGAGGTCGTGGGCCGGCTGCTCAAGCGCGCCCAGGAGCAGGGTCGCGCCGACGACACCGCCGACGTCATTCGCCGACGCCTCGAGGTCTACTTCGACCAGACGGCGCCGCTCGTCGCTGTCTACCGCGAGCGCGGAATCCTCCTGGAGGTCGACGGCATGGGAGACGTCGCCGAGGTCAGTGAGCGGATCCTGTCCGCCTTGCGCGACTGACCATGTTCCGTTCACGCGACCGCATCGAGATCAAGTCGGCGGATCAACTCCAGGCCATGCGGGCCGCTGGCCTCGTCGTCGCACGCACTCTCCAGCGGGTGGCCGCCATGACCGCGCCGGGTGTCACCACCGCCGAGCTGGATGACTGCGCCGCCCAGTCCATCCGGGACGAGGGGGCCACGCCCTCCTTCCTGGGCTACCACGGCTTCCCCGCGCACATCTGCGTGTCGGTCAACGAGGAGGTCGTCCACGGCATCCCCGGCAGCCGGCGCATCTTTGACGGTGACGTGGTCTCCATCGACTGCGGGGCCATCGTGGACGGATGGCACGGGGACGCCGCGCTCACCGTCCTGGTCGGTGACGTCGCCGCTGACCTGAGGGAACTGTCACGAGTGACCGAGGAGTCGCTGTGGGCGGGACTTCGCGCCGCGCGCCCGGGCAATCGACTGTCTGACATCGGCCACGCGGTCGAGTCGGTCGTGCGCTCCCATAGCGACGCGTACGGCATCGTCGAGGAGTACGTCGGTCACGGGATCGGCTCGAGCATGCACATGGAGCCGGCTGTCCCCAACTACGGCCGTCCGGGCAAGGGGCCTCGCCTCGTGCCGGGGATGGCACTCGCGGTCGAGCCGATGGTCGTCCTCGGTGATCCAGGGGTGCACGTGCTCGACGACGACTGGACGGTGGTCGCCACCGACGGCTCCCACGCGAGCCACTGGGAGCACACCGTGGCCATCACGGAGGACGGCCCCTGGGTGCTCACCGCCTTGGACGACGTCCGTCTCTAGTCGTCTGGGTGGCCGCGGCCAGGGCCGGGATGCGTGTCCGGAATGCGGAGAATGGGGGCGCTCGCACCCCGATTAGGTCGTGGGAAGGCCCGCGCGTACACTTGACGGGCTGATCATCGGGATTCCCCGAACGTCCGCACCCCCTCCTCCCGGAGCGGGTTCGAGCGTGCGCGGGAACCCGAGCGGAGGAGAGCAGAGGGCATGGCAAAGAAGGACGGCGCGATCGAGCTCGAGGGCACGATCACGGAGTCCCTGCCCAACGCGATGTTCCGTGTGGAACTGGACAACGGTCACAAAGTCCTGGCCCACATCAGCG
>CAZICY010000142.1:0-2532 GCA_964537955.1 uncultured Actinomyces sp. | reverse complement strand
ACTAACCGCCCTTCGCTGCCTTGCGTGCTTGCACGCCCCGCCAGCGCAGGTAGCGCATCATCGTTGCCTGCATCCGAGGGGTCTCGGCGAGCACCTGACTGGGGGCCAGGTGGAACTCGTAGGCCAAGTGGACTACGCCCCAGTGGGTGCTGCGCTCTCCAAAGGGGGCACGTCCTCGACCTTCTCCGGCGCGGTGAAGGTGGGGGAGTCGGCGAGGAACTCATCGAACGTCTGCTCGGTGAGGTTCTGCCGCTTCATGGCGTGCCAGCACAGGAACATGAAGGTCTTGTAGCGACCCTCGGAGATGCCCGCGATGGCGGGCTTGTCGAACTGATCTTCATAGGCCGCGTAGTCCAGCCCGCTGGCCGTAACGGTCAGCGGGCCGGACTCGCGGTCAAGGGTGAAGGTCATCGGATTGAGCATCGCAGGATTCCTTACGTCGCAGGGTTAGGGATTTGATCAGGGTGCGGTGCCGCGCGCGACGGCCCCGTTGATCGGGAACGAGTAGCTGGCCGTGGCGAGGTCGCCGACAGCGCCGTCCACCGGCGTGTAGGACGTGACCGCCACGTCGAAGCTGAACGAGGGGTTGGTGGCCGAGGTGACCGCCGTGCCGCCGGGCTTGACGACAACCGCAGCCGTGCCCGCCACGAAGGCGTTGTAGATCACGGAGTCGATTGCACCGGACGCGAAGTCCTGGTGAATCTCCATGTCGAACGTGCCAGCCTTGAGGCCGGTCACGCGGGACCGCCACCCCGAGCCACCGAACGCGGTGGTCTCGACGTCATCGGCTTCCAGCGAGATGGTCACGGACGCGACGGAGGACGTGACCGTGCTCCCGGCGAAGATGACCACCGGGTCGGTGAGGACGAACTTGGCCATGATGGCTCCTTCTTAGGCGTAGACCGTGACGACGAACTCGGCGGTCAGGTAGGTGTTCTCTGCGATGGACATGGGACCAACGTTCCGCATGTCCGTAACCCGGCAGGTCTGTGCTGACCCGCCGAGAGTCCTGTCGGCCTCGATGGCCGTCTTGATGCTGCCCGCGCCAGAGGGGTTGGCGTAGGCGTCCAGCGATGCCTGAGCGGTGCGCTCGGAAACGCGGCCCACCATGACGAGGATGCTGAACTCGTACTGGTCCAGCCCTCGCCCCATCGCGGTGTCGTAGGTGATGGTCGGCGGCAGGACAATCGCCACCGGAGGCTTGGGGTCATCGGGCACGGTGGCCGAAGTGCGAAGCCCCGAGATGGTGCCGAGCCTCGTGGCCAGCCCCGCGCGGATCGCCGCGATGGTCGTCACGCTGCGCCCACGGGGGACTTGCGGAACGGACGCAGCAGCGCCTCCACGTCAGGGTCCATGCGGGTCACGCGCATCCCGCCCAGCTCACCGAAGGTGATGCCGAGCGGGGAGTCGTAGCGCTTGAACTGACGTAGCGACATGATGAGGCAGGCCTGCTTGACGGCCGTGGGGACGGCGGTGCCGAACCCGAACACACCCGTGACCTTGACGCCGAACTCCGGCCCGACCGGAAACAGGTTGTCTCCGACCGCACGCAGTCGAGTCACCGGCCACGACAGGCCCGTGCTGGTCCGGTTGCCCGGCTCCAGTTGGTAGTCCGTCACCGTCCAGGTCTCGTCGTAGATTCCATCGAGGTCGCTGGAAGTCTGCAGTGCGATGGCGGTTCCCGCGAGGTCGTCCACGTCCACCCAGTATTGGTGGGATGCAGAGTAGTAGCGGGTCTCGGTCCCAGCGGTGAAGAAGCGTCGCTCGGTGTAGCCGTCGATCAGCCGGGAGGACGCCTCAATGGTGGTCTCCAGCAGGGCATCGTCCACGCTGTCGGTGATGCGGGCTGCGGCCTTCACTTCACTCAGCGTCACATAGCCCTGGGCGATGGCCATGGGTGTCTCCTAACGGAAGATGAAGATGTGGGACAGCTCGGCAGGTTGCGGGATCACGGTGCATTGGCGGTCAGGGAACATCGCTGGGATGTCCTCGACCGTGAAGTCGTGGAGGTGCCAAGGATTGAAGTGCTTGGTCGGCACCGTGGGCACCGAAACCAGAACTAGCCGTCGGGCCTTGTTGACCTGCGCAGCCCATGCCGCGGGGTCAGCGAGATGCTCCAAGGTCTCGAAGCACAGCGCCACGTCAAAGGCGAAGTCTGGACGCCAGGTGTTGAGGTCAACCTCGTGGACTGTTCCGGCGAACGCTGGGTCATGCACGCCGGGCATGTCGGCGGCGTGATACTCGCCGACCCATCCCGCCTCACTTAGGACGGTCGCCCCGTAGCCAACCCCGCAGGCCGCGTCGAGCACGACCTCGCCAGACTCCAGCAGGCTTGCCGCGAGCTGGTAGCGCTCAACGTGGCCAACCTGAGAGCGCCAAGCGTCAGCCGGGATGCGCTCCCACATGATGGCCTCCAAGACTCATGTTCTGGCCATGGAACCGATAGACCCATGTCACGGTCGGGACGTTCAGGAACGTTGCCCCAGCGGACTCCGCTCGGCGCAGCAGGTCCCAGTCGGGGTGGTCACCATG
>CAZICY010000141.1:0-2557 GCA_964537955.1 uncultured Actinomyces sp. | reverse complement strand
GCGAGGGTTTTGGGGTGCGACCAGAAGCCGTCGTCGACCTTGAACCACGTCACGGCTTTCTTACCCCCAATTTGTCAGACATCGTTTTGAGCAGCGCGGCGCGCGTCCCGTCACTTGTGCGCCCAAAGTGGGTGTTGGCGCCCGACATAAAGGTGGCGGTGATTTCTCGTGACCGATCCATGACTTCTGCCTCAGTCATGCACGCCAAGGCACCCCGCATGATTCGAGCCAGTTCGTCATAGTGATCGGGATGCCAAGTGCCCATGACTCGCTTTGGCTGGACTCGCATCCACTCGTAAAGGAAGCGCGGATCAACGTGGTCAGGGCTGTGCTCATGGCAGGAATCACAAAGAATGACAAGGTTTAGTGGGTTGTCGCTGCCCCCTAGTGCTTGGGGGATGACGTGGCATCTCTGTAATCCTGCGGCTTTGTCCCACGCCTGCGCACTGCCGTCGGGCCACGATTCTGAGTAATAGCGGCACGCCCAGCATTCGGGCTCTCCCCAGTCCATAAAGTTGTCGTCGCGCCATGGAAGGGAGTTGTGCCTATGGAAGTCGCGCCACGCGTTGACTATGGCCGATCTCTTTGGAAGGTGGGAGTCTCGTCTTGCCATTAGGTCACCAGTTCATAAGTACGGGCAGGTTTGCCGCTGTTGCGTCCGCGTAGGTCGTCGCTGGTTGTCCACCCGGCAGGTTTGATTTCCCGCGCTAGGCAAAGCCGCCGATAGGTGGGGCCGACGAGCTGTGGCTGGACCCATGCGGGGAGGCGGCGGCGCACGGTGTTGGGGTCTATGTGGCCGTCGTGCTCGAGGGCGACCGCGAGGATGATGCGCTCTATTTCGGTGCGGTGGTGGGCGTGGTCGTCGCTGTCGGCGATGAGATCCAGCAGGCTCCCGGTGGCATGATCAACTGGCAATGGAATCGGCCTCCTGGTCTGCGGAAAGCCTAGGCAGATAGCGATTTGCCAAGCGGATACCTTCTCGGATCTCCGACGTTGGGGGTAGCTCGCGTTCGGCGACCTTGTAGCCTTCACCCAGTCCTAGCAAACGCGCCCTGTCAACCCTCTCTTTTATCTCTAAGACAGCGTCAATCGGACCCTGGTTCTTGAGCATTACTGTGCCCAAATCTCGAAGGCAGGCAGCCAAGTCGTCCAGATTGCTTACTTCGTCTAGCAAGGGGCCTCGAAGTGAGCCAAGACCGAACAGGATGCCGCCAATTAGTCGCCGCTCCCTCAAATTGAGCAATTCAATGAGGTCAGCGGGATCGCGATACTTGGGATCCTTGGCCCCGGCAATGTTATGAAGCGGAAACTCATTCCAAATTGCTACTGCTTCCGAGGCCTTAGCTTGCTCAACGGTGTCAAAGTGTTCCAGCCTAACGTCCACGACATCGTCAATCCACGGTTTGTCCTGGAGGTGGTCCCCCAACCGCTTGAGCGCGCTCTTGCTATGTCCGACATACAGCAATTGCCCGTCTGCGTCATACATCCGGTAGACGGCGGCCATCAGAAGGGCGCCTCAGCGGCCCAGGGATCGGCGCTGGAGGTGGCCGGTGCTGCCTGCCCGGTCTTGCACACCTTGGCGACCTCGTCGGCGGTGACCTCGGCGGTGACCCGCTTGACGCCGTCCTTTTCCCACTCGCGCTGCTTGACCTTGCCGTGGATCAGGACGAGGTCACCTTTGCGCAGTTGCTCGGCGGCGGCCTCGGCTTGGCGCCCGAAGGCGGTGACCTGCCACCAGGACGTGTCGGTGTCCTGCCAGTCGCCGTCGACCATGCGGCGGCCGTTCGTGACGACGCGCATGCGGGTGACGGCTGACCCGTTGCTGCCGGTGGTCATTTCGGGATCGGCTCCGAGGCGTGCCTTGAACGTGACGGGGAAACTCATGCGAGGGCCTCCTTGAGTGTGGCGATGGGGTCATCTGTGGCTTGGGCGAAGGCGAGGCCATCGAGGACGTCTTTGGCTTCGGCGGCGGTGAGGTCGTTGGCGCTGGACAGGTCGGGGCGCCCGGCGAGGCCTGCGGCGATGCCTAGCCGCTGGTCGCGGTCTTTGATGCCGACGGCGGCGAAGCCCGCTTGGAGGGCTTTGAGTTGCTGCGGGGTGATGGGTCCGGTGGGTTTGCCGGCTTTGGCGGCGTTGAGGGCGGCACGGGCTTTGGCGGGGCCGTCGCTGGTTTCGATGACTTCGGCGTCCATGACGTCGGTGACGACGGTGAGGGCGGCTTCGGTGGCTTCGTCTAAGACGGGCTCAGGCTCGGGGTCGTCTTCCACGACTTCGGCTTCGACGATGTCGTCGTCTAGGACGGGCTCGTCGGGCGGGGTGGGCTCGGCGAGCGCCACGGGCGGCTCCGGGTTTGGGTTGGCCTTTGGCGGGTTCTTGCGCCGGGCGGTGGTCATGGGGGTGACGGTGGCGAGGGGTTCGCTGTCGTCGTCGACCTCCACGTCAGCGACTAGGCCGCCGATGACGTCGGCGAAGATGAGGCGGCAGAGCTCGGCGGTGGCTCGGGCGGCGAGCATTTGCCGGGGCATCTTGGCGTATTGGGCGTTGCCGCCGACTCCCA
>CAZICY010000140.1:0-2559 GCA_964537955.1 uncultured Actinomyces sp. | reverse complement strand
TCGGTCCGAGGACCGCCCCCGGCATGTCATCGGGCGCGATGATGCCCAGGAGGAATCCGGCGGGCAGGAGCAGCACGAGGGCAGGGATCCGCAGCTTCGGCGCGATCACCTGGCAGGCCGTCGCAACGCCGAAGACGAGCACCGTCGCCAGGATCACCTGCTGGGCCGTGGGCTCCGACACGGCGATCACTCTAGGGGCCCGCCCCCTATCGGACTGCCCAACGGCACGCAATGGACATGCGCAGCGAGCCGGAGACTCCTAGCCTCGGCAGATCATGGAGTCCCTGGAGCAGGGCGTCGACTCCCCTCACCCATCATGGCGGCGCTGGGTCGTCGGGCTCATCGCCGTCGTGGTCCTCGGTGCGGTCGGCGCGGCGGCGTGGCAGATCGACATGCGCTGGCGTGAAGCCTCGGCATCGGACATCGCCCTGGCGTTCGACGAGACACTCTCCGCAATCGAGACCGCCGAGCGCCGAGTGCAGTCGGTGGCGGAATACGCCCGACCCCAGAGCGACCGCGATGACATCTCGCTCGCTGACAAGGCATCGCTCGAAGCGATGGTGCAGGAGGCAGCTGTGGAATCGGCTGCTGAAATCGCCCGTGAGCGCATGCAGATCAACGCGGTTCGGCTGCTTCCCTGGCACACGTCGCTGCAGGTGGCGCGTGATCGTGCCATCGCCTGGCTCGACCTGCGCGCGAGCGGCATCGTCACGCTCGCAGCGACGGGACAAGCGACGTACGCGCCGCGCGAAGAGATCGATTCCGCGCGCACTGCTCTGCGAGACGCCTGGGAGGCGCTTACGCAGCACAGGTAGAGAGCGCGTAAACGTCACGTGAACACACCAATTCCTGCGAGGTTCTCCTCATTTTCTGTGGCCCCACCCAGGGGTAGCAGCTCTAGCATGAGCGACATCTGCATTTCGCGAATGGGGGGTCGATGTGCGAGCGCCTGCTTGGCTTGCCGTGACAGTCGTGGGCTCGTTACTCACTGCAGGAATAGGCGTGGGTGCTGCTCACGCACTAAGCGGACCAGCAGCAATCGCGATCGAAGCGCGTCAAGCCGTTGGCTCTCAGTGCCCCAAGGTGGGCCTGAAACGAGTGATTCGCGGCGTGCCCGTCACCTGCAGGAAAGTCAAGACGCAGGGGAAGACGCGACTGGTGTGGGTAGCGGACAGGCCCGGGCCATCGCCGACTCCGACCCCGACGGCCACGCCTTCTGCGACGCCGACCCCGACTCCCACTCCCGCCGTCCGCCCACAGGGGCTCGCCGAACTGGACTCCGGATCCCATCGCTGGGTGTACGAGGACGTCTCTACTCGGCTTGCGGCCATGAAGTTGGAGCCGACAGCGCTAGACGTCCGGCTGACGCCGAACTTCCCGGGCGAACTCGCTGATGGAATGGTTGCGAACTACGCGAAGATCGGATCATTCTGGTCAGATGTCGCCCGTCCCCAAAGTCCGGTGATCGTGCGCATGGGGACAGAGCTTGACCTCGACTGGTGGCGATCTCAGATCGGGCAGTGGCCACAGATGTATAGCGCAATTGAAGAGACCTACGCACGATCAGGTGCCTTCTCCAACAGCGCCAACTCCTATAACGAAGGGTCGCAGTTTCATCATCAGTTCGTCTTCGGGACGCAGATCCATCCGGAGGCACAGCGTCATGCAAAGTTCGTCACAGTGCCGCACGAGTACACCCACAGCATCCAGGCGGCCCTCGCTGGGAATCTCGGATCGCTGCCCTGCTGGTTCATCGAGGGACACGCCAATGTCTACGGCGTCACCGTGGGCGCGCCCGACAAGGTGAGTTACGAGGCTGAACGCACCCGAACGCTCCGTCGGGAGCTACCCATGTCCGGGGCGTGGCCTGCCTCATCACCCGACGTCATCGCACGAGCGCTCGCGTCAGGCGAATCACGTGAGGGCTACCAGTGCCCTCGAAGCGGTTATTCCATCGGCATGCTGGCGGTCGAGGCGCTTGTGGCTGTGTACGGACATGCATCGGTTAGCCGATTCATGGAGGCGAGTCGCACTCAACCGTGGAAAGCCGCTTTCCAGGAGACCTACGGCCTGGAACCATCTCGCTTCTACTCGGAGGTTGCTTCCTTTGTGATTGTGAGCGGCCAATCGGCAACGTCTGGTCGCTCGAGCCTGACTCCGCCCCCGTGATCTCGGCGAGCAATCCGTCGATCGCGCACACGCCCCCGGCTAGATTTGCAACCCGTTATGACCCTGAGCCGCTCGCCGCACGTCACGCAATGCCGGCCAGGCGCCCTCCGCGTACTTGATGCCCGCGGTGGCGATGCCGGCACGCGACAGCGAGCGGAGCCTGGACGAACGTGCCGCGGCAACAAGCGCCTTCGCGCCACCTCCGACATGGCGCACGGGAATCGCCTCGGCGCCGGCCTCCCGTGCCGGGAGGTCACGGCTGCGCGGACTCCGTCGGCTGTGGGCAGATCCCATCGACGTAGACGTCGATCGCATCGCCGCCCTCGGCGAAGGCAGGGTCCGCGAAGGCCTGGGTGAGTTCGCCCACGAGGCCGGGCATGTCCGGAGAGT
>CAZICY010000139.1:0-2561 GCA_964537955.1 uncultured Actinomyces sp. | reverse complement strand
CCTCGTGACGGTCGCCGCCGGCGTGGGCATGGTCGCCGCGAAGTACCCCGGATCCATCTCGCCGGCCATGAAGGGCGCGGCCATCGGCCTGGTGATCATGGCGATGATCCTCACCGTGGGCAAGATCAGCGGGACGCACATGAATCCTGCCGTGACGCTCGCCTTCGCCGCGCGCGGCGACTTCCCCTGGCGGCGCGTGCCGGGCTACATCATCGTGCAGGTCGCGGCGGGATTCCTCGCCGCGCTCGTCCTGACGGCACTCGTGGGAGTCTCCTCCTCCGAGGGCGGCAGCTATCCGGGGGCCGATACCAGTCCGCTGACCGCCATGTTCGTCGAGATGCTCCTCACCTTCGGCCTCGTGACCGTCGTCATGGCCACAGCGTCAGGCGCTCAGAGCGTGGGAACCTTCGCAGCGCTGGCCGTCGGTGGCTACATCGCGCTGTCGGCGATGTGGGCCGGTGCGCTGTCCGGCTCGTCCATGGATCCCGCGCGCACGCTCGGCCCCAACATCGTGGGCGGCAATGTCGGACCGATCTGGGTCTACATCGCCGGTCCGCTCCTGGGCGCCGCTCTTGCCGTGGCCGTCGCCTACATCCTGCGCGGCCACGGGGGACGTCTGGCCGCGAGCCAGGTGGCTCAGGGAGCGATCGGCAACATCGGCACACAGGGCGAGGGCGGACCGTCGAAGCCCTAGCAGGCTGCGACCGCGGGCACCGCGACGAGTGCAGGGAGCACCGCCCGAACGCGCGTAGCTCCCGGCACTCGCTCACGGCTCCATTCCAGGGTGCACGCGTCGAGGACCCGGGTTCCTAGGCCGGGCAGTCCCCCGGTGGACTCGGGGGCCCAGGCGCCGTTGTCGGTGAGCACGATGATCACGCGGTCTCCGGCGCGCGAGACGTCCGCCGTGACCCGCGTGGCACCGCCATGACGCACGGCATTGGAGACCGCCTCGGCGAGAATCTCCAGCGCCATGTCACGGCACACCTCATCGGCGTCGAGCACCGCCTGGCAGGAGCCCTGCGCTGTGAGTCGAACGTCGCAGAAGCCAGACCAGGCGGACGTCACTCGCTCGACGCCGTCGCGCCACGCCAGGCCGTGATCATCGCCCTCTAGGGCCTGGAGCAGCGACCAGCGCAGGTCAGCCAGGATGCGTTCGGCCTCGTGCGGACTCTCGCGCAGGCGCGCAATCGCCACGGTGACGAGGCCCTGGACGGGGCCATGCAGAGCCCGCGCGAACCGAGAGCCCTGGGCCCACTGCGTCAGCCCGAGCCGGGCGACACGCCAGGCGAGGCGCGCGTCAGCCTCCTCTAGCTCTTCCAGGGTCCTGCGCAGCTCACGCGCGAGGCTGCGAGCCAGGGCGAATCCGAGTCCGAGGAAGAGGAAACCCAGGGCAAGGGCGGGGGCGACGAGGAAGGTGACCTCCTCTGTCGGCAGCAACGTCTCGGCGAGCAGTCCCACGACCAGGCCGATGACCCCGAGGAGCATGAGCATGAGGACTCCGCGAACGGCCGTTGGCAGAGGGGAGAGACCGGCCAGCAGCCGGTTGGCTGCCCACAGCAGGGCGCTCCCCACGAAGAGAAGGCCCGCGGTGAACATCAGCGCCACAGCCCAGCCATAGGCGAGGAAGATGGGGATGAAGGCGAGGAAGGCCACCGTCACGGACGTCGTCACCGGCATGAACGGTGCTCCCCTGACCCCCTGGCGCAGGACCTCGATGACCCGCACGCGCTCGGGTGCCGCCGCGGACGGCTGCCACCGCGGGATCGCCAGTGCGAGCTGGTGACTCATCGGACGCAGGACGTCTGACGACCACCGCTGGAGCTCGGGCGCCGGGTCGGACACAGCCAGTACGTCGTCCAACTGTGCTCGCACCTGGTCGAGCACAGATTGGTCGCGCGCGGCGATACCGGTGTGCAAGCTCACGGCTGTCGTCATGAGCGAAGCCCGCCGTGCCAGCAGATCCGCGCGACGCTGACGGTAGTCGCGCCAGCTGGTCACGATGATCGTCGTGGGCACGAAGGCCACGATGCCCACGATGGCTCCCGACACGATCCGTAGCCCAGGACGGAAAGCATCCGGTCCCAGAAACGCGGCGAAGACCACACCCGCCGTCACATTGCGCGTAACGCCCGCGGCAAGGAAGCACGCGAGAGCCGCCCACGGTCGGGGCCGGGACGCCGCATCGCGGAGCACGGTGGCGCGACAGGCCAGGAGCAGGGCGAACATCGTCGCCTGGGATGCGGCAACGACGACAAGACGCTGCCACGCGGCGACCTCGTCGAAGCTTCCGGCGAAAGCAAGGAAGAAGTTGAAGCCCAGGCTCACCCAGAAGGTCGGCCAACTCACCGCCGCAGGACTGCCGATACGCGCGAAGGCCTGGGCGAAACCCTGCGCAAACGACCGGAAGGCAGCCGGAGCCTTGGCGCTCACGGTCGCGACGGAATCCCCGCGACGGCGACGTAGCGCCGGGTCGCCTCGACCCGGGGATTGAGGTCACCGCGCGGAACGATGTCCATGGCCTTGAGGATGCCTGCGATCCAGCGCTCGACCGTCGAGGGCCG
>CAZICY010000138.1:0-2576 GCA_964537955.1 uncultured Actinomyces sp. | reverse complement strand
AGGCTCGTGGCCTGCAGGATGCGTGGGAGGAGGGCCATCGCGGACTGCGCAAGGCTCACCGCCCCGGCATCCTGTCCGGCGGTGCGAAGTGGCAGCAGACCTCGGTGGACCCTGACAAGGCTCAGGCGATCCAAGCGCGCGAGTTCGCGCTGGAGGAAGTGGCCCGCGTGTTCCGCATCCCTCCGGCGATGCTGCAGTCCACCAAGCCGGGGACACAGGCCTACGCCTCTCGGGAGCAGGACGCACTGCAATTCGTCACGTTCACCCTGTTGCCGTACCTGACGGCGCTTGAGGCGCACCTGTCGCGGCTGCTGCCGGGCGATGTGTTCGTGAAGTTCAACGTGGACGGGCTGCTGCGCGCCTCGCTGACCGAGCGCTACGCCGCCTACTCCCAAGGCATCCAAGCGGGCTTCCTGTCCATCAACGACATCCACCGGCTGGAGGACATGCGCCCCGTGGACGGTGGCGAGGTCTACCGCGTGCCGCTGGCCAACGTGAACCTCGACGCCGCGAACATCACCGAGATGGACCTGCGCGTCAAGATGGCTTCGCAGCTCATCAACGTGGGATTCGCCCCCGAGGCCACGCTGTCCTCGCTCGGCCTGCCTGCCATCAGCCACACCGGCCTGCCGTCGGTGCAGCTCCAGAACGCTGCCGCGCAAGCCGAGGTCAACGCCGACCCCACGGCCGCTGACACCACCAACGAGTACCCGACGCGCTCGGTGGAGCCGGAGGAGATCGCCGAGGCCATCTCCGATGCGCTGCGGGCCATGCCCGCCCCCGTCGTCAATGTGTCGCTGCCGGAGTCGCCCGCGCGCTCTAAGCGTGTGGAGCGTGACGCCGACGGCAACATCACCGCCATCATCGAGGAGCAGTAATGCCTGGACTGGTCGCCGCAG
Source organism: uncultured Actinomyces sp. (assembly GCA_964537955.1). GTDB lineage: Bacteria > Actinomycetota > Actinomycetes > S36-B12 > S36-B12 > Mxb001. Next base: position 1,677 of record CAZICY010000138.1, on the reverse strand, counting down.
GGCGCAACCTGATGCTGACCGGCTTCACGGGCTCGGCCACGCATGTCTCGCTGCACACCGCCGACCCGTCCACGGGCGGCACGAGCGAGGTCACCGGAGGTTCCTACACCCGCGAGCTGGCCGCTTGGGGCTCGCCCTCCAACGGCGCCGTGAGCAACGGAACCGCCATCGTTTTCGACGTGCCCGCAGGCACGACCATCACGCACTTGGGCTACTGGTCCTCGTCCACGTCGGGCACCTTCTACGGCTCCCGTGCGCTGGACACCTCGCAGACGTATGCCACCGCTGGGACGTACACCATCGCCATCGGGAACCTGTCTGAGTCTGTGAGCTAGTCATGCCGGGGCTGTTCACGCTCGGCAGCGCGACCCTCGGCATCATCGGGACCAACGTCCTCGGTGGGCGAGGCACCGGATTCGTAGACGGCCAAGCCACCACCACCGGATCGGTGACTGGTAGGCGAGGTTTCAACGGCTCGGTCACAGGCAGCACAACCACCACTGGCTCGGCCACCGGACGCCGCAGTGCGACTGGCTCGGTGACCGGAAGCGCCACGACCGCAGGCTCGGCTACCGGCACGCGCGGCGCTGTCGGCCAGGTCACCGGCACCACGACTTCCTCGGGCTCGGCGACGGGCACCGAGGGCAACACCGGCACCATCACCGGATCGTCCACGACGACCGGAGCGGTGACCGGACGCAAGGCCGCACAAGGCACCGTGACGGGCTCTGCGGGCACCGCAGGCGCTGTCAATGGCAGCCCTGCACTCGTCGGAACAGTCACCGGCTCGGTGGCCTCTACGGGCTCGGTAACGGGCTCAGGCCCAGAGCCGGGGCCGCCGCCACCTGACCCCGGTGGCGTCGGTGGTGGCGGCTACATTCCGCAGATTCGCCCCGCGCGTATCCGGCCTCGACCAGTCGCGCACAGCGGCCGAGTTCGCGGTCACGCAACGACGACCGGCACCATCGCCGGGCGCTGTGGCTACGTCGGCGGCACGCAAGGCACGACCACTACCCACGGCTACATCACTGGAGACCGCTGGCCAACCGATGACCTCCTGCGCACGTGGCACAGGCAGGCGATGGAAGCCGAACTGCTGTCTTTGGACTTGCTGTAATCCCGAGAGGACACACCATGACCGACGTTGAGATCAGGTCGCTGGACACCGAGGAGCTGGAGTTCCGCGCTGCGGACCCGTCCGAGGGCAAGGTCGGCACCTTCTCGGGCTACGCCGCGCGCTACAACTCCCCCAGCCTGCCGCTGCCATTCACCGAGCGCATCGCGCCAGGAGCCTTCACGCGGACGCTCAAGTCCCGCAACGACATCCGTATGTACGTCAACCACGACGACCGACTGGTGCTGGCCTCGACTCGTGCCAAGACGCTTCGGCTTGAGGATCGCGCTGACGGTCTGTTCGTCGAGGCTGACCTGCCCGACGTCTCGTACGCCAACGACCTGCGTGCTCTGATCCAGCGCGGCGATGTGCGGACCATGAGCTTTGGCTTCTCCACCGTCAAGGACAACTGGAGCGCCGACGGCAACGAGCGCACCCTGCAGGAGGTGCGCCTGCACGAGGTCTGCGTCGTCACCGGCGTGGCCGCCTACCCCGCAACGAGCGCCAGCGTGCGCAACCTGCAGCTCATCGCCAAGCGCACGGGCACCAGCGTTGACGCCCTC
>CAZICY010000137.1:0-2584 GCA_964537955.1 uncultured Actinomyces sp. | reverse complement strand
TGGTTACGCGCGACCGAACACTCGCTTCGTACGGCGTACAAGTCCTGGCCGCCTGATGGGGCGCCGTACGATCTGGGCATGACCGCTCCCCGCGCACTTCTCGCGGGACTACTCACCCTCGCTCTCGGCCTCGTAGGCATCCCGGCCGCGAAGGCCTCTCCCACGCCGGCGTACATCGCGGTGATCGACGCCGGCAGCAACAGCACCCGCCTGTCGCTCTACGCCGAGGGGACAGGGGTCACCGTCATCCGCGTCTACCGCTCGCCTGCCAGCACGCCAGGGCTGTCGTCCTTCGCGGCCGACACCACCTCTGCGGGCCCTGATGCGGTGCAGCCGCTGCTCGATGGCCTCGTCGAGCACCTGGAGGGCGAGGGCATCGCCGTCGCAGAAGTGCCTGTCGCCCTGCTGGCGACGGCCGGCCTGCGCCGAGTCCGGCTCGACGATCCCGTCGCGGCACGCGAGATCCTGGCGAGCACACGCGCGACCCTCACAGCCTCGGGCTTCCCCCTCAACGCCAACAGAATCCTTCCCGGCACCCAGGAGGGGCTGCTGGCCTGGCTCGACGCCAATGCCACCGCGGGCACCCTCGACTCACCGGGGAAGGACATCGGAATCGTGGAGGTCGGAGGCGCCTCCGCGCAGGTGGCCTTCCGCTCACCTCGCCCGACGGGCCCCGGGGTGTCGACGATCCGCGTGGACGGGCGTGAGCTGCATGCCGTGGCCGTGTCCTACCTCGGCCTCGGCAACAACGAGTCACGCGCGCTCATGCAGAAGAGATCCTCCGGCGGGGCCTTCTGCTTCCCCAACAATGCCTCGGGCACTGATCCCGTCGACTACCTGCCCAAGTCGTCCACGCCGGTCAACTCGTCGCAGGCAAGCTATCGGGGATCACCTTGCGGACGCGCCTACAACGACGTCATCGAGCAGGTCGGCCGCCTCTACCCGCGCGAAATCCGCCCGCGCAATCTCTCGGAACTCGCGGGCTTCACGCGCTCGCACTTCATCGGCCTAGGCAGCCCGCGCTTCGTCTACTCAAACTTCGCGATACCAGCCGATGCGGACGACCGACGGTCCCTCCAGGCCGCCTTGCACACCACCTGCAAGGGCGCCGACGCGTGGGTCAAGGTGCGCGCGCTCTTCCCCGCCGGATCGACCCCCCTTGCTGAGACGCAGTGCTCCAGCGGGGCCTACCTCAATCAGCTCTTCTTCGGCCCCGCCGGCATCGGCCTGGATCCGGCGCGCTTCGACGCGCGCGCCGCACTGCCCGACGGCGACCCGTCGTGGCCCGCGGGATACGCCATCACCGCCCTGCATCCCTAGGCTCGCCGGATGACACGCGCTGCTGTCGAGGTCGCTCCCGGCGTACACGTGATGACGTCACGTCGCTACGCCACGACATCCACTGCCGTCATCGCGGACGGTGAGGCGCTCGTTGTCGACCCGTGCTGGGATGCCGACGAGCTGGCGGGGGTGGCGGCCTTCCTCTCAGCAGCGGGCGCGCGCTGTGCGGCCGGCCTGGCCACCCATCTGCACTACGACCACGTGCTGTGGCACCCCGACCTCGGCGAAGTGCCGCGCTGGTCAAGCGGGTGGGCCGCCGCACAGTGGGAGACCGATCGGGCCTCGCTAGTCCAACCACTCATTGGCGACATCCCCGACGATCTCGTCGAGTTTGCGGGGCGCGTAGATGCGCTCCCATCGGAGGGCTTGCCCTGGTACGGCCGAGACATCGTGCTGCACGCACACGATGCCCACGCGCGTGGGCACCTCGCCGTCGAGATCTCGGATGCGGGCGCACTCCTCGCCGGCGACATGCTCAGCGATGTCGAACTGCCCTACCCCGACGCCGACGAGCCCGATCTCGCGAGCTATCTCACCGGGCTCGATCGGCTTGCAGAGGTGGTGCGCCGCTCCCGCGTGCTGGTGCCCGGACACGGCACCCCGACATACTCACCCATAGAGCGGCTCGACGCCGACCGGCGCTACCTGGACGCAGTCCTTGCGGGCCGTCCCGTGGATGATCCTCGCCTCGCGGACCCGGTCAACCAGGGGATCCACGCACGCACGATCGAACAGGCCCGCGCGACACGCTGAGACGGTTTCGCCAGTTGCACGACGCTTTGGGTCGTGCGGGGTCGCTTAACTGGCGAAAACCCAGGACCGGTGAAAACCGAGTCGAACCTGGGCATCGCCTAGGGAATCCCACACCGTCGAGCCGCGTCGTCAGAGGTGTGAGCGACAATGGGCCACGTGACTCACGGTGCGGACGAAGAGCGAGCGTCAGTCGATGCTGACGCGCGCAACCGGCGCATCGGCTGGGCACTCGTGGGCGTACAAGCCTTGTTGCTCATCCTCTTGGTCGCCCTGCCAAAGCGTCGCAGTCTCTTTGCGCCGCCGGACTTCCTCGACGTGCTGGGCATCATCCTCATGATCGCCGGCCTCGCCGTCTTCCTCATCGCTCTGCTCAACCTCGGCGCTGCCCTCACGCCCACGCCCGTGCCCCAGGAAGGCGCTGCCCTCCGCACCGGAGGCATCTACTCGCTCGTGCGTCACCCGATCTACTCCGGCATCCTCGTGGCTGCCC
>CAZICY010000136.1:0-2675 GCA_964537955.1 uncultured Actinomyces sp. | reverse complement strand
TGAGCGCGATGCCGAGCACGACCGCCGTGATCACGGACGCAAAGCGGGGCCCGCGAGCGTCAATGAGGTCATCCGCCGTGCGAGCCATACCCCGATCCTACGCGCTGAGACGGTCAGGCCGGAGGGACGAGGGTGCCGGCGAAGACCTGCCAGGCGAGGGCGGACTTCGCGACGAGGCTCAAGATGATGTACGCCGACTCCCCGCGTAGGTAGTTGGCCCATTTGCCCACCGGCTTGTACTGCAGGTACTGCACCAGTGCGAAGCAGTTGAAGAGGATGAAGAGCGAGATGATGATGCCGTAGACGAAGGCGGGGGTTTGATTGCCGCCTGTAGATTCCGGCGCGATGACGAAGATCACGATGATGATCCAGGGCACGATGCCGGCGATGCAGCCGAACCAGAAGGGGGTGAGTCCGCCGCCGGGCTCGACGTACTTCTCCTGAAGCCAACCGAAGAGAATCATCGAGACGTTGACGCCGAAGATCGCGATGATCGCGGCGACATCGAAGATGCCCACGATCTGTGCGATGAGCACGATCATGATGGAAGAGCTCAGGGAGTACTCAACCCAGCGGAAGTAGTTGTGCCGCTCGAGCAACCCGGCGACGTAGCGGCCGTAGAAGAGCGGGCTTGCCACCAGGAAGTGGAAGAGCGCCGACAGGCCGAAGAACGCCGCCACGCCCCAGGCGACACGGACGTCGACGAGGGTCACCGGATCGGACGCGGGAGTGCCGGGAGGTCCCTCGACATAGGCCGCCGTGATCGGCAGCGCGAAGTCCGTCGCCAGGATGAGGATGAGGATCATCTGGATCAGGTGGGCAAAGCCGGCGATGATGTTGAGCCGGCGCAGGCGCTTCATCGCGGCGGCGGTGGCTGAGTCCATCTCGATCACGGTGACGGTCATGGTGTCAGTGTGGAGGCTGGGCAGGCCTCGTGCTCGAGGGCGCGCGGTGACGATTCAGACATTCCAACGGGAGATGACCGCCTGGGTCCGCTCCCAGCCGAGGACCGAGAGCCCTCCGGCGCTTAGGGCCCACAGCCGCCCATCGCGGGCAGGCAGGCCGAGCCAGGTCGCGGTGAGCATCCTCAGCAGGTGGCCGTGAGCCACAAGGAGGCAGTCGCGACCATCGAGGATCTCGGGCATGCAGCGGTCGATGACGCGCTGGCAGCGCACACCCACATCGGTCGTCTGCTCACCCGGGGTCGCTCCGGGTGGGATGGGCTCGTCCCAAATGGTCCATGTGGGCTCGCCGAGTTGCTCCCGGATCTCCGCGGTCGTGCGGCCCTCCCACGCCCCGTAGTCCCACTCGAGCAGGTCCTCGTCGATCGCGTCAGGTGTCACGCCCGCGAGTTCGGCTGTACGCCGAGCCCGCGACAGAGGTGAGCAGAGGATGAGTGCGAAGGGGTGTCCCTCAAGGTCTCGGGCGCGCGCACGCGCAGCGGTCTCGCCCGCAGGGCTGAGGGGGATGTCGGTGCGGCCGGTGTGCTTACCTGCTGATGCCCATTCGGTATCGCCATGGCGCAGCAGCCACAGTGATCCGCGCGCGTGGCCTGGCATACCGCGACCCTACTCATCCGGTGCCGCCTCCGGCACCCCATGGCTAGGGTGTACGCGTGACTCTCACCCTCACCGGGCAAGAGCAGGCCATGCTGGCGGGGGAGCAGGGTCCTGCTGTCGCCCTGTCCATGCGGATCATCACCGAGCTCGGCCGCATCCGCGGCGCCACTGAACTCGTCGATATCGACTCCGTACACATCGATGGATGCATCTTCTACGGCCAAGCGGGCCTGGACTTCGCCCAGAAGCTCGTGGGGCTGGGTGGCCAGGTGCGCGTGCCGACGACCGTCAACGTCGGATCCGTCGACCTCATCCATCCCCACCTCATCCTGCAGAACACCGAGCGTGAGCGCTGGGTCGCCCAGGGTGGGCGCGATCTCATGCAGGCCTACGTCGACCTCGGCTGCCGCCAGACCTGGACCTGTGCGCCGTACCAGATGGACTCTCGGCCCGATGTCGGTCGCCACATCGCGTGGGCCGAGTCCAATGCCATCGTCTTCGCCAATTCGGTGCTCGGTGCGCGCACCGATCGCTATGGCGACTTCGTCGACATCGCGGCGGCGATCACGGGCAAGGCTCCGCGCGGTGGCCTGCATCTCGACTCCGAGCGCCAGGGCGACGTCGTGCTCGACTGCACCAGCCTGTCGCCCGAGACTCTCGCCCTCGACGTGACCTATCCGGTGCTCGGCTATCTCGCCGGAGCGATCGCGGGCACGACCAATCCCGTCTTCGTCGGCCTTCCTGCGGACGTGTCGGAGGATAGCCTCAAGGCCGTGGGTGCCGCCGCGGCATCGTCGGGCGGAGTGGCGCTCTTCCACGTCGTCGGGCGTACGCCGGAGGCGCCGACACTGGAGGCGGCGCTCGGATCACATGTCGACGCTCCCGTGCACCACATCACCGCGCAGCGGCTCAACGCCGCGCGCCAAGAACTCTCGACTGCGCGCGAGGACAAGCTCGATGCGGTGAGCCTGGGCACTCCGCACGCGTCCGTGGACGAGATCGCCGAGACCTACGCCGCCATCGTGGGTGGGCCGCCGCTCGCTGAGGGTGTCGCCTTCTACATCTCCACCGGGAGGTCTGTCTTCGCCGAGGCCGAGCGCCGAGGGCTCGTGCAGC
>CAZICY010000135.1:0-2677 GCA_964537955.1 uncultured Actinomyces sp. | reverse complement strand
CGATCGAAGCGGGCCCTGCTGGGTCTCGCCGCGGCCACGTTGGCCCTGCCCCTCCTCGCCGCCTGCGGTGGCGGGAGTTCCGACTCGGCCGACGGTCCTCTCACCGTCTACTCCGGCCGCTCCGAGGAGCTCATCGGACCGCTCTTCGCCCAGTTCACCGAGCAGACCGGCATCCAGGTCGAGGCGCGGTACGGCGATACCGCCGAGCTCGCCGCCCAGCTCATCGAGGAGGGCGACGCGAGCCCCGCACAGGTCTACTTCGCGCAGGATGCCGGCGCTCTCGGCGCGGTCGATGCCGCCGGACTCTTCGTGCCGCTGCCCGCCTCCGTGGCCACGACCGTGCCCGAGGCCTACCGCGCTCCCAATGGTTCGTGGACCGGCGTCACCGGGCGCGCACGCGTGATCGCCTACGACCCCGAGCAGGTGCCCGCGGCCGATGTGCCGCAGTCGGTCTTCGATCTCACCGATCCCAAGTGGAGGGGCCAGGTCGCGATCGCACCCACCAACGCCTCCTTCCAGGCCTTCGTCACCGCTATGCGCGTGTCCCAGGGCGATGACGTCACCAAGCAGTGGCTCGAGGGCCTCGTCGCCAACGACGTGCAGATCTACGAGAAAAACGGGCTCATCCTGGACGCGGTCGACACCGGTCAGGCGCAGCTCGGCCTCATCAACCACTACTACTGGTACGAGAAGGCCGCCGAGGTCGGCGCCGATGCAATGCGTGCGCAGATTGCCTTCGCCAAGCCCGATGACCCGGGCAGCCTGGTGAATGTCGCGGGTGTCGGCATGCTCGCGGACACTCCCAACGCGACGAAGTTCGTCGAGTGGCTGCTCTCGCCGCAGACGCAGCAGTGGTTCGTGGAGAACACCTGGGAGTACCCACTCCTTCCTTCGGTCGCTGCCGCCGAGGGCCTCCCGCCGCTTGACACCCTGCGTGGTCCCGACGTGCCGCTGGCCGAGCTCGCCGACCTGCCCGGCACGCTGGTCATGCTCGAGGACGTCGGCCTCATCTGATGACGGTTCCCGCGGCCCGGACGGGCTCGGCGGCTGCGCCGACCCGCCGGGCCAGCCCGACAGGGGCGGCTGCGCCGACCCGCCGGGCCACAACCGGGCGACCCCCGCGCCTGCTCGTGGCGGCGGGCGCGATCACTGCCGTGGTCGCCCTGGTCCCGCTCGTCTACCTCGTCGTCCGCGTCGGCGAGGCGGGTCTGCAGCGCATCATCGAAGTGCTGGTCCGGCCGCGCACGCTGGAGACGATTGGTACGTCGGTCGCGCTCGTGCTGGTCGTCGTCATCGCGTGCCTGGTCATCGGCATCCCCACTGCCTGGCTTGTCGCGCGGTCGAATCTGCCCCTGCGCGGCATGTGGCTCGTGCTCGTCGCACTCCCGCTTGCCATTCCGTCCTACGTCGCGGCCTACGCCTGGCTGGCCCAATTCCCCGCGATGCACGGCTTCTGGGCCGCCGCCCTCATCCTCACGATGGTGTCATCGCCGTACGTCGTCCTGCCCGTGACGGCGGCCTTCCGATCGAGCGATCCGGCGCTCGAGGAGGTGGCGCGATCACTCGGCCGCGGCCCCTTCCGTGCTTTCGCCACCACGACGCTGCCGCAGGCGTGGCCCGCCGCAGCGGGGGGCGCGCTGCTCGTGGCGCTCTACGTGCTGTCGGACTTCGGCGCTGTCGCACTCCTGCGTGTCGACGCCTTCACGCGCGTGATCTACGCCTCCTACCGCGCGAGCTTTGACCGCGTGAGCGCTGCCGTCCTCGCGCTCGTGCTCGTCGGACTCGCCGCTCTCTTGGTCTACGGCGAGCGCCGCGTGCGCGGCCGCACCCGACGCTGGCGCGTGGCCACCGGCACGCAGCGCACCGCCGTCCCGGTCGCACTCCGGCCGGGCGCCCGCGTCGGCGCGATCGCCTGGCTCACCGGCCTCACTGCGCTCGCGCTCGGCGTACCCCTCGTCTCGCTCATCCTGCGCATGCTGCAGGGCAGCCGCACCCCCCTCGATCCGCTCGAGTTGCTCACCGCCGCGCTGACGTCGCTCGGCGTCGCACTTGCGGGCGCGATCCTCGCCGTGCTGCTCGCCTTGCCGGTCGGCATCCTCGCGGCGCGCTACCGCACGCGCTCGGTGCGCACGATCGAGACCGTCTCCTACACCGGACACGCACTGCCTGCCGTCGTCGTCGGCCTCTCGCTGGTCTTCCTCACGCTCGCGGTCTTCCCCGCGGCGTATCAGACGATCTTCATCCTGGCCTTCGCCTACGCCGTGCTCTTCCTGCCCAAGGCGATCGGTGCGACGCGCAGTGCGACGGCGGCAGTGTCGCCCGTGCTCGAGCAGACGGCGCGCACACTGGGTCGCGGTCCGCTGCGCGCGTGGGCCGAGACCACCTTCCGGCTCACGCTCCCCGGCATCGCCGCGGGCGGACTCCTCGTGCTGCTCACCGCGATGAAGGAACTCCCCGCCACGCTCATGCTGCGTCCTACGGGTCTCGACACGCTTGCGACCGAGCTATGGAGCCGCACCGAGATCGCGGCGTACGGCTCGGCCGCTCCCTACGCGATCGCCCTCGTCGCCTTGGCGGCCATCCCCGCGTGGCTGCTCAGCCGCGCGATGATGCGCACGCCTACGGATACGGTGGAGCCGTGAGACGGGGTGTTGAGCCGTGACGAGTGTCGACGTGC
>CAZICY010000134.1:0-2683 GCA_964537955.1 uncultured Actinomyces sp. | reverse complement strand
ACTGCGGGTCGTCGTACGTGTTGTAGAGGTAGCGATTGCCCGTGAGGTTGGACACGGTCGACCAGATGGTGAGCTCCTGAGTCAGACCACCGCCCAGCGCAGGCTCCATGATGCTCCCCGTCGAGATGTCGAAGCCGTGCAGCACGCGGATGGCCTGGAGCTCAGCATCCTGCTCGTTGGTCGGTGCCGGCGCGAAGCGCACGTCGGTGAGCACGCGGATGAACCGTGACGGAGAGGTGCCGTCACCGGGGATGCCGCGGAAGCCCTGGCCCTGGGCGAACGGGGCAAACTTCGTGCCCCCAATCGTGATGGCAGCAGGGTTGTCCGGGCTGAGGCTGAGGTAGTTGCACACGTTGGTCAGGTGCCACTCGATGTAGGGGGAGTTCGTCGCAACCTGCACGGGATTGTCCGTGGCACGGGGGCCTTCCGGATGGAACTCCACGACCGCGCACGAGTCCTTGTCGTGGATGACGAGGTGCAGGGGCAGCGGGACAGGGATCTCCTTGGGGTTGACGTCGACGACGTTGACGGAGAGGGCAGCGGCCTTCGCCTCCGCCACCGTCGAGCACGTGCCGAGCACGAAGGCGATGAGGTCGAGGATCCCGATGTCGGAGCCGTCACCCTTGGGGGCGTAGTACGTCGCGTGATCGGGCATGTAGAGCAGGTGCGCAGAAAGGCCCGCGTTGTTCATGCCGTCGGCGTACCACTGCGGATTGTTGAAGCCGGACATGCCGATGACGCCGTACTTGGCCTGCCAGGTCTTGCCGTTGGGCACGAGCGTGCACTGACCCTTGAGGTCACTGGCGGCGACACCGATCTGCCACGGGATCTCGTTGGGGAACTCCATTGTCCGGCCGATGCACGAGGTGCCGTCCTTCGCCGTGGGGTACTTGAAGTTGGTGCACATGGGGGACTCCTTCGAAGCAGATGTGGGCCGAGGCTAGAGGGAACCCCGGAGACACACTCCACGAAGTGCAGAAACCCGGAGAAGGCACTCGGGCGCAGTCTCGTATCGCCTACCGTCGGCGCACCCCCAGCCGAGAGGTGCCCATGTCCGCGACCACCCCCGCAGCGTCACCCACCCAGAACCCCGTCAAGAAGCCGACCCTGGTCCTGGCATTCCTCGGTGTGCTCGGGGCGATCCAGGGCTCCGACCCCAACATCGCCTCCACTGCCCTGGTCGGCGCAGCACGTGGTCTGGACATGGGCTCGACGTCGCTGGCGGCGTCCATCTCCACGCTCGCGCTCGCGGCCACGGCAATCTCCACCGGACTGCTCGCCGACTCACTCGGGCGACGCAAGGTGCTGCAGGTCGCCCTCATCGTGTCGATCGTCGGTGACCTCATCGTCTTCCTTGCACCGGACACGGCGATCTACCTGCTCGGCCGCGTCATCGCGGGAGTCGGCCTCGGAGCGGTCTACGGCGCTGCGTTCGCATACATCCGAGCGGCTGCCAAACCGGGCAAGCTTGCCGCCGCGATGGGCCTCTTCACGGCGGTGCTCATGGTCACCACGATGGTGCTCACCTTTGCGGGCGGGGCGCTGTCGTCGCTGAACTGGCGCACGGCGTTTCTCGTCATCCCCATCATCTGTGCCGTCAGCTTCTTTATCGTGCCGATCCTGCTTCCCAAAGAGCCGCGCCTCAAGCTCCCCAGCAAGGACCTCTTTGGCCAGGTCTTGCTGGGTCTGGGGATCATCGCGCTGCTCGGTGGCATCGGCGAACTCGGCAAGAGCCTCACCAGTCCGGTGGCACTCGGCGCGATCGGCGTCGGATTGGTCCTGCTCATCGTGTGGTTCGTCTACGAGGCTCGTAACGAGAACCGCTTCTTCCCGGTGAGCCTGTTCAAGAATCCCGTCTTCCTCGCCGCGATCCTCGCCGGCTTCATCTACAACTTCGGCAACTCCATCGCCTTCCTCCAGCTCACCAATCTCTGGCAGTACGTCAATGGTCTGAAGACTCTCGAGGTCTCGATGTGGCAGCTGCCACTGCTTATCGCCGGCATCATCGCTGGCCTCCTCACCGGTCGGCTGATGTCGTCCGGCAAGTTGTCTGCGCGCGCCGTCCTCCTCCTCGGCGGCGTGGTGAGCGCCGTCGGCATGGTCATGCTCGCCCTGACTCACGGCGGTACGTCGTTCTGGATCTTCTTTCCCGGGGAGTTCCTGGTGGGAGCGGGTGTCGTGATCGCCGCGGTGCCCTACGGCTCGCTCATCCTCAAGGAAGCGCCCGCCAAGTACTTCGGACCTGTCTCGAGCTCGCGTCTGACCTTCGGGCAGTTCTTCTACGCAATTGGCTTCGCCGCGTCCACCATCGTCATCGACAAGCTCACCATCGGTGGCACGACTGCCAAGCTCGAGGCGGCGGGTGTGCCCGCCACTCAGGTCGGCACCGGACTCGATGCGGTCACGACGTACGCCGCCCAGAGCACCGCGCCTACGACGTCACTGGGCAAGGAGGCACTGGCGGACGCCACCGCGTCCTACGGCCTCGCCTTTGCCACGATGATGTACATCACGGCAGCCCTCGTGCTCATCGCAGGCGTCGTCGGCTACGTGCTGCTCAAGCGTGCGGGCGCCCATGCCGACGATCCGACCCCTGAGTCCATCAAGCATCCGGCACCGTCCACGTCATCCGGCTGACGCCGCTCCCGGCGCGGGCTACTCGCCGGTAGTAGCCTGCCGCCAT
>CAZICY010000133.1:0-2699 GCA_964537955.1 uncultured Actinomyces sp. | reverse complement strand
ATGGCGGCAGGCTACTACCGGCGAGTAGCCCGCGCCGGGAGCGGCGTCAGCCGGAGGAGGTCGACGGCGCGGGGTTCTTGATCGACTCGACCGAATGGTCGTCGGCGTGGTCGCCCGCGCGCTTGAGCAGGAGGTAGCCGACGACGCCGCCGGCCAGCATCAGGGCCGCCGTGATGTACATCATCGTGGCGAAGGCGATCCCGTACGAGGCCGTCGCGTCGGCAAGCGCCTCCTTGCCGAGCGACGTGGTGGGCGCGGTGCTCTGCGCGGCGTACGTCGTGACGGCATCGAGGCCCGTGCCGATCTGGGTGGCCGGCACGCCGGCCGCCTCGAGCTTGGCCACGGTGCCGCCAATGGTGAGCTTGTCGATGACGATCGTCGATGCCGCGAAGCCGATGGCGTAGAAGAATTGGCCGAAGGTCAGGCGCGAGCTGGAGACCGGCCCGAAGTACTTGGCGGGCGCCTCCTTGAGGATGAGGGAGCCGTAGGGGACCGCCGCGATGACGACACCGGCGCCCACGACGAACGCACCGGGCAAGAATGACCAGAACGACGTGCCGCTATGGGTAAGCGCCAGCAGCACCATGCCCACGGCGCTGACCACACCGCCCAGGAGCAGTACTGCACGCGCTGAGAGCGTGCCGGCTGACATGAGGCGCCCGATGATGAGGCCCGCGAGGATGCCCGCGAGCAGCAGCGGCAACTGCCACAGGGCGACCTCGAGAGTCTTCAGGCCGTTGACGTACTGCCAGAGGTTGGTGAGTTGCAGGAAGACCACGGCGTTGCCGAAGTTGTAGATGAAGCCCGCGACGATGGCGGCGAGGAAGACCGGATTCTTGAGGATGCTCACGGGGAAGAACCGGTTGGTGTCTCGCTTCTCCCAGACAATCCAGACGATGAGAAGAACGACGCCGACGGCGATCGCACCCCAGGCCACTGGGCTGCTGAGGCTCTTGCCGAGTTCGCCGATGCCGCCGAGGAGCGCGATGATCCCGAGCCCGAGCAGGACCTGGCCGAGGATGTCCTTCCCGGGGAGCTTCAGTCGGGGTTCCTTGGGCAGCAGGATCGGCACGATGAAGAAGCTGATCGCGCTCGCGATGGGGATGACGAGGAATGCCGTGCGCCACTCCAGCGACGACAGTGCGCCGCCGATGAACGTGAGGATCATCGTCGCCACCATGAGCACGGCGGTGAAGGTGCCCATCGCCGCCGCGAGCTTGCCCGGCTTGGCGCACGCGCGGATGTAGGCGAACGCTGCGCCGTAGACCGCGCCGAGACCGACTCCGGCGATCACCCGTCCGAGCAGATAGATCGCAGTGTCGGGGGCGAGGAAGACGATGAGATCGCCGATGATCGTCACCAGGAGAGCGACCTGGAGGACCTTGCGCCGTCCGAGTGAGTCGGCGAGCAAGCCGGTGGAGATCGCCGTCGCTGCCAGGGCAAGCGTGGAGATGCTTGCAGCGAGAGAGGTGCTGCCCATGTCCAGGCCGCGCGCCGCACCGACGAGGGCCGTGGACGCAATGTTGGGATCCGTGCCCTGGAGCGCGGCCAGCACGCCCAGGAAGGCGAGCGCGAGGGCAGGCTTCTTGACGGGGTTCTGGGTGGGCGCGGTCGCACTCGCTCCTGCGGGGGGTGTGCTGGCGGACATGGGCACCTCTCGGCCGGGGGTGGGCCGAAGGTAGGGGATGCCGATACTCCTCGGACCCGGCGCTCCGGTATTCCGCAGGTGAGCGGCTGCGTGGCCTGATCCGCCTCTAGCCTCTGCCCACGTCCACGTCAGAGGAGTCCCCCCATGTGCACCAACTTCAAGTACCCGACGGCCAAGGACGGCACCGCGTGCGTCGGCCGCACCATGGAGTTCCCCAACGAGATCCCCTGGCAGATCGGAGTAGCCGCCAGTGACCTCAAGGGTGAGTGCACGCTGGTCCCCCACGGCAAGACGTGGCAGGCGAAGTACGGCGTCGTTGGCATGTCGGGCTTCAACAACCCCCAGTGGTACGCCGACGGGATGAACAACGCGGGCCTCTCGGCACACCTGCTCTACATGCCCGATCACGCGACGTACTACGCACCCAAGGGTGATGGCTCCGATATCGGAATCCTCGATCTCATCGCGTTCGTGCTGGGCACCTGCTCGACCGTGGCAGAGGCCAAGGCGGCCGCGCTCTCCGTCAATGTCGTCGACGTGAACCCCAAGGAAATCCCTGTCCCGCTCCCGCTGCACCTGGTCCTGCACGACAAGGATTCATGCGCGGTCGTCGAGTTCCACCCGGAGGGCCCGCGAGCGACGGACAACCCCGTGCAGGTGGCCACCAACTCCCCCTACATCGAGTGGCACCTGACCAACGTGTGCAACTACCTCAGCCTGAGCCCCGATAACCCAGCCGCCATCACGATCGGTGGCACGAAGTTCGCCCCCTTCGCCCAGGGACAGGGCTTTCGCGGGATCCCCGGCGACGGCACCTCTCCTTCCCGCTTCATCCGCGTGCTCACCGACGTGCGCTTCGCTCCGGCACCAGCCAACCAGCAGGCTGCCGAGCTCCAGGCGATCCGGGTGCTTCACGGCTTCGACATCTCGACCGGGAGCATCATGGAGCCGGCGATGGGCGGAGGCCTCACGCAGGAACTCACCATCTGGTCGACGGTGTCCAACCTCACGGGCAATCGCTACCTCTACAACACGTACGACGACCCGCAGT
>CAZICY010000132.1:0-2735 GCA_964537955.1 uncultured Actinomyces sp. | reverse complement strand
AGCCGCGGGCGATGCCGGCGACGATCGCGGCGATGCGCTCGGGCACGACCTTGCCTGTCGCGATGTAGTCGGTCATGAAGAGCGGCTCCGCACCGCACACGACGATGTCGTCGATCACCATCGCGACGAGGTCCATGCCGATGGTGTCGTGGACATCCATCGCCTGGGCGACCGCGACCTTGGTGCCAACGCCATCGGTGGACGTGGCGAGCAGCGGCCGCGCGTAGCCCTTGAGCGCACTCGCATCGAAGAGCCCGGCGAAGCCGCCGAAGCCGCCGACGACCTCGGGGCGCGTTGCGCGGGCGATGGCATCGCGCATGAGCGCGACCGCGCGCTCACCGGCCTCGACGTCAACGCCCGCGTCGGAGTAGCTGACCATCAGGGGTGCTGCAGCGCGTCGATGTGCGTGGTGGAGGACACCCGCTTCTCGAGGCCCTCGAGCAGGTGCTTGCCCATGACCTCGGGCTCCGGGATCGGCACGGGATAGACGCCGTCGAAGCAGGCGCGGCAGAAGTCCTGCTTGGGCAGCGTCGTGGCCTCGACGAGGGCGTCGAGGGAGACATAGCCCAGGGAGTCTGCCCCGATCGAGCGGCAGATCTCCTCCACCGACAGGCCGTTGGCGATGAGCTCGGCACGCGAGGCGAAGTCGATGCCGTAGAAACAGGGCCACTTCACGGGTGGCGAGGAGATGCGCACGTGCACCTCGCGGGCGCCGGCCTCGCGGAGCATGCGCACGAGCGCGCGCTGGGTGTTGCCGCGCACGATGGAGTCGTCGACGACGACCAGGCGCTGGTCGGCGATCACCTCGCGCAGGGGATTGAGCTTGAGCCGGATGCCGAGTTGGCGGATCGTCTGCGACGGCTGGATGAAGGTGCGCCCGACGTAGGCGTTCTTGACCAGTCCCTCGGCGAAGGGGATGCCCGACTCCTGCGCGTAGCCGATCGCGGCGTAGCGACCCGACTCCGGCACGGGGATGACCAGGTCGGCCTCGGCGGGATGCTCGCGCGCGAGGCGCTTGCCGATGTCCACGCGCGTGGCCTGCACGCTGCGCTCGGAGATCGTCGTGTCGGGGCGCGCGAGGTAGACGAACTCGAACAGGCAGCCCTTGGGCTCGGGCTTGGCGAAGCAGTGCGCGCGCAGCCCGTGCTCGTCGATCGCGATGAGCTCGCCCGGCTCGATCTCGCGGACGTACGCCGCCCCGACGATGTCGAGCGCCGCCGTCTCGCTGGCGACGACCCAGCCGCGCTCGAGGCGGCCGAGGACGAGCGGGCGGATGCCCTGCGGATCGCGGGCGGCGTACAACGTCGTGTCGTCCATGAAGACCAGTGAGTAGGCGCCCTGGAGCTTGGGGAGTTCCTTCATGGCCGCCACCTCGAGAGAGACGTCCGGATGCGCGGCGATGAGGGCCGTGACGAGCTCGGTGTCGGAGGTCGCTCGCGTGGGCTTGGGGGTGCCGAGCGGCAGTTCACCCCGGTCGACCTCGAGTGCGGCGACGCGATCGGCGAGCTCAGGAGTGTTGGTGAGGTTGCCGTTGTGCGCGATCGCGAGGTGGCCGGTCGCAGTCGCGCGGAAGGTCGGCTGCGCGTTGTCCCAGCAGCTTGACCCCGTCGTGGAGTATCGCGTGTGGCCGATCGCGAGATGGCCCTGCAGCGACTCCAGGCTCGCCTCCGTGAAGACCTGCGACACCAGGCCCATGTCCTTGTAGACGACGATATGGCGGCCATCGCTCACGGCGATGCCGGCCGACTCCTGCCCGCGATGCTGCAGGGCGTAGAGGCCGAAGTAGGTGAGCTTGGCGACGTCCTCGCCCGGCGCCCAGACACCGAAGACCCCGCAGGCGTCCTGGGGACCCCGCTCCTGCGGGTCCAGATCGTGCGTGAGCCTGCCGTCGCCGCGCGCCACGTGGTGAGTCTATGCCGGCCGGAGAGTGCCCCCATTCGGGACACGGCGGGTCAGCCGAACGGTTGACCTTCCGTGAGAAACCCCTGGGAAGGGCCCTCTCAGGTGGCAACCAGGGGAACCGGATCGGGAGCCTGGGGGTCCAGGCAGGTGTGCCCACCTGGACACGTCCAACGACAGGAGACTCTCGTGAAATCCGCCCTGCGCTCACGGCGCGTCGGCATCGCACTCATCGGATCCTTCGGCGTCGTCGCAGCGACGCTCACCGCCGTGGGAGTGGGTGCAGGACCCGCGCAGGCGCACGGGACCATGTCCAATCCGTCCTCGCGCATCTGGGAGTGCTTCTACGGCGACCGTTCGTCGCCGCTGTGCGCCGAGGCCTGGCGCACGAGCCCCCAGGCGCTCTACGACTGGAATGAGATCAACCAGGGTGCCGCTGCGGGACAGCACCGGCAGATCATCCCCGACGGCCAGCTGTGCTCCGCGGGGCGCGAGAAGTACGCGATCTTCGATCGACCCTCCGCCCAGTGGAAGACGACGAACCTCAAGCCCGATGCTGACGGCAAGTACACGCTCACGTGGACCTCGTCGGCCCCGCACGCGACGCAGTACTACCAGGTCTTCATCACGCGCGAGGGCTTCGATCCCACCACGCAACGCCTGCGCTGGGCCGACCTCGAGCTCGTCCACGACTCCGGTCCTCGGGCGCGCGAGGCGACCGCCACCCTGCGCATGAACCTGCCCAAGCGCGACGGCCGGGCCATCCTCTACACCGTCTGGCAGCGCAGCGACTCCCCTGAGGCGTTCTACTCGTGCTCCGACGTGACGCTGGATGG
>CAZICY010000131.1:0-2740 GCA_964537955.1 uncultured Actinomyces sp. | reverse complement strand
GGAGAACTGCATGGTGCTTCCTTTCGGTTGGTGCGCAGGTGCGCAGGGTTAGGGCGTGTAAGTCGTGATGGGCTTGCTCGCGTAGATGCCCTTGACGGCCACCGCTGCGCGCGCGAGGGCGTAGCCGACGCTGAGGTCCAGCAGGTACAACCGGCAGGTGGCCTTGCCTGCGGGCAGGTGGATGAGCAGCCCCACGTCGGTGGATACCCCGAGGTCCGGCAGGTAGCCGGTGCGCGAGCTGGTCGCGGCGTCGTACAGGTGGGAGTGCGCGTAGATGGCCACCTGCGTGGCTACCCCGTGCGGGTAGCGGTCCTCGGACTGCCCGGTCTTGAGGTCAGCGACGACGGTGCGCCCATCGGGCAGCGTGACCAGGCGGTCGAAGGTCCCCGCTGCCTGCACCTCGTCGTTGACGACGAACAGCTCCGCAGCGCGCATCGTCAGGCCCTTGGTGGCCTCCTCGTAGGCGGTGAGGTCGGCCATGTGCTCGGGCGGGCAGGACTCCAGTTGCCCCTTGTCGAACTGCTCGGTGAGGGTATGCAGGGTGGTGCCGACGTTGGCGGCGCGGTCGGATTCCGCAGCGGCCATCGCCCCGGCGACGATCTCCTTCCACTGCACCTTGTCGTCGGGATCGGTCACCGCTGCGAGGGCCGCAAGGTCGGGGCGCTTGCCGATGCCGATGGCGGTCATGCGCTGCTTCCACGCCATCAGGGCGTCCTTGGAGTCCAGCACCTTGGCCAGCGTGCTGACGCGCATGTAGGGGATCGCCTTGCCGCCATCGGCGGGGGTGATCAGGGGCCGCCCGTAGCGGTCGCGGGCGACCTCGACGGTGGGCGGGGTGAAGGTGATGGTCATCGTTCGTCCCTTGCTCGCAGGTGGTTGTAGAAGGCTCGGACGACCGGCTCGGGCCAGCGGTCGATGTCGGTGATGCCGTAGCGGTAGGCCACGACGGCGGCCTCGGGGGTCATGGGGTGGCCTCCCACAACGTGCGCTCGCTGGTCAGGTAGCGGGCGTCATCACGGGGGCGTGATGGTGTCGACCAACCGCGTCGCGCTGGCCGGTTGGCAATAACTCGCCAACCGGCTGCCCGTAGGGATGCACCGGACTCGTCGGCTTGCGTGTAGGTGATGACGCGCGTGTAGCCCAAGGCAAAGGCGGCCCGCGTCAGCGCGGCGTACAGCATCGAGGTGGCGTTGCGAGTGCCGTCCGAGCTAACGCGGTGAACCTCGACTGTCTGCCCGTCGTCGTAGTGACGGGCAACGGGTCGGCCAGCCATCCCGACGGCAACCAGAGTGCCGTCATCTGTCGCCGCGCCGACTCGGAAGATGTCGCCAGCGACGGATGGCACTCCGTTGTGCCGATGCCAGCGGGTCACGCACTCATGTGCAATCGCCCGCGAGATCGGGACGAGGTGGAGAGTCATCCCGGCTCACCCCAGCCCGCCTCGCGCAGCACTCCGACGAACGCGCCGAAGCGGATGACCACCGGCCAGTCCTCGATGGACGCCGGGCCTTGGCCGTCCAGGCGCAGGACCGCGAAGGGCAGCAGGGTGTCCTCGGCTCGCTCGGCCTGCTGCTTCATCGCGGCGGCGGGGTTGAACCCGCGCCTGCCCTTGACCTCGATGTCCAGTCCCGGCACTCCGGTGATGTCCGAGCCTGCGCGGCCCGCGCCGGTGGACTCGGCGTAGGGGAAGCCGTGGGCGGCGAGGTAGTCGGCGACGATGCGCTGGGAGGCGTAGCCCCGGTGCTTGCGGTGTTGGCTAGGCATCGGCCACCGCCAGCATCCGCAGGGCAAGCTCGGCTTGCTGTGGGACGACGCCGTTGCCAAGCATCTTCAGGCAGGCAGCGGGCTTCAGGCCGTGGCCGGTGACGTGGCCGGGCTCCAGCCCCATCATCCATTCGACCAAGTACGGGCTCAGGCGTGGGCGTCCGTTGGTGCCGGGAACAGTGGGAGCAGGTGCGGGTCGTCCGAGGACGGACTCCCAACGTCGAATCGCTGGCGCATATCGTCCCCACTCAACTCCCGCGCCGCATCGGTCAAGGTCAGGCCGTGACCCCATTCGGGGTTGTCCCCGCTCGATGACTTGTGATCGGTTGAGGTCGGCGTCGGCAGCAGCGACATCGCCTCCTGCGTCAGACTCGCCCCGTGCCCGTTGCCGTTCTGGTGCGTAGCCCGCTGCTTGTCCTTCCACGCCTGCCATTCCTCGGGCGTGTAGTTCGCTCCCATGTCCATCACGGTTGGAGTTGGCAGCAGGTCCGTTGCTATCTGATGCTGCAAGTCCTGCTGGCCCTTCGGATTCGCGTAGACACCATCCCTGCCCCGCTCGCCCAAGCCCGCATGCGGGGTCTTCAACAACGATGAACACTCGCTTGCGACCGTGGGGGGCTCCGGCGTCGGCAGCTCGAACAACTCCCCATCGCGCAGACAGCCCCAAGTCGGCAAGGTCCCCAAGGACAACGTCAAGCCCAAGAGACCGGTGTCCGTCCACGTTCTCGAGGACGGTGACCACTGGGCGAAGGGCGACGATGGCGTCGCGGACGTAGGGCCAGAGGTGTCGCTCATCGTTGGTGCCTTTCCGCTGTCCAGCGTGGGAGAACGGCTGGCAGGGGTAGCCGCCGGTCAGGATGTCGATGGGGGGGACGGTCGCCCAATCCACAGCGGTGATGTCGCCGAGGTTGAGCACTCCGGGGTGACGGGCGGCCAGCACCGTGCAGGCGTGCTTGTCGATCTCGGAGTACCAGAC
>CAZICY010000130.1:0-2741 GCA_964537955.1 uncultured Actinomyces sp. | reverse complement strand
GGCGCGAGCACTGGATGCCGGCGGCCGCCGAGCGTGGCTTCCCCGTCTACGCCGTCTCGCTGCGCGGCCACGGCGACTCCGGTGGCCGCAAGCGCCTCGGGCGCACCCTGCTCCGCCACTACGTGCACGACGTGATGCAGACGATCACCGAGCTGCCGCAGCAGCCGGTGCTCGTAGGCCACTCGATGGGAGCGCTCGTCTCGCAGCTCGTCGCCGACCGCTATCAGCCGCGCGGGCTCGCGCTGCTCACGCCGGCGCCGATCCAGGGAGCGGCGTACGACCTGCCCAAGCTCATCCGCAAGCGCCCGCTCGATGCGGCCAAGGTGATCGCAGGTGGCACGCTGCCGCTGCGCTCCGAGCAGCTCTTCACCGGGCTCGACGAGGCGACGGCCGCGCGCTACGTCGACCGGCTCGGCCGCGAGTCGCCGTGGGCGCAGTACGAGCTGCTGCTCCCCCATCGCATCGGCCCCGTGCGCTGCCCCGTGCTCGTCGTAGGCACTCCCGAGGACCGCGTCGTGGACGAGAAGGCCGTCGAGGTCACGGCCGCGGCGTACGGCGTGGACCCGGTGTGGCTGCCGGGCATCGGCCACGACCTCATGCTCGATGCCGGCTGGGAGAAGGCGCTCTCGGTCGTGCTGGACTGGGTCGACGAGCGCTGCTGACATGAGCGATCCCGCACTCGCGCAGCAGCTGGAAACCTGCCTGACGGCGTACTCCATGGACCGCACCCCGGACCCTGACATCGAGCGCGCGGCGGTGAAGGCGACGCTCGAGATGCTCAAGGCAGCCGCGCCCGGCAAGTCCGTCGAGGTGCGCGTGCCTCCGTACGCCGCCGTCCAGGCCGTCGAAGGCGTGAATCACCGCCGCGGCACTCCGTCGGCGACCGTCGAGTGCGATGCCGCCACCTGGCTGCGCCTGGCCACCGGCTCGCTCACCTGGGCCGACGCTGTCGCGAGCGGGCGCCTGAGTGCGAGCGGGGAGCGCAGCGACCTGTCGGCGTACCTGCCCGTGGTCTGACTTCCTGCATCGGCCTAGCCGCGCAGCGGGTAGCGCCAGATGAGCGACAGGCTGAGCGCGACGAGCACCGCCGGCAGCACCGAGAAAGCCAGCGTCACCCCGGTGATCGCCGAGGCGGGCTGGGTGACCACCTGCCCGGCCGTCGTCGAGATGTAGCCCGTGACGGCGAGCAGCAGCAGCACCAGTGCCGGGCCGATCGCGAAGGCTGCGGTCTCGCCCGCGGTCCACACCCCGGTGAAGGCTCCCGCGCGCTGCTGGCCCGTGCGCGCGGCGTCGTCGGAGATGGTGTCGGGGAGCATCGCGAGCGGGAACATCTGCATCCCGGCGTAGCCCACCGACGTGACGCAGATCAGCGCGAGCGCGACGGCGACCGGCACGAAGGGCGCGGCGAGCGAGGCGAGCAGCCCGGCGATGAAGAGGAACGAGGCGATGATGAATCCGCGCCGCTTCCCGAGGCGATGACCGACGGCCGCCCACATCGGCATGAAGATCACCGCCGGCACGAGCAGGACGCCGAAGACGAGGCCGAAGTCCTCGATGCCGAGGATGAACCGGGAGAAGTACGGCGCGGCAGCGAGCACGGCACCTGCCCCGAGCGCCTGCAGGATGAAGGCGCTCAGCAGGATCCGGAAGGGCACGGCCGCCCAGGCGGTGCGGAATTGCTGGATCGGGGAGTGCGTGCCCGCGGTCGACTCGGTGACGTAGCGATGCAGGCGGCGTACCACGCTCCAGCAGACGAGCATCCCCAGCGCGATGAGTCCGCCGACCGCGACGCCCATCACGAGGTAGCCGGCATTGCTGTCCTCGAAGAGCCCCACCAACAAGGGTGCGCCGACGCCGAAGAGCAGGATGCCGATGACCTGGAAGCCGACGCGCCACGACATGACCGTCGTGCGCTCGCGCGGGGAGTCCGTGATCTCGGCGGCCAACGCGATGTAGGGCACCTGGAAGAAGCCGAACGCTGACGCGGCGATGAGGAAGGCGACGAGCACCCAGATCGCGGCGAACGTCGGTGCCACTCCAGCGGGCACGGCGAACATGAGCGGGAAGCACAGGAGCATGCCGATGGCACCGAAGACGAGGAAGCGCGCTCGGTTGCCGCTGCGCGCGACCGCGCGATCGCTCAGGGTGCCGACGTAGGGAAGGAAGAAGACGTCCCAGAGCTTGGGCAGGAGCACCACGAGCGAGGCCAGGCCCGCGGCGACGCCGAGGGTGTTGGTGAGGTAGATCGCCAGGAGCAGGCCCGGGACGGTGCCGAAGCCGGCGGTGCCCGCAGCCCCGACGGCGTAGCCCAGGGTCGCTCCCCGGGTGAGCCGGGGCAGCTCCCTCGTGGGAGCGCCGGGGGACATAGGCGGAGGCTAGTCGCCGCCGTGCGCCCGGCTTCCCCGAGGGGATTTGACACCGGTACGCCGGCAGGGCAAGGTAAGGCGGTCCTAACTTAGCCTTACCTAAGGAGTTGTCGGTGTTCCGATCCAAGGCCCTGCTCGCCGCCGCGGCACTGGCCCTTCCCCTGCTGGCCGCCTGCGGTGGCGGGGGATCCGACGCTGCGGACGGTCCCCTCACGGTCTACTCCGGGCGCTCCGAGGAGCTCATCGGCCCGCTCTTCGCCCAGTTCACCGAGGAGACCGGGATCGCCGTGGAGGCGAGGTACGGCGACACCGCCGAGCTCGCGGCCCAGATCCTGGAGGAGGGCGACGCCAGTCCCGCGCAGGTCTACTTCGCGC
>CAZICY010000129.1:0-2768 GCA_964537955.1 uncultured Actinomyces sp. | reverse complement strand
GCGTGCTGCGCAGCCGCACCCATCGCGGGCGCGACTCCTTCTGGTCGTGGCGCGAGCAGATGTACGCCGCGGCAGCCGTCCTCGACCCCGAGACCTATCGCGCGCTCGCTCGCGCGGTCTTCGCGGAGATGCTCCAGGCCGGATACACCGCGGTGGGGGAGTTCCACTACCTGCACCATGCGCCCGGGGGCACGGCGTACGCCGACCCCAACGAGATGTCGCACGCGCTCGCCGCGGCAGCGCAGGACGCAGGCATCCGGCTCGTCCTGCTCGACACGCTCTATCTCGCCGGGGGCCCCGGTGTGGCACCCGACGCCACCCAGGTGAGGTTCAGCGATGGCTCGGTGGAGTCATGGGCTGAGCGCACGTCGGCACTGACGCCGTCCGGCCTGGTCACGCACGGCCTCGCCGTGCACTCTGTCCGCGCCGTCCCACCCGAGGTGATCGCCGTCGCCGCCCAGGTGGCGCGCGAGCGCGGGCTGCCCCTGCACGCGCACGTCTCAGAGCAGCCGCGCGAGAACGACGAGTCACTTGCGGCCTATGGGCTCACGCCGGTGGAGGTGCTGCGTGACGCCGGCGCTCTCGGAGCGGACTTCACGGCCGTGCACGCCACGCATCTCACGGAAGGCGACATCGGCGCCCTAGGCGGTAGTCACGTGTGCATGTGCGCCACGACCGAGCGGGACCTTGCCGATGGCATCGGCCCCATCCCCGCGCTGCGCGAGGCCGGAGCGAGGCTCTGCCTGGGCAGCGACAGCCACGCGGTCATCGATCCCTTCGAGGAAGCGCGCGCGATCGAGCTCGACGAGCGCCTGGGCAGTCGCTCGCGCGGCAGCTTCACCGGCGAGGAGCTCCTCGCTCTCATGACGACGGGTGGGGCGTCGGCACTCGGGCTGCCCGATGCGGGGCTCGCCGTGGGTGCGCCGGCGGACTTCATCGAGGTGGACACCGCCAGCGTGCGGATGGCCGGGCACGAGCCGGCCGCGCTGGCCGATGCACTGGTCTTTGCCGCCGCCCCCGCGGACGTGCGCACCGTCGTGGTCGCCGGCGTGGAGCGCGTGCGCGGCGGGGCGCACGAATCGATCGACGCCGCCGTCGAACTCGATCGCGCGATCCGGCAGGTGATGGGGTCGTGACCGTCGTCGGCTGGACCAATATCGGGGAGCTCTGCACCGCCGACCCGACCGCGGGCGAGGGCCCGCTCGGCGTTCTTCAGGACGCCTCGGTCGTCGCCGTCGATGGCCGCATCGCCTGGATCGGACCGGCTTCTGAGTTCCCCGATGTCGACATCGCGCACGACATGGCGGGCGCTGCCGTGCTGCCCGGCTTCGTCGACGCCCACATGCACCCGGTCTTCGCCGGCGACCGAGCGGCGGAGTTTGACGCGCGCATGACCGGCACGCCCTACTCCGCCGGCGGCATCCGCACGACCGTCGCCGCGACCCGGGCGGCCAGCGACGACCAGCTCGCGGCCAATGCCGCACGCCTGGCGGCCGAGGCCCTTCGCCAGGGCACCACGACCCTCGAGGCGAAGTCCGGGTACGGCCTCACGGTCGAGGATGAGCGGCGCTCCCTCGTCGCCGCAGGCACCGTCTCGGATGAAACGACCTTCCTCGGCGCGCACGTGGTGCCCGCGGAGTACGCCGACCGCCCGGACGACTACGTCGACCTCGTCTGCGGGGAGATGCTCGACGCCTGCGCGCCGCATGCGCGCTGGGCGGATGTCTTCATCGAGCGCGGAGCCTTCGACGTCGACCAGGCACGGCGCATCCTCGAGGCAGCGAGGGCGAAGGGGCTCGGCCTTCGCGTGCACGCGAACCAATTGACGCAGGGCGACGGGGTGCGCCTGGCCGTCGAGCTCGGTGCCGCCTCCGTCGACCACTGCACGCACCTCGGCGACGACGACATCGAGGCCCTCGCCGGGTCGGGCACGGTAGCCACCCTCGTGCCGGGCGCGGAGTTCTCCACGCGGTCGACCTACGCCCCCGCGCGTCGGCTCTGGGATGCGGGCGTCACCGTCGCGATCGCCTCGGACTGCAATCCCGGGTCGTCGTACACCACCTCGATGCCACTCATGGTCGCCCTCGCCGTGCGCGAGATGGGCCTGTCACCCGCCGAGGCGGTGTGGGCGGCCACGGCAGGCGGCGCGGCATCGCTGCGGCGTGACGACATCGGTGTCATCGCACCGGGAAGGCGCGCAGACCTCATCGCGCTCGACGCGCCATCGCACGTCCACCTGGCCTATCGCCCCGGTGTGCCGCTCGTGAGCGGCGTCTGGCGCTCGGCCGACCGCGTCGTCTAGCCGCGGATGGCGGCGAGGGCGTCGGCGAGTCGAGCCTCTCGGTCGCCGGAGATCACCGTCAGCTCGAGTCGTGGCGCAACGCGTTCGCGGATGACGCGATCGGCGTGGTCGCGGTAGTCGCCGCCATCGCGCATCCCCTCCTCCGAGATCCACGGCAGATCGGGGGCGCACCACAGCAGGACGGCGTAGGAAGCCGCATCCTCGATGCCCTGAGCGAGGAGAGAGTCGTCATCGAAGTAGACGATGCTGTAGACGGCCGTCATGAGCGGAAGCGGGTCGGCGATGACCCAGGGCGTGTCCGAGTACGCCGCTGCACGCTCCACCGTGCGCACCGTCATCTGCTGGGTGAGGAAGATCCCCTCCTGGTCTCCAGCGGTCGGCAGGCGACCGAAGTCCCGGACGAAGTCGCGGAGGTACTCCTCGGCCACGAAGCCCGGCAGGGTGCGGGCGAGGTCCTCGGCGAGGG
>CAZICY010000128.1:0-2815 GCA_964537955.1 uncultured Actinomyces sp. | reverse complement strand
TCACACGAAGCGGAATTCCAGGCGCTTACGTAGGTCGTCGACCGGCACCAGGGTCATGGTGCCGCGAGCGCCGGCGTACTTGCCTGTGCCACCCACGATGGGGTAGACGACCTTGTCGACCGGGGTAGAGCCCTGGGGAGCGGCGTACACGCTCACCATGAGCACCTCATTGCGGCCGATGGTGACCTCCATCGTGATGGTGCGCTCCTCCAGGCCGCTACCTCCACCGGGCCCAATCGTCCACTGGGTCGTCGTGTAGCGGCCGATGACCTTGCCCTCGAGCGACTTGCGGACCACTCCGCGCGTGGCTCGCAGGTCGCCAACGGAGGTTCCGGAATCGCCGAAATCAAGCTCCTCGACGAAGGTGCGCTCGATGTAGACCGTGCGATCAGCCGGTCGTGGCGCGGCCATGGCGACGGGAGTGGCAAGGGATCCGGCGAGTACGGCGGTCATGGCGATGAGGAGAAACTTTTTCATGCCGGGACGCTACTGCGATCGCACGGGCGGTGCAGGAATCAGCGGCGACCGAAGGTTACCGTGTTGGACTTCACACCGTCGGGGCCGGCGAAGTAGACCCGCCAGGCCCCACGAGCATTGGCCTTGCGCGACCAGTCGAAGGTCCCAGCCATTGACACCGGGACCTCAAGACCTGAGCTGTACGCCGCGCCATTCTTCGACGTCCACGGCGTCACGATCCCACCCAGATCAAAGCCGACGGTCGCGCCGCTCACCGAGATCAGGCCACCTGAGCGCGTGCCCGTGATCGTGATGGACGCGCGCTCGGGAGCCGACGGCGTCACCGCATTGGATGGAGCCGACAGCACGGACCATCCCGCGCCGGTCAACGCCATCACCGTGAAGGTGTACGCCGTGCCATTCGTCAAGCCGGTGATCGTGCATGACGTCGTGTCCGTGAGACACGTCTGCCCACCGGGTGACGCCGACGCCTGGTAGGTGCTGACCGGGTAGGTCCCGGTGGATGACGGTGGCGACCAACTCACACTGGCGCGTTGATCCCCGGCGGTGGCAACCACATTGCCCGGGGCGCTTGAGGGGATGGGCGGCGGGGGAGGAGGCGGTGCCAGCGTCGTAAAGGGGCTACTCGCAAGAGACCACGGTCCGGTGCCAGCCGCATTGACCACCCGCATATAGGCGACATACGCAGTGCTGGCACTCAGGCCGGACAGGACATACGGGCTTGATGTGTTGGTCGTGGAGTCATCGACGGTCACGGTGTCGTCCAAGGCGAACTCCACACGGGTGAGAGCTGAGCCGCCGGTGTCGTCGGCGCTGAAGGACACGGACGCCGTCGTCTGCGTCGTCGTCACGCCCGTGATCGTGGGCGCCCCCGGTGTCGTGATGTAAGTGAATGCGCCTGCCGAGACGACATTGCCCCCGTTGAGGGTGACGGAGACATTGACGGTGCCGGTGCCAGCAGGGATGGGGCCACTGAATATGTTCGTGCCCGCGTCCCTGGTCCATCCCGTCGCTGGTGCACTCCCAAAGGAGATGGCACTCACGGTCGTGTTATCCACCGTGACGCCCTCGGGGAGGTCGCCGATATCAAGGCTGCCCGTCCCGCCCGCGACACCGGCCGTGAATCTGATTGTCGGTGTGACCTCGGCGATGATCACGGCGTACTGGTGGTAGTTCCGATCCACTGCCACAGCGAGACCGGACCGGGTCACCGCAATGGAGCTCCATGCGTTGCCGACCGCCACGGTGTCATCCACGGTGAACGTACCGGGGTTGACGACCGTGATGATTCCTTGACCACCCTGACTGCCGGCAACGTAGACCTTGCCCTGCGGACCGACCGCAACGCCCTGGGGTCTGCCCACGGAGAGAGAGGCGAGGTTCAGGGCGTCCGTGGTGGGGAAGCGGCTCAGCTTGTTGCCGGCTTCACGGGTGAAGTAGACGGTGTCGTCGCTGGACACAGCCACACCGATCGGTCCCTCGGCACCAGTGACAACGCTGCTCACTGCCGCTGTCGCGGAGTTGAATCGGAAGATGGCGTTTGCGCCGTAACTGGCAATGTAGGCGGAATCGTCATTGGCGACAGCCAGGCCCCAGGGGCTCGATTGTGCTGACGACGGCATCAGCGTCTCGACTCGATCGCCCAGGGTGCGCGCATTGAGCATCGTTATCTTCCGTTGCGCGGGAATGAAAAACGAGCTGCTGCTGATGAAGACGGTGTCATCGACTGCACGCCTACTCAGTGCGACCGCCTGCGGCTCCGTCGGCACGGCGACCGTGGAATTCACCGTCATCGTGGCTCCCCTGACCACCGACAGGGAGTTGCTATTCGCATTGACGACGTACACCGTGTCGTCCCTGCTAACAGCGATGCCTATGGGATATGTGCCGACAGTGGCGGTGCCTGCTAAGGCGAGTGTCACCGGATCGATGCGATAGAGGGTCGCATTGTTGGCAGTGACGTAGATCGTGTCATCGGAGTTGATCCCGGTTGACAGACCACCAACGCCCGCGGCAAGTCCGTCGGAGCCCAACGGGATCGTCCTGATGACGGCATGTGCGCTCTCCGGCGCAGACGCGGACCTCACAGCTGTCTGACGACTCGAGACGGGCTCCTCGCCTGCACCCTGCGCCGGAACCATGCCAACGCCGGACAGCCCCAGGGCCAGGATGAGGGGAATCAAGCGTTTGGGGTGAGTACTCAGCACAAGCACGACTCCTTGTGTGACGTCGTGCCGCGCCATTTTGGCGCCTCTTTGATATTACCCCAGGACCTTGCCGCGGGCAGGCCGAAGGGGAGGCGAAGCATCAGGGGATACCCCAGCGCGAGCGCGCTCTG
>CAZICY010000127.1:0-2896 GCA_964537955.1 uncultured Actinomyces sp. | reverse complement strand
TGGCGAGGAGTGTGGCGGGGGGAGCCAGGTAGTCATCCGGCGCAGCGCGGACCACCTCGGCGAGGCGCTCTGCCGCCACGGCCCAGGCCCGAACCGAGTCCTGCATGAGCTCCCACAGCACGGTGTCGCGCACCGCAGTGTCGCGCAGCGCGAGGAGGATCTCGGCCACGAGGCCCGCCGGCAGGCTGCTCCGCGCAAGGTGGGCGCGCACGTCACGGATGAGGCGATCACGATCGGGGGCGCGGACCGCACGAGCACCCGCTGCAACGAGGGCGTGCGTCACCCCCTCAAGGGCGACGGCATCCGGGGCGATGTCGCCGACGTACACCTCTCGGCTCGGTCGCCATGCGCCAAGCCCCCAGCGGCGTGCCGTGGCCGACACCTCTGCCTCCGTGATGACCTGCTCCCTGGTGACCTGCGGGCTGCGCTCCCCCGCGGCAGACCACGCAACGTCACCGCCATCGAGTCGAGCCAGCAGCACCTCTCCCGCGGGGACCCCGGTGGTGATCAGGGTCTGCGATGCATGAAGCCACGGAGTGGGGGCCGATGTGCCGGGTGGCGCGTAGACCACCAGGTGGACGGCGACGGGTCGCGCACCCGGGAGACCGAACTGACGCAGGGGCGGCAGGACGACATCGCCGTCCTGCTCCCAGCGCATGATGAGCAGGACGCGATCGTCACGGTCGACGACGATCGCGCACGCCGACCCATGCGGCCAGTAGCCCAGCATGAGCGGTGGGGCAAGGACGATGTCAGCAGCGCCGCGCAGCGGCGCGTGGGAGAGGGCCATGGCCACACTCTGGGAATCCCGGCAGCCACCGGGAAGGCGTGCATGGCTACCTGTGGATGGGTGACGCCCTGTGGATGGCGGTCCCTCAGCGAGTGATGCGCACGACTTCGCAGGACCACGATCCGCGAGGCGAGGGCACCTCAAGACGATCGCCGACGGCTGCGCCGAGGAGCGCTGAGCCAAGCGGCGAATCCCACGAGATGCGCTCGTCGTCGATCGTGGCTTCCTCCGGGTGCACGGGCCGCACGCGGACCTTGTCGCCGGAAGCGTCGCGAATCTCCACGAGGGCGCCGGGCGCCACGCGAGCGCGCTTGCCGGTGGGCGGCTTGGGGAGTTCGACGGACGCGGCGATCACAGCCTGGAGCCGCTCGATCTCCGCGAGTGCGCGCTCGAACTCCGCCACATCGCGCTCATCGCGTTCCGGACCGATGAGGTGGGGGCGGAGGGGATCGAGGACGTCGGTGCGCAAGCGGTCCATGCGCTCTTCAAGGGCCCGGCGTCCCGCCTCGGTCAGCGCGGGGGTGACACGGGCGGTGAGGCGGGGGTCGGATGCGAGGTGAGTAGGCATGATTCCTCCGGGCGAGCGAACTCGCGACCGAAGGTCTCCCGCCGCCGGTCTGGTGAGACCGACCCATGGGCCCGGGGGCCGCGGCGGCCCCGTGATGACGAACCCACGGCGAGGGGGTACTCCCCTTCTGTGCCCGTGAGTCTAGGGGTGCTCGATGGCGTACGCATCCGGAGGTGGGGATTCCCAGACGGGGCGCTTCGCCACGATCCCGTCCCCGGAGCTCTGCCCCCGCAGGCGGCGGCCCAGCCAGGGCCCGAAGTGGCGGCCCACCCATGCCGCGTGCCCGCCGGCTCGACGCAGGGGTGCCGCGGGCGGTGGGGCCGGCAAGGGCGTCCGCCAAGCACTATCGCCGAGTCCCAGGGTCGCCAGGGCCGCTCGGGCGGCGAGCTCGTGACCGGCGGGCGACAGGTGCAGGCGATCCTCATCCCAGTACCTGTCGTCGTCGAAGACAGCACACCCCCAGAAGTCCACGACTCGACAGTCGTAGTGGTCCGCAATCGCTCGAGTCGCGGCATTCGACGCGGCGATACGTCGCGAGACCGATCCCATGACACTTGACCGACGTGAGGGGTCCCCAAAGGCAACGAGCACGACGTCCGCACCGGTGCCACGCAGCGCGCGCACTGCATTCTCGAGATCCGTCGCGGAGGCATGCATGTCGTAGTTGCGTCGCAGTGCGTCGTTGACTCCTGCAGCGAGAGTGACCAGGTCAGGCTTGAGATCGCACGCCAGGGGCACCTGCTCCGTGACGACCTGGCTCATGAGCTTGCCGCGCACCGCGAGGTTGGCGTATTGGAATCCGGGTGAGGAGAGGGCAAGGGTCGCGGCGACACGATCAGCCCACCCCACATGTCGGCCGTCTGACCCCGTGACATCCATGAGGCCCTCGGTGAAACTGTCACCCAGAGCGACGTACCTACTCCACATGCGCCGAGCCGAGGACTACGCAGCGGGGCCCGAGGCGGGCGGCTGCGCCGTCTCCGCGGGCTTGGCGCCGGCGAAGGCGCGGTTGGCCCGACGGAACCACAGGAGCAGCGCGATGATGCCGATGATGATCTGAGGCAGGTAGGACGCCATGCGCCAGACGACATCCGCGGCCTGAGCCACGGAGCCGGACACGCCCATGCTCTGCAGCAGGGCGATCATGAGCGCATCGGTCGTGCCCAGTCCACCAGGCGTGATCGGCACCATAAGCATGATCTGGCTGGTCGCAAAAGCTCCGAAGGCGGCGAGCGGCGAGGTTCCCGTGGTGTCCCAGCCTTCGACTCCACGCAGCGACGCGTAGAAGATCGCAAACTGGGTGAGAATGACGGCGAGCTGCGCAATGGTGAGGAAGAGCCAACGCTTGCGGAGGACGTCGTACATGTCCGAGCGGAACTTCGAGATGGGCGCGACCAGGTCGAGGTCCTTGAGCTTGGATACGTGCTTGCGCAGCGGATTGATGAGCTTGTTGCCGAGCTTGCCGACGGCCACGGCGAGCTTAGGGCTGCGCATGATCAGGACGAATCCCACGATGATGACGACGAGAACCGCCAGGC
>CAZICY010000126.1:0-2923 GCA_964537955.1 uncultured Actinomyces sp. | reverse complement strand
GTGATGGTGCGGGAGGTCGGACGGCCATCGACATCGTAGGCGTAGGTCGTCACGACGCCGCTGATGTCGGTATAGGAGACGACGCGGCCGAGCAAGTCGGTCTCCACGCGCGTGGTCTGAGTGCCGTTGACGAGGGTGCCGGAGACCTTCGTGGAGGTGACGGTCACGCGCGGATCACCGCCGGCCGCGATGGTGACCGTCGACGCCTCCACCGTCTTGCCACCGGATGACGTCGTCGAGGCGATGACGGTGCCGTCGGGGGCGCTCGTCATGCACGCCAGGTCACCCTTGTCGGGCGCGCCCGTGAGGACCGCGCTCGGCCGGCCCGCCGCGTCGTACCACGTCGTCACCGTGACTCCGTCAGTGCGCGTGATCGTGCGGACCTGACCGGCCTGCAACGCCGCAGGGGCGCCTGTGCAGGGCGATTGCTCAGGCGACCCCTTCACCGGCCAGTAGGTCGTGGACGTGGTGCGGCCTCCCGGGGTTGTCCCCGTGAGCTTGCGTCCCCATTGGTCGGCGGCGGCATTCGCGGGCTCGTAGGTGGCCGTGGTCGTGAGCCCGCCGGGAGCCGTCTGTGACGTGGGATTGCCCGTCCACGGCTCCTGATACTCCGTGCGCACGATCGGTGCATCGCTCCCGGCGACGACGTCATTGCTCTCCGCGGACGTCTGCGCGTTGAAGGCGGGGTAGACGGTGTCGATGCTCTCGGCGCCGTCTTCCTCCCGGCCCGCCTTGACATAGAAGCTCGCCCCGCCCTGCTTGCGCACGGACAGGTCGATGCGCAGTTGGCGACGACCCTCCTTGAGTTCGAGCACGCAGCGACCCTCGTCGGAGGTGTCGCAGAGCACGCCGTCCACGTAGACGGTAATGCGCACGTCGTCCGAGGCGGCGGTCTGGATCGTCCACGCGCCGCTGCCCGGCACCTCCCAGGTGCCCATGAGACGCGCCGACCATTCCGCCGCCGGCAGGGGTGCCTGCTCCCACGTGTGCGAGACGGCCGTGTCCGTGCCCGGCTTGATCCAGTCCTCGGCCGTGACTGCTCCGGAGAAGTCGGGCGTGGCCCAGTAGGTCGCGCGCATGCCGCGCATCGGCTCGCGATTGGGCAGCTCGTCGAAGCGCGCCTTCGTCTTGTACGCCGCATCGGGTGAGGTCGCCGGTCCGGTGGAGTCGGTGCGCCGGCCCTGCCCGTCGTAGGCGAAGCTGGTCGTGCGGCCCTCGTAGTCGCGCATCTGGCTGAGCGTGCGTGTCTGCTCATCCCAGGTGAGCGTGATCTGCGCACCATCGCGATCCTGGCGACGCACGGGCGTCCAATCAGCGGCGCGCACGGTCATGCGGTAGTCGGCTGAATCCGCGATCGTCGACGCGGTGACGGCCACGTCACCCGCCGCCGAGAGCGGACCGGTGACCGTGCCCGCCCGGACGACGGCGACCACCTCGCTGCGGTCGCGGACCGCTTCGTTGTCGATCGTGGGGTAGGAGTAGGCGTGCGCGGCGCGCGGCTGTCCGGGTGCGGGTGCCGGTGCGGCGACGGCGGCGACGCGGCCCTGGTCGTCGTAGGCGATCTGGGTGAGGAGGTCAGATGCCCCGCGCAGGCTTGAGTCGGCAGCAGCCGCTGCGCCCACGATCGCGGAGCGCAGCGCGCTCACCCGACCTGCCGCGTCCCAGCCGATGCCCAGCGACGTGCCCGGGAAGTCGGGCGTGACCGCGTCGATGATGAGGCCGATCTGCGGACCCTTGTCTCCGGCGGGGACGTAGCCGAACTCCGTCGTGGACCCGTCCCACCAGGAGATCCGGCACAGCATGCCGTCGGGGGCCGCCACGAAATCGGACGAGAGGGCGCCGCACTCAGGTCCGTACGCGAAGGCGATCGAGCGGTCGCTGGGATCCGTCACGGTGGCGAGTGCGCTGTTGCGCCAGGTCGAGGTGCCCTGCGTGACTCCGCCGGCAGAGAGCGCGACCGGGCGGCCATCCTGGAACGACGTGACCGTGCCATCGAGCTCAGTCAGCGTGAAGACGCCCTCGTGGAACGTCAGGCTCGCCTGCTGGCTCGCGGGGACCGGCCGCCCCGAGGACCACGACTGCAGGTAGACGCCGGACTCGTTGCGCTGGAAGGTCATCGACCGGTCTCGGGCGTCCGAGATGAAGACGGTCGATGGCGGGGACTCACCGCTCGCCTCAAGCGTCGTCCATCGCGAGGTGAGCGGCGCGGCCATGCGCCATCCCGGGGGCAGTCCAGGATCGGCGGAGCGCCCGGGCTGGTATTCCAGCGTGGCGACCGCGCTGGACGTCACCGTCGTGAAGGACCTGCTCATCCAGGTGACGCCTGGCACGCCCGTCACGAGATGGGTGCTCACGCCGCCGAGGTCGTCGCGGGGTGCGAGGCCCGGGCGCACGGTGTCGACCTCGAGCGGCCATGGACCCTTCCACTCGCCGTTCTCGCCGGCAGCGCGCCACGCGTATTGCCGCCCGTCCTCGAGCGCAGGTGCGACCTGCCAGGGTCCGCGCGCCGCGCCCTCGGCGGAGGGGGCGCCGTCCTCGGGGGACTCGCCCGCGGACACGTCGAAGACCTGGTAGGTCACCTGCTCGTCATCGCCGAACCCCTCCGGGCGCAGCGTCGGCGTGCGCGAACTGACGAGGCCGGGGCCGGTGAGCTCGGATGCGGGCCATGTGTCGGGGAAGGCCACGCCCGTCGCCGAGGACCCGGGGACTGCTCCCGCGTCCTGCGGTGGTCGCAGCCCGTCGGCGGCCGCGACTTCTCCTCCGGAATCCCCCGACTCGATCGGCGCGGGCGAGGACGACGGCGCGGCCGGGGTGCCGCTGCTGGTGCAGCCGCTGACGGCGATCGCCAGTGCCGTGATCGCGACGACTGCGCGCTTCACGAGCACCTAGCCCGTCTTGATCGATGCGCTCCACGCACCGCCGT
>CAZICY010000125.1:0-2932 GCA_964537955.1 uncultured Actinomyces sp. | reverse complement strand
GGGAATCCATGGTTGACTCCGATCGTTCGGGTACGAACGGATCGTATGGGAGGATTCCGCCGTGCGCGTGCTGTTTCTCCAACATGACCACGTGAGCCCCCCGGGCCCGGTCGCCGAGCGATTCGCCCAGCGCGGATTCGAGGTCGTGGAGTCCGTGGTGGTGCCCCGCGACCGCTTCTTCTCCCCCGACGTCGACTTCGACTTCCCCGAGGTGCACGAGCACGACGTGGTTGTGCCCATGGGCGCTCCGTGGGGTGCCTGGGACGACGACCGGATCGGCACCTGGCTCAAGCCCGAACTCGACTGGCTGCGCGATCTGCAGGCTCACGATGTGCCGATCTTCGCGATCTGCTTCGGCGCGCAGGCGCTCGCACGCGCGCTCGGCGGTTCGGTGGCGCCGGGGCCGCGCGCGGAGATCGGCTACACGTGGATCAACTCCGACGATCAGGAGCTCGTGCCCAATGGCCCGTGGTTCCAGTGGCACTACGACCGCTTCACCGTGCCGCCCGGCGCCACCGAGATCGCGCGCAATCCCCGCGCATCGCAGGCCTACGTGATCGGACGCTCGCTCGCGGTCCAGTTCCACCCGGAGGTCACGCCCGCATGCCTGGAGGGCTGGCTCGACGAGGGCGGCGTCGCGGAGGCGCAGAAGGACGGCGTCGATCCCGCCGAGCTCCTGGCCGGCACGGTGCGCGAGGAGCCGGCCGCGGTCGCGCGAGCGCACGCGCTCGTGGACTCCTTCCTCGACCGCGTCGCCGCAGCCCCCTAGCCCAGCGCGATTCCCAGCGCACGGCGGGAGACAATGGCGCCATGCATGTACGCCGTGCCGCATCCCTCGCCCTGCCCGCATTCGCCGCGACCGCGCTCGCGGCCGGTGTGCTCACGAGCCCAGCGGCGACGGCCGCACCGCCCGCCAGTGCATCGCCCCGGGCCGAGGCACTGGCGCCCGAGGCCGGCACCTGCTGGGACTACGACTACAAGCAGGCCAGCCTGAAGACCTACACGGGCACGTCGGTCGACTGCGCTGAGCCGCACACGGTCGAGACCGTCATCACCCTCGAGGTGCCCAGGGAGATCGCGGCCAAGGGCAACAACAGTCGCGAGCTCGTCGTCTGGATGGACCAGCGCTGCCAGCCCGAGGTCAACCGCTACGCCGGCGTCGCCAAGCCTGAGATCGCCGCGCCCGGCACGCGCACGTGGTACCTGTGGTACACCCCGAACGCGAAGCAGTGGAAGGCCGGCGCGCACTGGGTGTCCTGCGCCGCGGCGTCCGTGCCGTCGGATGAGAAGCGGCGCGGCAAGCTCATCCCCGTGCGAGGCTCCGTCGCCGGTGCGCCTGAGCTCTCCAAGCCGATCACCTTCGCTACGGAGTACGGCACGGGCACCTACACCTTCCGAAAGCCGATGACCGCCATCGCCGATCGGCCGTTCCCGGGCAACAGGCTGCAGAACCGTGCCGCCTCCTTCTGCGAGAAGGAGCTCGGGCACCGCAAGTTCTTCTGGTACGGCCCCAGCGAGACGACCTGGCTGCAGGGCTACACGGCGGTGCGCTGCTACTCGCTCAAGAAGTCCTGACGCCGTACTACTTCAGCGAGACCTTCACCGGGAAGCGCTTGATCCCGTTGACGAAGTTGGAGCGCAGGCGCTCGACCGGCCCGGTCCGCTCCACCGAGTCGATGCGGGAGATCAGGTCCTCGAACATGATGCGGATCTCCATGCGTGCGAGGGAGTTGCCCAAGCACATGTGCGGGCCGCCGCGACCGAAGGCCATGTGCTCGTTGGGCTTGCGCGTGACGTCAAAGGCGTAGGGATCGTCAAACACCGCGTCGTCGCGATTGCCCGAGGCGAACCACACGACGACCTTGTCGTCTGCCTTGATCTGCTTGCCGTGCATCTGCACGTCGCGGGTCGCCGTACGGCGGAAGTGGTAGACGGGGCTGGCGTAGCGCAGGAACTCCTCGACCGCCCAGGGGATGAGCGAGGGGTCCTCCTGCAGCCGGCGCAGCTGGTCCGGATGGTCGATGAGGTTGTTCATCGTGTGGCTGATCGTGTGGCGGGTCGTCTCATTGCCGGCCACCACGAGCAGCAGGAAGTAGGCGTGGAAGTCGTCCTCGCTCAGGGGCTTGCCGTCGATCGGCGTGGCATTGACCAGCGTCGACACGAGATCGTGGCCGTCGCGGCCCTCGCGCTGGCGCCGGAGTTCGTCGCCGTACGCCCACACCTCGAGCGCCGCGGGTGAGCGGAAGGGGAGCATGCGGTACTTCTCGCTCTCCGGGTCGCTCGCCAGCACGTCGGCGTGCTCCGGATCCGTGTTGCCCACCATGCGGTTGCCCCACCAGATCAGCTTGGGGATGTCCATGTCGGGTACGTCGAGCATGCGTGCCAGCACGCGGATCGGGAAGTCCGCGGCGACGTCGGCGACGAAGTCGAACTCGCCCTTGGCGAAGGCGGCATCGAGCGTCGACGCGGTGAGCCCGCGCAGGAAGGTCTCGTATCCCGCCAGCGCGCGGGGGGTGAACTCACCCTGCATGAGCTTGCGCAGCGCACGATGCCGTTCGCCGTCGGTCTCGAGCATCGACTTGCGCACGCGCAGTTGCTCATCGTCGAGTTCCTCGAGGTTGACCGCGCCGCGCTCCGAAGAGTAGGTGTCGGTGTCGCGCAGCACGTCGACGATGTCGTGGTAGCGCGTGATCGACCAGAAGCCCCTGTTGCCGTCCGGCTCGTCGTCCCAGTGCACGGGATCCTCGCGACGCAGGGCGTCGAAGGTCGCCCATGGCGGGCCGGCCTCGAAGAGGTCGAGGTCGGCGAGGGTGATGTCGGACTTCACGGACATGGGTCCTCCCCGGCTCACGGGCCAGATCGTTCGGGCCCGAACTATCGGCATCGTGCCAGATGTTCGGGCCCGAACGGAAGGGCAATGCGACACTTCCGG
>CAZICY010000124.1:0-2938 GCA_964537955.1 uncultured Actinomyces sp. | reverse complement strand
GGTCGCCGATGTCCGCTCTCACCGCCACTGCCAGCCTGACCGCAGACGACCGCTGTGATGGCTGCGGCGCCCAGGCGTACGTGCGCGTCCGCCTGGCCACGGGCGGCGAGTTGCTCTTTTGCGGGCACCACTGGGGACGTCACTCCGATGCCCTGCTCCCCCAGGCCGTCGAGGTCGTCGACGAGACCGACCGCCTGGCCGAGGCGCCCGCAGCCGCCGACGCCTAGTCCCGCCGCAGACCTCTCGCCGCGTGGCGGGCGAGCCTCGCCACAGTCGCCGCTTTCACGTTCGGCTTCCCTCGCATCACAGGGCCGCGTAGCCTCATGTGCATGCGCCGAGTGCCCGTCTTCGTCACCGCCCTTGCCATGGGCACGCTTGCCGCCAGTTCCCTGTCCTGGGCGAGCAGCGCACAGGCGGCAGGGGGCCTCACCGCGTCTGTCGAATTTGGGGACCTGACCGTCCAGGGTCGCGGCATGCTGCCGCCGGGCGACGTCATCATCGACGGCACGTCTTCCTCGGTCGACATCTACCTCGATCCCGATGTTCCGAGCACCCTCGTCCTCACGCCCGGACCCGGATGCCGAGCGGTGGGAAGCAAGGCCCTCACCTGCGACGGTGCGATCAACCGCGTCAGGATTGATCTCTGGACGATTTCCTACACTGACACCCCCGTCGTCTTTGCCGTCACCGAGAACACAGTGATCAACACCGTTTTCTGGGGCAGTCCCTTCGCGGACGAGTTCTACGGTGGCCCCGGGTCGGACCGCATCCGAGGAAGCAGCGGCGCCGATGTGCTCTTCGGAGGCGATGGAGCTGACAGCATCTTCGGTGGCTCCGGCGCCGACGTGATCGACGGCGAGGGCGGCGAGGACGTGGTGTTCGGTGATGCGGGTCCCGACTCGATCACCGCCGATGACGACGGCGGGGCGGTGGACCTCGTCAATTGCAACAACTTCCACGCCAGGGACATCGGAACGGACAACAACCCGGCCAATCCGCCCACCAACCGCGTGAGCTTCGACCGTGACCTCGACCGAGTCACCGACTGCGGCGTGCCAGGCTCCCCCGGCGTCACCAAGGCACCGGCCCTCGCCGGAGTTCCGGTGGTGGGCAGGAACTACACCGCCTCGGCCGGCACCTGGACCGGCAGGGGCCTGACCATGTCCTTCGCGTGGTTCTCCTGCCCGAGGGCCAACGACTGGGTCCCGCCCACGGACCACGATGCCTCCGGTGGGTGCACCAAGGTGCTCGCCAGGGACGGGACTGCGGGCCTGACCTACAAGCCGAGGGCTTCCGACCAGGGCATGTTCCTGAAGTTGCGCTCTACCGCGCGCAACAACGCCGGATTCTGGACAGTCATCAGCGGTGCAAGCCCGGCCGTCGCACCCAAGCGCTGAGGGTCTCAGCAGCCTGAGGGCATCTCGCACGTGCGCCAGTCGGAGTAGTGCGCGCGGCTCACGCGGAGCCGCAGCGCTGGGGCCTTGCCCTTAGTCGAGGTAGTCGCGCAGGACCTGGGAACGACTGGGGTGGCGCAACTTCGACATGGTCTTGGACTCGATCTGGCGAATGCGCTCGCGCGTGACGCCGTAGACCTTACCGATCTCGTCGAGGGTCTTGGGCTGGCCGTCGGTCAGGCCGAAGCGCATGCGCACCACCCCTGCCTCGCGATCGGACAGGGTGTCGAGGACCGACTCCAACTGCTCCTGGAGGAGCGTGAAGGAGACCGCATCGGACGGCACGATGGCCTCGGAGTCCTCGATGAGGTCGCCGAACTCCGAGTCGCCGTCCTCGCCCAGCGGGGTGTGCAGCGAGATCGGCTCGCGGCCGTACTTCTGCACTTCGATGACCTTCTCCGGGGTCATGTCGAGTTCCTTGGCGAGCTCCTCAGGGGTGGGCTCGCGGCCGAGATCCTGCAGCATCTGCCGCTGGACGCGGGCGAGCTTGTTGATCACCTCGACCATGTGGACCGGGATGCGGATGGTGCGGGCCTGGTCGGCCATGGCGCGCGTGATGGCCTGGCGGATCCACCAGGTCGCATAGGTCGAGAACTTGTAGCCCTTGGTGTAGTCGAACTTCTCCACCGCGCGGATGAGACCCAGGTTGCCTTCCTGGATCAGATCGAGGAAGAGCATGCCCCGGCCCGTGTAGCGCTTGGCCAGGGACACGACGAGCCGGAGGTTGGCCTCGAGCAAGTGGTTCTTGGCGCGACGCCCATCCTCGGCGATCCACTCCAGGTCGCGCCTCATGCGCTCACCCAGCTTCTTGCCGGCGTTCAGGCGCTCCTCGGCGAACAGGCCTGCCTCGATGCGCTTGGCGAGCTCGACCTCCTGCTCGGCGTTGAGCAGCGGGACCTTGCCGATCTGCTTGAGATAGTCCTTGACGGGATCCGCCGTCGCACCAGCCTGCGTGACCTGCTGGACGGGCTCGTCGGTGTCGTCGACATCGGACAGCACGAAGGCCTCGCCCTCGGCAGGGGCCTCCTCCTCCGCCACCGCAGCCAGGTCCTCGGCCAGTTCGGCCTCCAGCTCGGCCTCCAGGCCGGCGGCGACAGCCAGATCCGGCTCCTCGCCTACCACCTCCGCGAGGTCGGCCTCGACGTCGACCTCCTCGAGCTCGACCTCCTCGCCGTCCACGATGACCTTGGCCTTCTTGCCCGCGGCCTTCTTGGCCGGCGCGGGCGTGGCTGCAGCCTTTGCCGCGGTCGCACCCTTCTTGGCAGGCGCGGGCGCAGCGGCCGCCTTCTTTGCAGGCGCGGCCTTACCATCGGGCGCAGCCTTCTTTATCGGGGCCTTCTTGACGGGCGCAGCCTTCTTCGCGGGCGCAGCCTTCTTGGCCGCGGCCTTCTTGACCGGCGCCTTCTTGGCAGCGGCCTTCTTCGCGGGTGCGGCCTTCTTGGCCGGGGCCTTCTTCGCGGGCGCGGCCTTCTTGGCCGGGGCCT
>CAZICY010000123.1:0-2945 GCA_964537955.1 uncultured Actinomyces sp. | reverse complement strand
AGTACTGCGACGTGTTCGTCGGGTCCGACGATGCGTAGTTGATTCCGATCACATGGCCATCCACACCGAGCAGAGGACCCCCGGAATTGCCCGGCTGAATGGCGGCATCGTGCTCGAGGGCATAGGGAATAGACGCCCATGATGAGTCGCCGTCGGCGCGCGCCTTGGAGATGATGCCCCGCGTGAGGCTGAATTCGGGGTCACCCAAGGGGAACCCCGCGACGTAGATGTCGGTCCCGGCGTCGATGGCTTCCTCCTGCCACGCCAGGTAGGGGAAGTCCTCTCCCGTGAGGTCGAGTACCGCGAGGTCATTGCACTCCGACACTCCCAGGACGCGCGCGGTGATGGGACCTTCCTGGCCATCGACGTAGACGCGGACGAGTCCTGCGCCCTCGACGACATGGGCGTTGGTGACGACGTGGCCTTCCGGGTCGATGATGAAGCCCGATCCAGAGCCCCCTGCCGACACACGCCCCTCCTCTGGATCGACGTACGAACCCTCGACCTCGATGCGGACCACGGCCGGGCGAGCACCATCGACTCCCTGCTGCGCACCCTCGCCCGGTGACAGGGAGGATTCCGCGGACGAGGACGGCTCTCCTGAGTCACCTATAGGGATGAGGCAGCCACTCAAGAGCAATGCCAGCGAAGCAATACTCGCAGCGAGGGGAAGGCTCCGATGCGGAGTACGCGAGATCGTCATGCTTCCTGTTTACGCGCCCCATGCGCATCCGCGTAGAGGTGAAGGGTCCGAGTGAGGTCATGGGTCGGTCCACATTCATCATCGCCATGCATTCACA
Source organism: uncultured Actinomyces sp. (assembly GCA_964537955.1). Lineage (GTDB taxonomy): Bacteria > Actinomycetota > Actinomycetes > S36-B12 > S36-B12 > Mxb001. The sequence goes on along the minus strand of CAZICY010000123.1, from coordinate 2,145 downwards.
GGACACACATGGCCGATTGCTGACCGCGAGCGGGCCAGCATCTCGTCGCCGGCCTACTGCTGGGTTGAGGTTTCGTCGCGCTGCTGGAAGAGGAGGTAGAGCACGACGACGCCGCCCACGAACCTGAGCGTGCCAAGGGCAGGGCGGAAATCGGCGTAACCTCTCATGGCGACGAGACCGGCGGCAACGGCGATAGTCGCGAGGATGGCCAGGGCGATGGTCCCGCTTCTGCTGCCGCGGGAGTACGCGATCGTGGCGGCAAGACCGAGGAGGGCGAAGACAATTCCCGCGACGGCGAGGACTACAACCTGCGTGGACGTGAGGGATTCTGCGGTGCTCCAATCAAACTCCGCGTTGAGCTCATCGGCGTCGACTATGGCCTGGAATCCGACGAATAGCTGTTCGAGGAAGATGAAAGCCGCGAGCACAATCACAACGGTGACTGTCCAGGGGCGAGTCGACTTTGCCGCACTTCCTGCCATGGCTACTTCCTGCCTTCCGGGGGTAAGCGGAGATCGCTTTGCGCGCGGACACTACCAAGATCTCGGCGAATGGTGGTGACTCTGCACAGGTAGAAGGGATCCGGGTGGTTAACCCATAGTCTGGAGGACCTTCCACTGAGGGCTCCCCTAGGTGTAGCGGGTCTGCGCCAGGCCGATTGACCCGCAGTCTCGTGCAGGCGAGCCAGCTCCATGCTCTAGGCTCCGCAAGGCTTGATGCACACGCGCACGCATGCACGAGGATTCATGGATGCACGTGGCCTGCCCTTTGCGCAGGACGGCCTGGATCGCAGCACGCCGTAGAGGCGCCGCCTCTGACGAGAACGCTAGAGCCTCAATCCCGAGGTGGTGGGGCACATGACCGTGATCGTCTTCGTCGCCTACGGCGTCGGAGCACTACTCGGCTATGCAGTTGCCCGCGGCGGTCGACTTGTCCCCGTTTGGCGAGTCTTCATCCGCGCCAACCTGCTGCTCACCAGCATCGTCCTCTCCGTCCTCGCCGGATGGCGCGTCTCCGGCTTCGCCGACCTGCTGTGGCCCGTCGTGGTCACGGCGGTGATGTTCGTCCTCGTCGGCGTCGCCTACCTACTGACGCCGTCGTCTCCCGAGCGTCCCGGACGCGCTGTGCTGCGCGGGTGGTCGGCAATTCCCAATCCGGGCTTCTGGCTCATCCCGGTCGCCACGGCGATCGCAGGCGCACCGGGAGCGGTCATCGCGGTCCTCATCGATCGAGTCGCGCTGGCTTCCTTCGCCATCTGGGTCTGGGTGCTTCGCAAGCATGCCCCCATCAAGCAACAGGTCCGCACATCCTGGATTGATCAGTCACCCCTCATCGCACTCGTCGTGGGGTTGCTTCTCGGTGTCATCTCCGACGCCCCGGAGTGGACCGCGTCGGTCCTGCAGTGGCTAGCACCCGTCGTCGCTGCCATCGGTGCCGCAGTCTTCGTCGGCTCAGTGCTTCATCCCAGCCAGCGCATTGAGTGGCGCCCCGGCGTGCGCGTGTGGGCGCTTCTCAGCCTGGCCCGCATCGCCATGATGGTGCCCTTGGCATTCCTGGCACCGACCGAGCCCATCGCGGTCGCACTCGTGCTCGGCGCCTTCAGCATCCCGGCCTTCTTCCCCTCGAGCCTGTCGGTGCTGTACGGCTACACCGACTCGGTTGTCGCCGCTTCTGTTCGCCTGGGGTGGATCTTCGCGCCCATCGGCCTGGTGGCCGCGGGCTTCATCATCACCCGCTAGGAACACGTCGTCCATCCATGCGCCGGCGGACTCGCTCCCATGGACGAAAGCCTTACGCTCACTCCAGGCAGAATGCAGTTGGGACATGAAGCCAGAGGGAGTAGTGGTGACTGAAAAGCCGAAGAACGATCTTGAGGACCTGGGCGACCACGCCCTGCACGGTGTCGAAGACGTCGCCGACGTCGTCGGCCACGGTGTCGGGGGCACGGTGAAGGGCCTGGCGGACGGCGTGGAGGCGGCCTCCGCCGAGACGAAGGTGCGCGAAGCCGACGACTAGGTGGTGGAGCGCGCCCCGGGTCTGGTCATCCATGCCACACTCAGCCAATGCGCGTCACGCGACTGTCCACCACACCCGTCAAGGGGCTGGCCCTGCACCATCCCGAGTCCATCCGTGTCGACGAGACGG
>CAZICY010000122.1:0-2953 GCA_964537955.1 uncultured Actinomyces sp. | reverse complement strand
CCACGTTGAACTTCACGAACACATCGCCCGGCAGCAGCCGCGACAGGTGCGCCTCCAGCGCCGTCAGGTACGGCAGCAGGGTGAACGTCACGAACTGAAGGGCGTCCTGCTCCCGAGAGGCGTAGGCCTGCGTGCCCGGCTTGGTGGACTGCAGCATCGCCGGAGGGATGCGGAACACGCGGGCAACTTCCTCCAGCGCGAACTCGCGCGCCTGGATGGCCTGAGCCTTGTCGGGGTCCACCGAGGTCTGCTGCCACTTGGCACCACCAGACAGGATGCCGGGGCGGTGGGCCTTGCGCAGTCCGCGATGGCCCTCCTCCCACGCATCCTGCAGGCCACGAGCCTGCTCGGCAGACATCTCGCCGGGGACCTCGATGATGCCTGCAGCGTGCGAGCCGTTGCCGAAGAATGATGCCGACCAGTCGGTGAGCGCCTGAGTCAAGCCGAAGGTCTCGCGCATCTCGTCCACGCGCGAGGTGCCCTTGATCTCGCCGGGCTTGACCATCTCGGCGTCGTAGATCATGTCGCCAGCGGTGACGGTGTAGGCCCCGTCGTCCACGATGTAGTAGACCTGACCGGCGCGGTTGCGGCGAGGCTCGACCCGCTGGGGGTTGAGGACACTCATGCCGATGACCTCGCCACCGTCGTTGCGCACGATACGCACGCAGGCGGCATGGCTGATGAGCTTGGACACGAGCCACTGCTGCAGGAACGACTGCCGGGTGCGGCCGTCAATGTCGGGGAACTCCACCCAGCCCGGCTTGGGCCGGTAGGGGCGACGCTCGCCATTGACGCGGACGTAGGTGTCCACCGGCAGCATGGACACCGAATCGCTGATCAGGCGCACCGCGGCGTACAGCGCGGCGATGCGCAGCGAGTTGTCCTCGGTGACGTTGACACCGGAGCGCGTCCTGCGCGGAAGGTCAATACCGGAGGCGAACAGCGTGGCAGCGGTGACCGCGCGGGACTCGTCTGAGCCAAGGAGGCGCTTCAGCATTACTCACGCTCCAGACTCATGCCGACGATAACCAGTGCCACACCGAGGGCGATGAGCCCTGCGGGAAGAAAGATCAGCCCCGCGCCCACGGCAACCGTGGCCAGTCCGGCCAACTGGAGGATCGTGGACAGCATGAAGGCTCCTAAGCGAAGAAGGCGACAGTGGGCGGCGGGGCAACCTGCTCGCGCACCCACGTCGCTCGGTCAAAGGCCATGACCAAGGACACGGCGGCGTCAATCTTGCGAGGCGAGCCGCGATGCTCCTTGGTGATGCGCGGCCCGAGGCGGTCGGTCTTGACCACGCAGTTGTCGAGGTGCCGCGCGAGTGTCGGCGAATGGTCGTGCGTCAGGCCGCCGGACATGATCGCGTCGTACATCTTGGCCGTGGCCGGGACCATACGCGCAGGCGAGGACGAGTTGTATTCCACGATGGGCAGCCCCATCGCGGCCAGCTCTTGCATGGACCGCTGCCAGCGGAACGGGTCACAGGCCACCTCGATCACGTTGCGCTTGGCGCACTCGGCGATGATCGTGGCCTCAACCTGAGCAATGTCCACGCGCCAGTCGTCGGTCGAGTTCGGTGGCTTCTCCCACACCGCGACCAACCACGCCCGTGGCGTCGGCTCCACCGTGACGCCCACCAGCGCGGTGGAGTCGCCGGAGAATGAACCGTCGAAGCCGAGGATGCATGGCACGTCGTCGGCAGGGATGGCTGCCTGCGGCAGGCTGTCCCACGACCCAGACGGCAGCCAAGCCGTCTGAGCGTTCACCCACTGGTTCAGGCGCTTGGTCCGGTACTCGTTCTCCGGCGTGGACTTGACCGCAGCCTCAAAGTCCTCGGTGTCCTGCAGGTCACCGAAGCCGGGGTTGGCGGCCCGCCAGGTAGCGGGCTCGGTGTGGTCGGCATCGTCGGGAGCCTTCCACCACGCCATGAAGAACGACGGGTCATCCAGCTCACCGGAGGCCACCTGCGAACCGTGCTGGAACAGCCGGTAGGCGATGGAGTCCTGCCCGGTGCGGTCGCCCTTGACACCGGCCGTTGTGATGCCGATGAGCAGCGGGTCCACGCGGGCCGACATGGCCAGCGCCATGACATTCCACAGGCCATCGTCCGGCGAGGCGTGAACCTCATCGAAGATGACCGCGTGCGGATTGAGGCCTTCCTTGGTGTAGGCCTCGGACGACAGGACGCGGTAGACCGAGCCCGTGCCGGGGACCTCGATGGCGTCCCGGTACAGCTTCACCTGCGCCAGCAGTTCCGGCGAGGACTCGACCATGGACTTGGCCGACCCGAAGACGATGCGCGCCTGGTCGCGGTCGGCAGCGCAGGAGTAGACCTCGCCGCCGTTCGGTCCCATCATCAGCGCGTACAGCGCCATGCCAGAACCGATAGCCGACTTGCCAGACTTGCGCGGCATACCGATCAGCAGGCGGCGGTGCTTGTACCGGCCATCAGCCCGACGCGCGTAAGCGGCGAGCAGGAGTTGCTTCTGCCACGGGCGCAGCACCAGCGGCTCGCCAGCACGACCCGCGATGGAGTCCTTGACCTGCGGGCAGAAGGTCTCAATGAACTCGGCAACGTGAGCGCCATCGCCGCGCTTGCGCTCCGCGGGCGTGGTCGGGGTCAGCAGCGCAGGAGGCCAGCCCTTGACCTTCGCCATCAGGTCGCCTTACGCGCCCTCATGGCATCGAGCTTGGACATCTGCTTGACCTCGGCGACGCCCAACTTGGCGCGGTCGGTCGGGGTGAAGCCGAGGGACGACAGCAGCGACTTGATCTGGTCATCCAGCGAGCGCAGCGCGATGCGGTCGCGCCAGTCGTGGTCGCCGGACATCACGGCGTCACGCAGGACCATGCGCTCGTCCATCGCCTCGGCGAGCATCTGCACCACCTCGGCGTCGGACGCCGGGGACAGCCACACCGCACCCTTGGACCAGATGCGATCCCACATCCGGCG
>CAZICY010000121.1:0-3032 GCA_964537955.1 uncultured Actinomyces sp. | reverse complement strand
GTCCTCGCGCGCGGTGTCCTCCGGATGCCACTGCACCCCGAAGGCCCAGCCGGCGGAGTCGATGGTCACGGCTTCGATGGTGCCGTCCTCCGCACGCCCGACCACCTCGAGGCCGGAGCCGAGGCGATCGATGCACTGGTGGTGGTAGCACGACGCGGTGATCGGGCCCCGCTCGATGCCCGCGGGTCCGCGCTCGATGACGACGTCGTGGACGACATGCCGGTGTGGCCCGGCGGGGCGGCCAAGCCGCCCCTGTCGGGCTGGCCCGTCCATGTGCTGCACGAGAGTCCCCCCGCGCAGGACATTGACGACGTGGAGTCCGCGGCACACGGCGAGCGTGGGCATGCCGTGCTCGAAGCAGTAGGCGGCCAACGACAGGTCGGCCTCGTCCTGCAGCGCATCCACGTCATAGACCTCGGGGTGCACCTGCGTCTCGCCGTAGCGGGCCGGGTCGATGTCGGCCCCGCCGCACAGCACGACGCCGTCGAAGCCCTCCAGCCGGGACTGCCAGTCCATGCCGTCCGCAGCAGCAAGCAGCGTCACGGGATCGGCGCCGGCGAGCCACAGCGACTCGAGCAGCGCGCGAGCCGACACCACCCCCGCATAACGGGTCGCGGAGGTGTGCTCGGCGAAGCGGCCGATGAGCGCGATGCGAGGACGGGCCACGAGCGGCAGGCTACGCCGGTCCCTGACATGCTGGAGAGATGGACCGGGACGAACTCGAGGGCTACGAACGCGAGATCACCACCCTGCTCACCGCCTGGGCGGTCGGCAGCGTCGTCAAGGGGACCGCGATCGCCCTGCTCGGCAAGCGCACCGGCCGCAAGCAGTGGGTGCGCTTCGGGCGGCAGACCGCGCTCTGGGGCGCGGTCGATGCCCTCATCGCCGGCGCCGGGGCCCTCAGCCGCTCGCGCCGCGGCGAGCTCACCCAGGAGCAGGTCGACTTCGAGGCGACCAAGCTGCGCGTGATGCTCCTTCTCAATGCCGCCGCCGACGTCGTCTACATCGCCGGGGGCGCCCACATCGCCTTCCACGCCAAGCCCGGACCGCCTGAGAAGACCTCGTTTCGCATGGGCCGCGGCGACGGGATAGCCATCGCCATCCAGGGCGCCTTCCTGCTCGCCCTGGACGCGACCTACGCCCGCAAGCTGTCGGCCTAGCCGTTCCTCCGTGCCCAAGGGCCCACGAAACGGGGCTTCGGGCACGCAGGATGACCGGGAAGGCCCTGGCCCCCCTGCGAAAAATCCGTTAGGGTCCGAACAATCCCCTGCGAGGAGGCCCTCCCCGTGCTCGAAGTCGCTGGCGTCCGCGTGGACCCCCGCCACTGGATCGGTGGCGAGCGGGTCGCCTCCGCCGACTCCTTCGACGACCTCTCCCCTATCGACGGCAGCGCCCTCGGGCAGGTCGCGCGCGGGGGGCAGGCCGAGGTCGATACCGCTGTCGCCGCGGCGCAGGAGGCCTTCCCCGGCTGGGCGCGGATGGGCCCGCAGGGCCGCGGCGAGATCCTCGGCCGCATCGCCGACCTTGTCGAGTCGCGACTGGAGGACTTCGCGCAGCTCGAGACGCGCGACAACGGCTCGCTGCTGCGCTCGCACCGCCGCGGCGTCATGCCGCGCGTCGCGATGAACATCCGCTTCTTCGCCGAGTACGCCGTCAACGACCTCAAGCACCCGGAGTTCGAGACGCGCGGCCACACCAACGTCGTGTCGTGGGACCCGGCCGGCGTCGCGGCGATCATCACGCCCTGGAACGCCCCGCTCATGCTCGCCACCTGGCGCATCGGTCCCGCACTCGCCTCGGGCGACACGGTGGTGCTCAAGCCGCCGGAGTGGGCGCCCCTCACCGCGAGCCTGTTCGCAGAGATCACCGCCGAGGCGGGCCTGCCGCCCGGGGTCTTCAACGTCGTGCAGGGCATCGGCGTCGAGGCCGGCGCCGCGCTCGCCGGCCACCCGGGCGTGGCGCGCATCTGCTTCACCGGCTCCGTGCCCACCGCGAAGGCCGTCGCCCGTGCGGCGGCGGACAACCTCACGCCGCTGTCCTTCGAGCTCGGCGGCAAGTCGCCGACGATCGTCATGGACGACGCCGACCTCGGACTGGCGGCTGAGATCGCGGCCGAGCAGTACGACAACGCCGGCCAGGTCTGCCTCGCCGGCACGCGGCTGCTCGTGCACGAGTCGATCGCGCAGGAGTTCGCCGAGCGCCTTGAGCACAAGGTGCGCGAGATCCGCCAGGGCGACCCGCGCGATGAGGCCACCGACCTCGGCCCGCAGATCCACCCGGTGCACCTCGATCGCATCGCCGGATTCGTCGACCGCGCCAGGGCCGAGGGCGCCCAGGTCGCCTTCGGCGGCGAGCGCGTTGAGCCCGTCGCGGGCGGCTTCTACTACGCGCCCACGCTCATCACTGGCGCCGCGCTGGGATCGGAGATCCTCACGAGCGAGGTCTTCGGCCCCGTGCTCACCATGCAGACCTTCGCCACCGAGGACGAGGCGATCGCGCTGGCCAACAACACCGACTACGGCCTGGCCGCCACCCTGGTGTGCGGCGACCGCCCGCGCGCCGAGCGCATCGCGGGGCAGCTCGTCGCCGGCACGGTCTGGGTCAACTGCTTCTTCGTCCGCGACCTGCGCGCGCCCTTCGGCGGCTCCCGCAAGTCCGGCATCGGACGCGAGGGCGGCGTGTGGTCCTTCGACTTCTACGCTGACGTCAAGAACACCTGCTATTCCCCCAACGGCTGGAGGTAGTCATGGGAGAGGTTGTCGCCGCGGCACTGCTGTCGCACGTGCCCACCATCATGCTGCCCAAGGACGTGCGCTACGAGCTCAACGACGGCAAGGAGATCACGATCGTCACCGGGCTCGAGCGTCTGCGCAAGGAGAAGTTCGAGACGCTCGACTACGACACCGTGATCGTGCTCGACTCGCACTGGTTCACCACGGTCGAATTCGTCGTCACTTCGCACGCGCGTCGCGCGGGACTCTTCACCGCCGAGGAGCTACCGCGGGGGATGTGCCGCATCCCCTTCGAGTGGC
>CAZICY010000120.1:0-3035 GCA_964537955.1 uncultured Actinomyces sp. | reverse complement strand
AGCACGTGAAGCCCGGTCTGTAGCGATGAAGTCGGTCCGTGATTTCGCCACAGGGGAGCGCAAGCGGGCGGAGTACCAGGTGCGTGCGAAGACAGCGACTGGAGTCGAGGTGCACGATCGCATCAACCTCAAGGCGGGAAAGGTTGAGCGGACGACGCTGATGTGTCCCAGGGGCATGGTTCCGTCGGGGGATCCCCAGACGTCGTACGGCTTCGACGCGCTCAAGGACGTGTCGGGCTACGAGCCGCGCATCACGGCTAAGCGTGCGTGGTCGAAGCGAGGCGTCACGTTGTCTTACTCCGCCGGCAAGTTGAAGTACCCGACAGTGGCCTACACCGTCCTGCCCTGCGGCAGGGCATAGAACAGCGTCAGAACTCAAGGAGAAACAGCATGTTGAAGCCCGCGCTCGCCTTGTCGTCAGCACTCGCACTTGTCGGCGCAGGCATCATTATCGCGACCCCTGCCCAGGCCACTTCTTACAACTGGGGCAACCCACCCAACGTGTGCGATCAGGTGTCCGATAACTACTACCAGTCCGCCTACGAGCAAGGTATGTGCGCGCCAGCGATCTCGCCCCAGCAGACTGTCAAGGGGACGACTTCGCTTCAGTACATGGTGTCGTGTCAGGACGCTCCCACAAGCAGCGTGGGGACATACGGCAACACCGGACCCTACTGGCAGTCTGTGGGTTGGCTTGCGTTCGCGACAAACGACGAGAACTACAGCAAGACAGTCGCCTGGACGACGGGGTCGACCGTCGTCTCAGGGGAAGCGGCTACGGGATCGGCCTACAACGGGTCGATCTCCTCAACGGGCGCCGTGCAGAGTTGGGGAACGACCCCAGTCAAGGTGTACAACGGTGAAGTGGCGTGGGACTCCACCTCTGTCACTTTCGCTGCTGGCTGCGCCAACTCGGTGGGTAACGGGGCATGGAATGGTACCGAGCCAGTGACGCCAGCGGTTTCAGCGGCGGCCGACGTTGCAGAGCGACATGTGGTGACGCTTCGGGCCGCGTTGGCGGCCGCCGTGGAGCGGACCGTGCGTGATTTCGCCACAGGGGAGCGCAAGCGGGCGGAGTACCAGGTGCGTGCGAAGACAGCGACTGGAGTCGAGGTGCACGATCGCATCAACCTCAAGGCGGGAAAGGCTGAGCGGACGACGCTGATGTGCCCCAGGGGCATGCTCCCCTCCGGAGATCCCCAGACGTCGTACGGCTTCGACGCGCTCAAGGACGTGTCGGGCTACGAGCCGCGCATCACGGCTAAGCGTGCGTGGTCGAAGCGAGGCGTCACGTTGTCTTACTCCGCCGGCAAGTTGAAGTACCCGACAGTGGCCTACACCGTCCTGCCCTGCGGCAAGTCGAAGTAGCGGATCGATTCCCAAGGAGCCCTCGAGTGATTCGTCGAACTGTTGCTGTTACGGGCGCTTCCGTGGTGGCTCTTGCCGGGTTGGCATTCACCGGTCCGGCGCAAGCAACGTCCTACAACTGGGGCAACCCGCCCGACGTGTGCGACCAGGTGAGCAGTCAGGCGTACTCCAATGCGTACGCCAATGGCTACTGTGCACCCGCGATCTCTCCCCAGCAGACAGTCAAGGGCACCACCAACCTGCAGTACCTCGTGTCGTGCGTAGATGCGCCGTCGTCGTCGCAGGGCAGCGCAGGCCCCTACTTCCAGTCACTGGGCTATCTGATTGCCCCCGACCCCGCGAACGGAACGACGGTGAGTCCCTACGCGCAGGTCGTGGCGTGGGCCTCAAGTTCAAGTGTGGTGAGTGGCGAGTCGACGACTTTCGGGACCAACTTCACTACGGCATCCAATGGCACGATGCAGGGAAGCGCCGTCACGTCTTGGGGCACGACGCCTGTGAAGGTCTATAACGGCGAGGTGGCCTGGGACTCCACCACCGTGACGTTTGCGGCTGGTTGCTTGAATCCCGCAGGGGTCAATGCTTGGGACGGAATCGTGACTTCGGGAGCTTCCGCGGACACGATCGAGAATCGCATACTCAGTCTCCGCGCCGCGGTGGCTGCTGGTGTGGCCCGCAGCCAGCGCGATTTCGCGACCGGTGAGCGCAAGCGGGCGGAGTATCAGGTGCGTGCACGGACATTGACGGGCGTTGAGGTGCACGACCGCATCAACCTCAAGGCGGGAAAGGCTGAGCGGACGACGCTGCTGTGTCCCAGGGGCCTTGTCCCCTCGGGGGATCCCCAGACGTCGTACGGCTTCGACGCGCTCAAGGATGTGTCGGGCTACGAGCCGCGGATCACGGCCAAGCGTGCGTGGTCGAAGCGAGGCGTCACGTTGTCCTACTCCGCCGGCAAGCTGAAGTATCCGACAGTGGCCTACACCGTCCTGCCCTGCGCCAAGCCGACTAGGTGACCTCGGTCTCGGGTACGGGCCTGGTGCTGCGCGACCGCATGGATTCACCGCTCACGACGAGGATGACGCCGCCGAGCACGACGGTGAGCCCGATGACCACGTCGCTCGTGAGGATCTCGCTGTACAGAAGCAAGCCGAGCAGCACCGCGACGGCGGGATTGACATAGGCGTACGTCGAGGCAAGCGAGATCGGCGCATTGTTGATGAGCCAGGTGAACGAGCTGAAGGCGAGCACCGATCCCGCAGTGACGAGGAAGATCCAGCCAGCCCAGGAACGGCCGCTGATTGCAGACAGGTCGATGCGTTCGCCGATGACCAGGCCGACAAACGTCAGCGCAAGGCCGCCGCTGAGAAGCTCGTAGGTCGTCAGCGCGAAGGAGTCAGACGGCTTGGGCAGGCGTGCGGAGAAGAAACTCGTCGTGGCCCAGATCGTGGCCGAGACGAGAATCATCAGACTCCAGAAGACGACATCACCGTCGGTGCCAGACACCGGGCGCGTCCCGCCGGGCAGGAGCATCCAGCCAATGCCTAGAAGGCCGACGACAACGCCCACTAGTGTGAGCCGGGAGGGCCGGTCGCCGGTGATCACGCGCCAGACAACGATGGTGAGCGGAGTGGAGGCGATGATCAGCGCCATGACGCCCGTGGGCACGT
>CAZICY010000119.1:0-3091 GCA_964537955.1 uncultured Actinomyces sp. | reverse complement strand
TGCCACACCGACCTGCACTACCGCCAGGGCGCCATCAACGACGACTTCCCCTTCCTGCTCGGCCACGAGGCCGCAGGCATTGTGGAGTCGGTCGGACCGGATGTCACCGACGTGGCACCGGGCGACTACGTGATTCTCAATTGGCGCGCGGTCTGTGGCCAGTGCCGCGCCTGCCTGCGCGGGCGCCCCTGGTACTGCTTCAACACCCACAACGCCACGCAGAAGATGACGCTCCTCGACGGCACCGAGCTCTCTCCTGCCCTGGGCATCGGCGCCTTCGCCGAGATGACCCTCGTCGCCGCGGGCCAGTGCACCAAGGTTGACCCTGCTGCCGCCCCCGAGGTCGCCGGACTGCTGGGCTGCGGAGTCATGGCCGGGCTCGGCGCTGCGATCAACACGGGCAACGTCACGCGCGGTGACTCAGTGGCCGTCATCGGGTGCGGCGGTGTCGGAGATGCAGCGATCGCAGGCGCGCTACTCGCGGGTGCGCGCACGATCATCGCGGTCGACATCGACGACAGGAAGCTCGAGGTGGCCAAGCAGTTCGGAGCCACCCACACCGTGAATTCCCGCAACACCGACCCGGTGGAGGCTATCCGCGAGGCGACCGAAGGCTTCGGCGCCGACGTCGTGATCGAGGCCGTTGGCCGACCCGACACCTACGAGCAGGCGTTCTTCGCCCGTGATCTCGCCGGCACCGTGGTCCTCGTCGGTGTCCCCTCGCCTGACATGCGCCTCGATCTTCCTCTCATCGAGTACTTCGGCAGAGGCGGTGCCTTGAAGTCCAGTTGGTACGGCGACTGTCTGCCCTCACGGGACTTCCCCATGCTCATCGACCTCTACCTCCAGGGACGGCTCCCCCTCGATCAGTTCGTGACCGAGAAGATCGGCGTCGGCGATGTCGAGGCGGCGTTCGACAAGATGCACCACGGAGACGTGCTGCGCAGCGTCGTGGTGTTCGCACCGTGAGCGCCCGCGTCGAGCGAGTCGTCACCAGCGGAATCTTCAGCCTCGACGGCCAGGATTTTGAGGTCGACAACAACGTCTGGCTCGTCGGAGATGACCAAGAGGTCCTCATCGTCGATGCCGCCCACGACGCAGCAACCATCCTCGGCGCCGTAGCCGGCCGCCGAGTGGTCGGCATCGTGTGCACTCACTCGCACAACGACCACGTCAACGCCGTCCAGGAGCTCATCTCCAGCGTCGACGGACCGGTCTACCTCCACCCCGCCGACTCCATGCTGTGGGATGTCGTCAACGCAGGCGTGACCTTCACCCCACTGGCCGACGGCGACGTCGTGTCGGTCGCCGGCCTCGACGCGCAGGTCATCCACACTCCGGGCCACTCACCCGGTGGGGTCTGCCTCTACGTGCCCGAGCTCGGCGTACTCCTCAGCGGGGACACGCTCTTCCACGGCGGCCCCGGGGCGACGGGCCGATCCTTCAGCGACTTCCCGACGATCCTCGATTCGATCCGGGAGCGGCTCCTCACGCTGCCCGCCGGGACGCGCGTGCTGACCGGCCACGGAGACGAGACCACCATCGGCGCAGAGGCCGGGTCGTACGACGAGTGGGTTGCCCGGGGCCACTGATCCAGCAGCGGGTCACGCTGGCCAGCGGCGAAGGTCTAAATTTCTCGCGTGACGCGGGCGGAGCATCGAGTCGTCGCTGCCGTGTGCATCGTCGTGGGGATCTCCCTCGTCCTTGGGGCGAGCCTCACCTTCCTGCTCACCCCGATGCTGGATGACCTCGGTCTCACGAGCGACGAGGGCAGCACCGCCCTGGCTTTGCCGAGTATCGGAAGCCTCATGGTGGTGTTCGTCGCGGGGCACCTGGGGGATCGCGTCGGCCATCGCCGCGTCATCGTCGCCTCGAGCGCGTTCTTCATCCTTGGCTCAGCCCTCGTCGCGGGGGCCCAGGGAATGCCCGGGGTCACGCTCGGACTCCTCCTTGCGGGGGCGGCTGCCACCGCGATCCAGATCGTCGCCCTGGGCCTGCTCCAGGCCTCCATCCCCTCCGGTCCTTCCCGCGTGTCGGCGTTCACCACCTTCGGCATGGTCTTCCCCGCGGTCTACCTCCTCGTGCCCGTGCTCACCGGCTGGGCCGTTGGGGTCGCTTCCTGGCGCTGGGTCCCCGTCGCCTGGGCGATCCTCGGCCTCCTCATGCCCATCGTCGTTCTCTGGCTGATCGATGGCACTGAAGCGCGGCTTCCCGTCGGGGAGATGTGGACACCGATCCTCGGAGGGCTCGTCCTCGCCGGCTTCGTGCAGGCCCTCAACTCCGGCCACGACAACGGATGGCTGGCACCGCGCACGCTCGCCATCGTGGCCGTCACGATCGCGGCCATTGCGGTCAGCACGATCCTCCTGCGCCGAGTGGCCGCGCCCTCACTCTCACTGGCACCTCTGCGAGACCGCGCCCTCGTGCTGCTCCTCGCCTGCGTGGTCCTCATCGTCACGGTCAACACGCTCATCTACGCCACGCTCGCGCTGGAGTACCTCTATAGCGAATCCGTGCTCGCGGCGGCGCTCTACCTCGTGCCGGCACAGCTCGCCGCCATCATCGGAGCCAAAGCCCTGGCGGCCGTGCTGATGCGGCGCTGGGGCACAGCCAGAGCAGGCACCGTCGTCATCATCGGGCTGGCGCTCACGCTCTTCACCCTGGTGCTGATGCGGCCCGGCTCCCCGATCGGGCAACTCGTCGCCTCCGCCGCACTCTTCAGTCTCTTCGGCTTCGCGTCGATCACCATCGCCAATGCCGCGGTCATGGCCGAGGCACGTCCCGGTGAAGCGGGCGCTGTCTCGGCCTATCGCGGAGCGGCCAGCGCAGTGGGATCAGCGCTCAGCATCGTCTTCCTCGGCGGCATCATCGGACTCGTCGTGCGAACCGCCTACCTCGAGCCGGCCGGCGACATCCCCGACCCCGCAGCACTCGCCAAGGGTCTGCAGACACACGGAGTGGTCGGCATCGGCATCGCTCTGGCCGCCGCGGGCCTGTTCACCTGGGGGATGCGGCAACGAGTGCGCGACGCCCCGCCTAGTTCACCAGGCTGAGGGCGGTCACTCCCAGCACGATGACAGCCACTCCCACG
>CAZICY010000118.1:0-3092 GCA_964537955.1 uncultured Actinomyces sp. | reverse complement strand
ACGGCAAGCTGCTCTACTGCTCCTTCTGCGGCAAGAGCCAGCACGAAGTCCGCAAACTCATCGCGGGCCCGTCGGTGTTCGTCTGCGACGAGTGCGTCGAGCTCTGCAACGACATCATCCGCGAAGAGCTCGAGACCCGCGCCGAGCGCCAGCGCGACAAACTGCCGAAGCCGGTCGAGATCAAGAAGGTCCTCGACGACTATGTCATCGGTCAGGACCGCGCCAAGAAGGTGCTGTCGGTGGCCGTCTACAACCACTACAAGCGCCTGCAGAACCGCGGCAACACCGCCGGCGGCGCGCGCGGCAAGGACGAGGTCGAGATCGCCAAGAGCAACATCCTGCTCATCGGCCCGACCGGCTCCGGCAAGACGCTGCTCGCCGAGACCCTGGCGCGCCTGCTCAACGTCCCCTTCACCATCGCCGATGCCACCACGCTCACCGAAGCGGGCTATGTGGGCGAGGACGTCGAGAACATCATCCAGAAGCTGCTCCAGAAGTGCGACTACGATGTCGAGAAGGCGCAGACCGGCATCGTCTACATCGACGAGATCGACAAGATCTCCCGGAAGTCCGACAACCCCTCCATCACCCGTGATGTGTCGGGCGAGGGCGTACAGCAGGCGCTGCTCAAACTCATCGAGGGCACGGTCGCCTCGGTGCCCCCGCAGGGCGGGCGCAAGCACCCGCAGCAGGAGTTCCTGCAGGTCGACACCTCCAACATCCTCTTCATCGTGGGCGGCGCCTTCGCCGGCCTCGAGAAGGTGATCCTGCACCGCACCCAGAAGGGTGGCATCGGCTTCACCTCCGAGGTGCGCGCGAAAGAGGAGCGGCCGCACGGCACCGACCTGTTCCGCGATGTCGAGCCCGAGGACCTCATCAAGTTCGGTCTCATCCCCGAGTTCGTCGGCCGCCTGCCGGTGGTCGCCACGCTCGAGGAACTGGACGAAGAGGCCCTGATGTCCATCCTCCAAGACCCGAAGAACGCGCTGACCAAGCAGTACAAGCGCCTGTTCGAGATGGAAGGCGCCGAACTCGAATTCCGTGAAGAGGGTCTGCGGGCCATCGCGCGCAAGGCGATGCAGCGCAAGACCGGCGCCCGCGGCCTGCGCACCATCATGGAATCGGTGCTGCTCGAGACCATGTACGACCTGCCGTCCCTCAAGGGCGTCCACAAGGTCGTCATCGACGAGTCGGTCATCGAAGGGCACCATCCGCCCTACATCGTGTTCAAGTCCGAGCCGACCGAGGAGACCGTGAAACGGGCCTCGGGCGGCGCCAACTGACCCGACCTCCGGAGCCCGCCATGCGTCTCATCACGATCCTCCTCGCGGGGATGGTCGCCTTGTCGGCGGCCGCCGCGCCGGCCGCCACCCCCCGCTCGGTCGTCCTCAACGACGGCCTGAAGAGCCCCTGGGGCCTCGCCTTCCTGCCCGATGGCCGCATGCTCGTCACCCAGAA
Organism: uncultured Actinomyces sp.; assembly: GCA_964537955.1. Taxonomy (GTDB): domain Bacteria; phylum Actinomycetota; class Actinomycetes; order S36-B12; family S36-B12; genus Mxb001. The sequence goes on along the minus strand of CAZICY010000118.1, from coordinate 1,634 downwards.
GACCGGCACCCTGTTGTTGCTCGATGCCCAGGGCAAGCGCACCCTCGCCACGCTCGCGGTGCCGCCGGTGGTGTTCCGCAATCAGGGCGGCCTGCTGGATGTGGCCGTCGACCCCGACTTCGCCCGCGACCCCTGGATCTACTGGACCTACTCCGAGCCCGGCAGCGGCGCCGAGAAAGACCTCTCCGGCACCGCCGTCGCCCGCGCGCGGTTGGTCGACAACACCTTGACGGACACCCAGGTCATCTACCGCCAGGTCCCGAAGACCACCGGTGCCGGCCACTTCGGCGCCCGCATCGTCTTCCGGCCCGACAAGACGATGTATGTCACGCTCGGCGAGCGCCAGAAACTCGACCCCGCCCAGGACCTCGACGGCACCCTCGGCAAGGTGATCCGCCTCAACCGTGACGGCAGCGTCCCGGAGGGCAACCCCGGGGTCAGCAAGACCCGCCCGGAGATCTGGACCTACGGTCACCGTAACCCGCAGGGCGCGGCGCTGCGACCCGGCACCAGCGAGCTCTGGGTGAACGAACACGGCCCCCAGGGCGGCGATGAACTCAATCGCATCGTCCCCGGCCGCAACTATGGCTGGCCCAAGGTGAGCTACGGCTGTCCGTACGGCGCGCCGCGGGGCGAGGCCTGCCGGTACGGCGGGGGCGTCCACGAGCCCGCCTACGAGCCTCCTGTGAGCTTCTGGGTGCCCACCTCCATGGCGCCCTCCGGGCTGGTGTTCTATTCCGGGCGTCGCTTCCCCCAGTGGAAGGGCGACGCCCTGATGGGTGCGCTCGCCGGCACGGCCGTGTGGCGCGTGCGGCTCGACGGCAACCGTGAGGCCGCCCGTGAACGCCTGTTCGCCGACCTGCGCGAGCGGGTGCGCGACATCCGCGAGGGGCCGGACGGCTACCTCTACCTGCTGACGGACGCCGGCAAACTCATCCAGATCCGGGACTGAGTTCCGTGACCGGGCGCACTTGAATCAGGGGCACCGCGCCCCCACCATGACTTCATGAGCGAATCCGCCCCCCTCGACAACATCCCGGTCCTCCCGTTGCGTGACGTGGTGGTGTACCCCCACATGGTGCTGCCGCTGTTCGTCGGCCGCGAGAAATCCATCCTCGCGCTCGAGTCGGCGATGAAGACCGACAAGCGCATCATGCTGGTCGCGCAGCGCCAAGCCGACATCGACGACCCGAAGGCCGAGGACCTCTACGGCATCGGCACCATCGCCACCATCCTGCAGCTGCTGAAGCTGCCCGACGGCACCGTCAAGGTGCTGGTCGAGGGCGTCGAGCGCGGTCATGTGGGCACGCTGCAGGGCGGTCCGTTCTTCACCGCCGAGGTCACGCTCGCCGTCGAGGTCGACAAATACGACGAGAAAGAGCTCGAGGTGATGTCGCGCTCGGTGGTCTCGCAGTTCGAGCAGTACGTCAAGATCAACAAGAAGGTGCCGCCCGAGGTGCTCACGGCGCTGGCCGGCATCGAGGACGCGGGCCGCCTCGCCGACACCGTCGCCGCGCACATGGCGCTCAAGCTCGCCGACAAGCAGAAGGTCCTCGAGATCATGGATGTCCGCGCGCGCCTCGAGCACGTGCTGGTCGCCATCGAGGGCGAGATGGATGTGCTGCAGATCGAGA
>CAZICY010000117.1:0-3108 GCA_964537955.1 uncultured Actinomyces sp. | reverse complement strand
GACGAGGCCTACGAGGAGGGCTTCGAGGACATGCCGCGGCGCGTGCCCAACACGGCCAGGGTGCGCGAGCTCCTGGGGTGGGTGCCGCAGCGCGACCTCAACCAGATCATCGCCGACGTCGCGGCCGACATCTCCGACCGATGAGCGCAGGATTCATCCTGTGAGTCCTTGGCTCTACGTCGCCGCCTTCGTCGGCTCCGGCGTCCTCTCCGCCATCTTCGTCCAGGGCTCCATCTGGCTCGCCCACTGGTCGGGCCTCACCGACGGTCCAGACGGGGGGCGCAAGACGCAGGACCGGCCCATACCGAAGCTGGGCGGCATCGCCGTCGCCATCGCCTTCACGCTCGTCTTCCTCACCGCAGTCGGCCTGAGTGGTGAGATCACGGCCTTTCAGCTGCTCGCTTCGGTGCTCCTCCCGGCGCTGATCGTGGCGGGGCTGGGATTCATCGATGATGTCCGAGCGCTCAATCCCTGGATCCGGCTCGTCGCCCAGACCCTCCTGGCCCTGCTGGTGTGGTTCACCGGCACACAGGTCGGCTTCTTCGGCATCGGCTGGCTCGACGCCGTCATCACAGTCCTGTGGATCGTCGGCCTCACCAATGCGATGAACCTTCTCGACAACGCGGATGGCCTGGCCGCGTCGACCGCTCTCGTGGCATCCCTCGGGACCGGGATCGTCGCCGTGATCTACGGCCAGTTCTTCGTCGGGGCGCTGGCCTTTGCGTTGGCCGGCACCGCCGCGGGATTCCTGTGGCACAACTGGCATCCGGCGACGGTCTACCTCGGCGATGCCGGGGCCTACTTCCTGGGCTTCCTACTCGCCATCGTCACCCTCAGGCTGCGCCCCGTGGGTATCGCGCTCCCGTGGAGCGCGCTGATTCCCCTGCTGCTCGTCTTCGTGCCCATCGTCGACACGGCCTTCGTGTCCATCCGCCGCCTGCTCGAGGGGCGGCACCCCTTCACCCCCGGGCGCGACCACCTCTCCCATGTGCTGATGGACCGCGGCCTCTCGGTGCGTCAGGCCGTCACTGTGCTGCAGGTCATCCTCGTGCTCAGCGTGTCCGGCGCGGTCGCGCTCGCCTGGTCCTTCCGCTAGGGCGCGCCCGGCGTCGCAAACTGCGCCAGGAGCGCGTGCACCTCTGCGGCCCGGTAGCGGCGATGCCCGCCCAGTGTTCGCACACTCGACAAGCGGCCGTCCCGAGCCCAACGCGTCACCGTCTTGGGATCGACGCGAAAGAGTGCCGCAACCTCCCCAGGGGTGAGTAGCGCCTCATGATCGGATGCGTGTCTTGCAGTCACCAGTTGTCCCCTTGCCTCGTACCACATGGTGCATCGATGTGCCACCGGGCCCCACTGACGTGCTAGCTCACTTCAGTTGCGAGGCGACTTCAGCTTGCTGCGATGCGTAGGCGGTTCGACTTCACCACGCCGTCATCGCTGGTGACCTGGACGTAGATCGTCTTGCCAGTCTTGCGCTGCCAGGTGAACTTGCCGTCCGCGATCACCGGACGGGCGCTGCCCTGGGTGAACGTGGTCTGGCCCGGGAAGCGGAAGGTCGGGATGACCGTCTTCCCGTTGTCAATGCCGACGACTGTGCCGTCGACCTTGATGCCGTTCCTGCCGTCAATCGTCGTGCGGGCACCGGTGATGCGGATCGACTTGTCCGCCGGGACGTCGCCCGCCGAGATCAGTGAGACAGCCGACACCTTCGGAGCGGTCGTGAAGGACACCGGCCTGGTGTAGGCCGCGGCCCACGCCGGCGGTGCGCCCGCCGTCGTCGGGGTGAGCGTGACCGTGCCGGAGCCGGCCGCGTTGGCAGCGATCACCGTGATACTGGCCTCGCCTCGATGGGGCTGCGGTTGCACCAGGGTCGGCGGCCAGGACCGTGCCGGTGGCCAGCATCGGGGCCCTCAGCGCGACAGCTCCGATCAGTGCGAGGACGTGTTGTCTCAACAGAGACTCTCCATTGTAGATGTGGTCGAGGAGTGCCCCTCGACGGACGGGGGGGATCAGGCCGCCTCTGGTGACGGTAGCCCGGGCCCGGGGGGCTCTGCCCGTCACCTGCGGTACGGCCGCGGTCGACGCAGTAGTCGAAGACCCCATCGCGAGAACTCGACGGCCCGCACCGCGCTCACCGTCGCGCTCGCCAGCCTTTGGGGCACTCGAAGGCAACGAACTGCTTGCTCTGCACCCGCTTGCCCTTGCCCTTGAAGCAGGTGAGCGACTTGGGGAACTGCACGCTCACGGTCGGGCTCGAGAAGGTGAAGTTCTCGTAGTACAGGCGGAGCCAGTTCTTGTCCTGCTTCACGGCGAGGGTTGCGGCTGATGCTTCTCCGTCTGGGTACGACAGTTCTATACGCGCCATAGTGGGCACCTTGTCGACACCGAGGAGGCACGTCACGAAGTCCGCCCTCATGTTGATGGAGTAGCGGCCCCTATTGAGGCTGACACCGTCCGGCATGTAGTGGGGACCGGCCACTTCGTACCTGAGTGTCCCCGTCCGCGCGTCGTAAGCGGGTGGATCGCCGGTGTAGGCGGTGGCGTTGGACGAGACGATTCCGATGAACTCCCCGGTGCCCCTGTCGACGCAGCGGGACGTGTACTGCCCGAGGGTTGGGGTGTTCTCGACGTACCACGCGTCGACGATGAAGGACGCCCGATCCCCGAAGTAGGGGAGCAGCGCCTTGAGCCAGCTCAGCGGCTCGGTGCCGCCACGCCCCAGCGAGCGAAACGACGCGGCATCGAAGTCGATGTCCCAGTAGCGAGAGTTGCCAACAGCGGACAGTGCACCGTCGATGACGGACCGCGGAACCGCGCTCTTGGGGATCCAACCGGCCATGCCGATCACCGGACTCGGAGCTGCCTCGAGGACGAAGCGATGGCCGCCGTCGATCTTGTCGGAGTAGGCAACGGGCTCGTCGACCGCGCCGTTGAGGTACATGCTCGCCGTGTCCCGCATGCGCAGCGTGACCTTGAATCGGAGATCCGTGGGGAAGGGAACGTCAACTGCGCACTCGCCCGTGTCGAAGGCAGCGCAGCCCAGGGTCGTCGGATCGCCCCAGCCGGTGCGATTGACACCCGTGAGCCCGGTCGAGGGGTCGACCTGCT
>CAZICY010000116.1:0-3164 GCA_964537955.1 uncultured Actinomyces sp. | reverse complement strand
GATGACGAGAACGGCGACAGTGGTCCGAAACACCGCGAACGCCACGTCCGCCTGCGCAGACAACTCGGCGTAGTCGTTGACATAGCCCATCGCGAATCTCACGAGGGTCGCGACGAAGACGGCGACCAGAATCGTGGCCAGATAGCCGGGGAACGTGCTGACGACCCGCGGAAGGTAGCGACGCGCGAGCTGGAGGATGGTGAACAGCACGAGTCCGAAGACGGCTGCCACGAGGATCTCCATGGGCGCGCTCTGGGCGGACATGAGGAACGACCTCGCGGAGAGGGCCACAAGCGCCGCGACGAGCGCGTCGGCGACCGGAAAGAGGGGCCACGGGCCGGCGTACTGCCACCAGCGCCTTCGGTCAGGCTCCGTCGGTTGCTTCGTCATCGCGTGTCAACTCTAGGTAGGCGAGGACGGCACGCGTGCGCAGGTCGTCGGAGTCAGGATCCGCGGCGGGCACCAGGACCTTGTAGGCGCGGGAGAGATCCTGGCGGACGGCATCGTGGGAGATGCGCAATCGTCGCGCGATCTCGGTGCTCTTGACCCCCGTCGCCGCCATCCCCATCACCGCGCGCTGGCGGATCGTCAACTCCTCGAGGGGGCTGCCCTCATCGTCGGCGGGCGGCTCGGTCATCGTCACGCCGCGGGCGGCATCGCGCAGCGTCTTGATGAGATCGCCGATGGGCAGCTCGCCCGACTTGGGGAGGGTGACCCAGCCGATGAGCGCCTCCGGAGGCACGGTGCGCGCCACGGTGTCGAGGCGGTACTGCGAATGGATGACGATCCCGATGTTGTCGTTGAGGCTGCGCAGCGCGAGGCCGAGGTCGATGCCGTTCATCTGGCTGGAGCCGAGGGCGAGATCGAGTAGGGCGACATCGGCCTGCTCGGCGATCCGCTGGTCCAGGGCCTCGTGGGCGATACCGGTGGCGAGGAGGATCTCGATCTCGGGGCGCTGCTCGAGGAGCTGGCTGATGATGCCGCGCAGCGCCGGGTCGTTTTCGACGTAGATGACTCGCGTCGGGCGCACGGGGCAGTCTCGCATCGAGGCCCCAGGGGCCGTAATCCCCTCACAGGTGTGAGGATGCGCGAGGCCACGTGCATCACCCGGCCGACTTGGGAAATCGGCTCGAAGAGCCGAGTGTTGTGGCGTACCGTCGGCCCCGTGAAGGCCTCTTTCACGTGGGCCGTTGCCCTCATGGTGGGCGCTGCCGGAGTAGTCGTGGCACCCGGTGCGGTGCATGCGGACACCCAGTCCGTCACCACACCGATCGGCTCGCTGGAGATGACCCTCGACGGTGGCTCCTTCACCGAGGAGTGCACCGACTTCCCCTATGAGGTGGTCGTCTCGGATGCGCTGCCGCGGGTGCAGTGGAGCGCAGAGATCGAGGCGGAGCGCGACGGTGGCGGCAGTGTCACTGGCATGCTCACCGAGTTCGGCTCAGGCACTTTCGATGGCGGCCTGCAGATCTGCTCCGGTGACGGAGCCGGCTCCTGGACGGCGACGGTCGCCGTGCGTATGGCCGATCCGGCTGACGCCACTGCGGTCTACAACCGGACGATGACCCTGGAATTCACCATCAGCAAGGCGACGACCACAACGACGATCACGCGCGTCAACGCCGGCAGCTCGCGCACCAAGGTCTGGGGCACGGTCACCGACGCGGGGGTGGCGAGGTTCGGCGACGTGACCATCAAGGTCAAGAAGCCCAGCGCCTCCTGGAAGACCGGTGGCAGCGGCTCGGTGGACGAAGACGGCAACTTCAGCGTCACGATCGAGAAGAACTACCCCGCGGGGACGAAGTTCAAGGCGGTCTTCGAGGGCACCGACGAGGCCAAGCGCAGCACCTCGGCCATCTCCGTGATCTAGGTATCGGGCGCGCGTAGGTCAGCAGCGTCAGGGCTACCGGTCCCTATCCACAGACGGATCACTCACCCTTCCTTGCTCGCCCTCTCGGGCGTCTACTCGTCCGATGGTTGACGGAGCCGCAGGGGAGCGGATATACACTCACTTGAAGGTAGATATCTCGACGCGAAGGAGGGCTAGTGACGAAGACCCTCATCGACATCGACGACGACCTGCTCGATGCTGCCCGAGGGGTGCTTGGCACCACGACGAAGAAGGACACCGTCAACGCTGCCCTGCGCGAGGTACTCGCCGCTCAGCAGCGGCGCAAGGCCGTGGACGACCTGATCGCCTGGGGCCAGCGCAATGAGCCTTGGGATGACTCCCTTCGAGATCGTGCCTGGCGTCGACCCCTCTGAGCTCGCAGACACCAGTGCGCTTGCACGTGTCCCTCATCACGCGGGTGTGCGACAGGCACTAGCCGAGCCGATGAGCACTGGTGCCATTGCACACTGCGACATCACGCACCTCGAAATGGGCCTGACGGCGAGGAACGCTCAGGAACACAGCGCACTCGGTGCGCTGCTCGCGCGCCTGCCTCAGGTGCGCATCACGGGTGAGGACTACGACCGTGCCTGGGAAGTCCAGGGTCTGCTCGCCGCCGTGGGCAATCATCGTGGAGTAGCACCCCCGGATCTCCTTGTGGCCGCATGCGCTGAGCGGCTCGGGCTCACCGTCATCCACTGCGACGCTGATTTCGACGTCATCGCCGAGGTGACCGGTCAGCCCACCCGATGGGCTGTGGATCGAGAGTCCCTGTAGGCCTCCGACGTGGCCATCGTGCGGATCCCTGTGGGCTCCACGCGGGAGAGGACACCCCCTCCTGGCGCTGCTAGATTCCGCGAGCGGCCAAGCCGCGGCGAGGGGTGAGGCATGGTCACGAAGGCGGGGTCGAGCCGGCGAATCGCCGTCGCCATCGCCGTGACGGCCCTGTGCGCCTCGAGCCTGGCGACCACGCTCACCTCACCGGCCTCTGCTCTGCCCGCCGCGGGTGTCACCACGGCCGACTCTCCTACTGATCCGACCCCGGAGATTTCACGCCTCATCGTCGCCTATGAGAAGGGTGTCTCCCCGGTCACGCCCGGAGGCGAGGCCACCGGCAGCCGCGCGGTCCCGGGTGTCGAGCTCTCGCCGGGCGACCCGCTTGGCTCCGGCATGCGCACCGTAGAGCTCGGCGAAGCCGTGAGCGAGGAGACCGCCGAGCAGATCGCCGCGCGCCTCGCGAGGGACCCGCGCGTGGCCTGGGCCGAGCCCGATC
>CAZICY010000115.1:0-3198 GCA_964537955.1 uncultured Actinomyces sp. | reverse complement strand
TCATCCACGGCGCGAGCCTGCTCCAGGTCGAGGGCAACTTCGACGATTGCCTCACGCTTGCGCGCGGCCTGGCCGACGACTACCCCGTCTCGCTGGTCAACAGCGTCAACCCCGACCGCATCGAGGGCCAGAAGACTGCGAGCTTCGAGGTCGTCGACCTCATCGGCGATGCCCCCGACATCCACTGCCTCCCCGTCGGCAACGCCGGCAACATCACCGCCTACTGGAAGGGCTATCGGGAGTACGCCGCCGCCGGTCACTCGACGCGCCTACCGCGCATGTGGGGCTTCCAGGCCGCAGGCGCCGCGCCCCTCGTCCAGGGTGCGCCCGTGGCCAAGCCCGAGACCCTCGCGACGGCCATCCGCATCGGCAACCCCGCCTCCTGGGAGCAGGCCGAGGTCGCGCGCGACGACTCCGGCGGCATGATCGATGCCGTCACCGACGAGCAGATCCTTGCGGCGTACCGCCTCCTCGCGGCCAAGGAAGGGCTCTTCTGCGAGCCAGCGAGTGCGGCCAGCGTCGCCGGCCTGCTGCAGGCGCACGAGCGCGGTCAGCTCGACCCCGGTCAGACAGTCGTGTGCACCCTCACGGGCAACGGGCTCAAGGATCCCCAGTGGGCGCTGGAGGCCGCACCCGATCCGATCGTGGTGCCCGTCGACGCCGCGGTGGCTGCTGTCGCCCTGGGGCTGCGGGGCTAGGCGATGGGCTTCCGCTCCGTGGGTGTCGAGGTCGTGGTGCCCGCCACGAGCGCCAACCTGGGCCCGGGCTTCGACTCGCTCGGCCTTGCCCTGGCTCTGCACGATCACCTCGCCGCCATGGTGACCGAGGACCCCGGTGTCCTGGTCACCGTCGAGGGCGAGGGCGCCGGCAGCCTGCCGACGGACGACCGGCACCTCGTGGCGCAGGCCATGCGGGCCACGTGGGAGGCGATGGGCGTGCCGGCCCCGGGCGTGGTCCTGCGCTGTCGCAACGGCATCCCCCAGGGGCGGGGCCTGGGCTCGTCGGCCGCCGCCATCGTCGCCGGCATCCTCCTCGCGCGAGGACTGCTCGAGGAGGGGGAGGAGCGCCTGCCGGACGATGAGGTGCTGGGCCTTGCCACTCGGATGGAGGGTCATCCCGACAACGTCGCGGCCGCGCTCCTGGGGGGCTTCACCACCGCCTGGATCGACTCGGTGGACGACACGCATGCCAGTGCGGTCACGCGCGCGGCGCACCCCGCTGTCGTGCCGGTGATCTTGATTCCGCAGCAGGCCATGCCGACCGAGGAGGCGCGCCACCTCCTCGACGATTCCGTGTCACGCGCCGACGCGGTGTTCAATCTCGGCCGCACTGCATTGCTCGCTCATGCGATCGTGTCGGACCCTGCACTGCTCTATCCGGCGACGGAGGACCGACTGCACCAGGATGCGAGGGCGCACGCATACCCGCAGTCGCACGCGCTCGTGTCGTCGCTGCGCGCGGCCGGCATCCCGGCGGTGGTGTCGGGTGCGGGGCCGACTGTGCTCGCCTTCACTATCGACGAGCGCGAGCGCACGGCAGTGATCGCAGCGGCGCCCGAGGGTTGGCGTCCGCTCGCTGTCCCGGTGGATGCGCACGGTGCCCGCGTCCGCGTCCGGGGGTCGTGAGGCAACCCCTCCTGGCGGGTGCTAGCCTCTAGGTGTCCGCTTGAGGACGCCTCCACCCCCCGCCGATCTCCCGTAGTCGATCTTGGGAATGCCTCGATAAGGCAGGGCGGACACCGCGCAGCCGGGACTTTGCCTGGTGCGCACACCCGATTCCACCCCGGTGTCGGGCATGACAAAGGAATTCACGTGAGCGATACCGCCACCGCCCCTGCAGGCAAGACGGCTTCCGGGCTCTCCGGGATGCTCCTGCCCGAGCTCAAGCAGCTCGCCCAGTCCCTGGGCATCTCGGGGGCCAGCACCATGCGCAAGAGCGCACTCATCGAGGCCATCAGCGCCAAGCAGTCCCAGGGCCGCTCCGGCGGCAAGGGACGCTCCGATGACAACGGCTCGGCCGCGGCCAAGGAGCGGTCGACGGATCGCGCCGATGGCGCGGATGCGCACCAGCAGTCAGACAGGCCTCAGCGGGGCGAGCGCGAGCGCGCTCCCCGCCAGGACAACCGCGGAGACAACCGCCAGGACAACCGCGGCGACAACCGCCAGGACAACCGCGGCGACAACCGCGGCGACAGCTACGACGACGATGAGAGCGGCTCGCGTCGGCGTCGGCGTCGGGGCCGGGATCGCTTCCGCGACCGCCGCGACCGTCGGCCGGGCGGCTTCAACGAGCAGGACATCGAGATCTCCGAGGACGACGTGCTCGTGCCCGTCGCCGGCATCCTCGACGTCCTCGACAACTACGCCTTCGTGCGCACCGCCGGCTACCTCCCCAGCCCCAACGACGTCTACGTCTCGCTGTCGATGGTGAAGAAGCACGGCCTGCGCAAGGGCGACGCTGTCACCGGGGCCGTCAAGCAGCCGCGCGATGGCGAGCGCCGCGAGAAGTTCAACCCCCTCGTGCGCATCGACACGGTCAACGGCACGGACCCTGAGTCCGCCCGCCAGCGCCCGGACTTCTCGAAGCTCACCCCCCTCTACCCCCAGGAGCGCCTGCGCCTGGAGACCGAGCCGGGCAACCTCACCACACGCGTGATCGACCTGGTCGCGCCGATCGGCAAGGGGCAGCGCGGGCTCATCGTGTCCCCGCCCAAGGCCGGCAAGACGATGGTGCTGCAGTCGATCGCCAACGCGATCGTGACGAACAACCCCGAGTGCCATCTCATGGTCGTGCTCGTCGACGAGCGCCCCGAGGAAGTCACCGACATGCAGCGCTCGGTCAAGGGCGAGGTCATCGCCTCGACCTTCGACCGCCCTGCCGAGGATCACACGATCGTCGCGGAGCTGGCCATCGAGCGCGCCAAGCGCCTCGTGGAGCTCGGCCACGACGTCGTCGTGCTCCTCGACTCGATGACGCGCCTGGGTCGCGCCTACAACCTCGCGGCGCCCGCATCCGGACGCATCCTGTCGGGCGGCGTGGACTCCACGGCCCTCTATCCGCCGAAGCGGTTCTTCGGTGCCGCCCGCAACATCGAGAACGGCGGCTCTCTCACGATCCTCGCGACCGCCCTCGTCGAGACCGGGTCGCGCATGGACGAGGTGATCTTCGAGGAGTTCAAGGGCACCGGCAACATGGAGC
>CAZICY010000114.1:0-3214 GCA_964537955.1 uncultured Actinomyces sp. | reverse complement strand
AGTTCGCCGTCATCGGCACCGGCTTCTTCGCGCAGAACCATCTCCACGCCTGGGCCGAGATCCCGGACGTCGAGCTCGTCGCCGTCTGCGATACCGATCCGGAGCGCCTCGAAGCCGCCGCTCGCGACTTCGGCGGGCGGCCCTACGCCGATGCCGCCGAACTCTTCGCAAACGAGGATCTCGACTTCGTCGATATCGCCACCACTCCCCCGACGCATCCACAGATGGTGCACCTCGCCGCGGAGCACGGTGTCGCCGCGATCTGCCAGAAGCCGCTCGCCTGGGACCTCGAGGACGCTCGGGCGATGGTGGCCGCCATGGAGGCCAAGGGCCTGCCCTTCATGGTCCACGAGAACTTCCGCTTCCAGCACCCGATGCGCCGCGTCAAGGAGATCCTCGATAGCGGTGCCATCGGCCGGCCGTTCTTCGGTCGCTTCAGCTTCCGCAGTTTCCATGACTGCTACTCCGCGCAGCCCTGGCTGCTCGACAGCGAGCGCATGATCATCGTCGACGTCGCCGTGCACCTCTTCGACCTCGCCCGCTTCTTCATGGGAGAGCCGGAGTCGCTCTACGCCGAGGCCCTCCAGGTCAACCCGCGCATCGTCGGCGAGGACGTCGCCACCGTGATCATGCGCATGCCCGGGGCGACGGCGATCGCCGACGCAAGCTACGAGACCTTCTCCGACCATTCGACGTACCCGCAGGCCTTCGTCACTCTCGAGGGGACGCGCGGTGCGATCACCCTCGGGCCCGACTACCACCTGCAGGTCGTCTCCCACCCGGTCGACGTCGGCGACTCCGCGGCCCGCATGTCGGGGGCAACCGTCTTCGAAGAGGACCTGCAGATCCCCGAGCATCCCTGGGCCTCGCGGCCATGGAATGGCATCCAGGACAGCGTCGTGACCCTGCAGCGTCACTGGGTGGACTGCCTGCGCACCGGCCGCACCCCCGAGACCAGCGGCGCCGACACCCTGCGCACGATGGAGCTCACCCTGGGTGCCTACGAGTCGCTCGAGACGGGCCTGCCCTACCGGGTCGGCAGCGCGGGCTGAGCATGGCCACCCCACTCGTCGCGGGCCCCGTGCGCCTCGACTACGACTCCGGCGACATCCGGTGCGTGCGCCTCGGTGACGAGGAGATCCTCCGGCGGGTGTACGTCGCCTTCCAGGATCGCAATTGGACCGCCCGACCCTGGCGCATCGAGAGCGAGGAGATCGACGACCGAGGCGACTCCTTCACCATCCGCGTCACCGCTCGCGGCAGCTTTGATGCCGAGCCCTTCACGTGGACGGTCGAGATCGATGGGCACGCCGATGGCACCTTGCGCTACGCACTAAGTGGCGAGACGAGCGCGCCCTTCCTGCGCAATCGCCTCGGCATCTGCGTGCTGCATCCCATGGCTGGCTTTGCCGGACGCGCATGCGACATCGTGCACACGGATGGCAGCATCGACTCCTCCTCCTTCCCCGACCAGATCTCCCCGCACCAGCCATTCCTCGACATCGCGGCGATGACGTATCCGGTGGGCGATGCCGGTCGGGCACGACTCGACTTCACCGGCGAGGTCTTCGAGACCGAGGACCACCGCAACTGGAGCGACGCGTCGTACAAGACCTACTGCACGCCCATCTCACTGCCCTTCCCCGTCGAGGTGAGGCCCGGCGACGTCATCGCTCAGTCGGTCATCCTCACGCTCTCCGAGGTGCCCACTCAGACACCCGAGCCCCTTGCGGAGGGGCCGGTCGAGATCACGGTCGACGCAACGGCCGTGGAACTGCCCAGCATCGGAGTGCACCTCACCTCCGCTCCCTGGACCGACGGTGAGGAATCCTTCCTGCGCTCCCTCGCGCTCGGTCACGTCCACGCCGACGTCGATGCATCGGCACCCGATGCCTCCGAGCGCATCCGCGATGCGGTGTCACGCGCACGCAGCCTGGGGTCGCGCGTGCTCATCGCCCTGCACAGCCCCGACGACCCGGATGCCAGTCTCGGAGCAGCTTTGGCGGAGGCCGGGGAGACCCTGGCGGGTGTCTGGATCATCAATCCCCAGGAGAAGGTCACCTCCCGCGCGACCCTCGATGCTTGGCGCTCGCGCCTGGGACCCGACCTTCCGTGGGGCTGTGGCACCAACCTTTACTTCACCGAGCTCAACCGGCAGCCCCCGGACACGGCCGGCCTGGAGTGGACGACCTTCTCCGTCAACCCCCAGGTGCACGCCCACGACGATCGCTCCGTGCTGCAGAACACCGCGACGCTCGCGGTAATCGCGGCCGATGCTCCGCGCCTGACGGGTGCCACCCGGATCCATGTCGGACCGGTGTCACTGCGCCCTCGCTTCAACCCCAACGCCACCGACCCCGCAGCAGATGTGAGCAGCACCGACCTGCCCGCCGACGTCGATGCCCGACAGCGCACATGGTTCGCCGCCGCGTGGACGGCACTGGCGGCGCGGAGCCTGGCCGCACGCGGCACCGTCTCGGCCGTCACCTTCTTCGACGACCTCGGGTGGAAGGGACTGCGCGCACGCGACGCCGGCCCCGAAGACCCCGCCTTCACCTCGAGGCCCGGCGAGGAGTTCGCCGTCGTCGATGTCATCAAGGCCTTGAGCGCTGCCACCCACGTCCTGCCGACCGCGTCGAGCGATCCGGAGGGAGTGGACGCCATCGTGCTCGACGGGCCCGAGGGCCGGCGCGCCATTGTCGTCAACCTCACCGGCGAGCCCCGCGAGGCCCGACTCGTGGGAGCTGCAGATGCCGCCATCACTCTCGCGCCCCATGATGTGAAGTCCATCAACCTGCCTGGGAGGGCACCGTGACCGATCCACTCTTCGATCTCTCGGGGCGCCGCGTGCTCATCACGGGAGCCGGAGGTGCGCTCGGCTCGGTGATGGCCCGTGCCTTCGCCGAGCGTGGCGCACGCGTCGGCGTGCACGACCTCTCGAGTGAGCGTGTGGCGCCGATCGTGGAGGCCATCCGGTCGGCGGGCGGCGACGCGGTCGAGGTCGTCGGCGACGTATCCACCGCGGAGGGATCGAGCGACGTCGTCCGCCAGGGCGCAGCAGCACTCGGCGGTCTCGACGTCCTCCTCAACGGCGTCGGCATCAACAGGCGCAAGCCCATGGAGGAGGTGACCCCCGAGGACTTCGACGCCATCGTGTCCGTCAACCTGCGGGCCATCTACTTCGCGAGCCAGGCGGCCCACGCGATCATGCGCC
>CAZICY010000113.1:0-3230 GCA_964537955.1 uncultured Actinomyces sp. | reverse complement strand
GAGTCAGGGCCGGGAAAGGAGCCGGCGCAGCCGATCACGGTGAGGCGCACGCTGTGAGCCTACGGCGACGTCGATGTTCCCAGCACACCCACGCCAGCTCGGGAAGGAGGTCGCGACTGCGCTTGGCGAACCACGGGGTGCCATAGCGCGTGAGCCACCAGGCGCGGTGCCACCCCGACGGCTGGGGGCCTGAAGGGGGGCTTATCGGGTGTTGGGCGCGCCACCCAAGGTCCGTCAGGGCTTCCAAGGCCATGGCGGCCAGTGCACGATGTCCGGCCGCGCTGGGATGCAGTCGATCGATCGACCAGGCCTGTCGCGTCGGCGTAAAGTCCGAGCGCTGGGGATCGATGAGGGCAACGCGCGGTTCTCCGGCGACTCGCGCCCGGATCGCGTCGTTGACTGCGGCCGCTCGCTCCCCCAACACCTCCCTGATCAACCGGGGGCCCGGCAACGTCAGGCGGGGATCGTGCAAGAGCACCACGGCGACGTCTGCCCCCACGCGTCGAAGGCCAGCCACGGTCTGATCGACATGGGACGCAACGTCTTGTGCGCTGAAGTCCCCGCGCAGAACGTCGTTGCCACCCACAAGCAACGTCGCGAGCTGCGGCCGCCTCCCGATAGCCACCGCGGCCTGGATGCCCGACACATCGCGGGCTCGAGCACCCAGCCGGGCAACGTTGGTGAACTCCGCGGCACCGAGCGCGAACGAGAGATGCGCCGCCCAGCCAGCGGGGACTCCTATGTCCCCGACGCCCACCGTCACGCTGTCACCGAGCGCGACGACTGTGGCGGCCATGGCGTGCGCTAGGCGACGGAGCCGACTCGTTCAGCATGAAGCGCCAGCATCGTCCCCACAGTCTGGGACCACGGATACTCCTCGGCGCGAACCCGTGCTGCTCGGCGACGGCCATCTTCAGGCCGACGAAGGATGCTCATGATGGCGACGGCCAGAGCCGATGCATCCGGGGCAACCGCCTGACCCGCAGCGCCCGAGGCGATCTCGACCAGGGCGCTGGTCCGCGACGCGACCACGGGAGTGCCCGAGGCCAAGGCCTCCAGCGCGGCCAGTCCGAACGTCTCGATGGGTCCGGGATTCACGGCAACATCGGCAGAGGCGAGGATTCGCGCCAGTCGCTCACGATCGGGCACATGCCCCAAGAACGTCACGGGAAGGCCCGATGCGGCCTTGCGCACGTGACTCTCCCAAGCGCCTGTGCCGATGACGATGAGACGGGCTCGGACACCTCGCCGGCGTAGCCGCGCCAACGCTGACACAGCAAGGTCAGGGCGCTTCTCCCTGGACAGCCTGGTGCAGCTGACCAGGAGCACATCAGCGTCGTCCCCCAGGAGTAGTTTTCGCTCCACCTCGTCGAAGCACGTGGGCTGGAAAGCGTCGAGGTCTACTCCCAGCGGGACCCTCACGACGTTGCGCGCGCCGATACGCTCGAACTCCTCAGCAGCGAATTCCGTGGTCGCCACGATGTTGTCGAATCGGTGCATGCTGCTCCTGTTCCACATGTCGGCCAGGATGCGGTGGGGCAGCCCAGGCGGCGTGAAGGCCCGCAGGACGCCGTCGACTCGCTCGTGGGCCCACATGACGGCAGGTATGCCCGTAGCGGAGGCCCACCATCCGAGGGGCCGAAGCGTGAGTCGATCGGCGACCTCCAGCGCATCCGGACGGACATCGTCGAGGACTGCGCACAACATGTCGACATCCGTGATGGCGCGATAGCCGCCCGACCGAGGAATCGCCCGCGACGGTACGCGGATCAACGCGCCCCAGGATCGAGACTCGGTTGCAATTCGTCGACCTTCCGTGGGCACGATGATGATGGCGTCGTGCCCGGCGGCGGCGTACCCCTGGGCAAGGGTCTCCATCGTGGTGCGCAAGCCCCCACTCAATTGAGAGTAGAAGTTGGCGACCTGGACGATTCTCATGCGGCCTCCTGTGTGGTCACGCGCGATTCCACAGACTGTGTGTCGATCAGATTGCGGTAGTGGGCCACGAGCTCGTCACCCACATACGCCCACGTCCGATGCTCGACACCTGCGCGAGCACGCCGACCCATGGCACGCGCCTTTGAGGGGTCCCCCACGAGGTCAGCCACATGTGAGCGCATGGCCCCAAGGTCCCCGGGCGGGTATAGCCAACCGTTTCGACTCGGATCCACGAGGTCCAGCGGCCCACCGGCTGCCACTGCTACGGCAGGCACACCCGAGGCCAGCACCTCCTGAAGGCTCTGACAGAAGGTCTCATGCGGGCCTGGGTGGACGGCCACATCAAGTGTGGCCACAGCGCGGCCGAGCTCTTCACCCTGCAGGAAGCCGAGGAACACCGCGTCGGGGAGGATCTCGCGCAGCCGCCTTTGCCGCGGACCATCACCGATGATGACGAGCCTTACACCGGGCATGTCGTGCAGGACGCGCAGGTCCTCGACGCACTTCTCCGGGGCCAAGCGACCGAGATATCCGACGAGTGCCTCGCCCCGAGGAGCAACTTGCCTCCGCAAAGGGCGCGACCTACGGCGCGGATGGAATTGCTCCAGATTGACGCCTCGGGGCAGCAGCGCCACGCGAGGCACGCCATGCTCCGTGAGTTGCCCCACGGCCGCGCGCGAGGGCGCGAGCGTCAAGTCGGCCGCACCATGGATAGCGCGAAGGCGTCGCCACACGATGCCACTCAGCACCGACAGCCCATAACGTGTAACGAATGCGGCTAGGTCCGTCTGGTAGGCCGCCACGACCGGCAGGTCCAAGCGATCGGCTGCGCGCAATGCCGCCGGCCCGGTCAGGAACGGGCTCGCTAGGTGAACGATGTCGACATCATTCGCCGCGAGAACTTGGCGAATGCGCTGCTCGGGCGGAAGACACAGTCGCACCTGGCGGTATCCGGGCGCAGGCAAGCTCGAGAGCACATGGACCTGAGCGCCGGCGTATGCGTCGGGCAGCATATGCGTCGGCGAACCCGGAGCCAGCACGACAGCATCGATGTCCCTGCGCTGAAAGTGCTCGAGCATGCGCAGCACCGAGTTGGTGACCCCGTTGACATGCGGAAGGAAGGACTCGCTGACGATGCCTACTCGCACATGGCTAGTGCAGCCGAATGACCGCGACGCGATGAGGTCGCCAGGATGTCGTGTCGCCAAAGGGCGCGTAAATGCTGGATGATCGCCGCCAGCCTAGGCGCGCTCGACGACGCCGATCTCCGGGCCCAGGAAGCGAGCCCCGAG
>CAZICY010000112.1:0-3249 GCA_964537955.1 uncultured Actinomyces sp. | reverse complement strand
GTGCGGTCCTCGAGCGCGAGCGCGCTAGCACCGGCGTTGAAGATCACGTTGTGCACCGGCGCACTGACCGAGTAAGGCTTGAGAGCACGCTCGAAGGTCTCCATCGTGGCGGATTTGGACCAGGTGCGCGCCTCGTCGACGGTAGCGAAGCGCCACACGACGGTCGGGGATGTGACTGCGGTGTCGAAGTGCACCTCGGTGCCCTCGAAACCTCCCGCTGTGCTCAGACTGTCGGTGAGGTCGCCGAAAAGTCGCGAGAACTCCCGTGAGGCGCCCGACCGGAGGCGATATTGGACGACGAAGGAGGCGCTGGAGCCCGGGGCGGAGGCTGACACGCCGTCATCGTGGGCGGTGCGGCATCACGAGGGAAGTCGAATGCCCGCCCTGTGGTGCTGGCACCATGCACCTCGGATCGTGTGGGGGATCCCGCGTCCACGAGGGGCTCGTTCGAGGCATGATGCGCTGGTGTCCGGTCGCGTCCTCATCGTCGATGACGACCCCTTTGCCCGGACGATGCTCAGCAGCGTGGTCCAGGCGCTCGGATTCGACGTCGTCGACTCGGTCGGGTCCTTCGCCGAGGGGCTTGCCGCGGCGCGGGGGCAGATGCCCCAGGTCGCGCTGCTCGACCTCGACCTGGGTGAGGGCCCCACGGGCATTGACCTCGCGCAAGCGCTGCGCAGAGCGCTCCCGAGCATCGGGATCGTCTTCCTCTCGACCTACGCCGACCCGCGACTTCTTGGATCCGTGCCCGCGTTGCCGTCCGACTCGCTCTACCTCACCAAGCAGGAGGTGGCCGACACCTCGGTCCTCGCGGACGCCCTGCACGCCGTGCAGGACACCCTTGATGTTGCCCACTCCGCCGCACGTGAGCAGGGGCTTGCGGATCTCAGGGATGCCCAGATCGACGTCATGCGCCTTATCGCTGCCGGCTACAGCAATGCCGAGATCGCGCGCCGTCTCGTGATCGAGGAGGCCTCGGTGGAAAAGGCTGTCATGCGCCTCATCCGCCAGCTCGACGTGCGTGCCACCCGGGCGGAGAATCAGCGCGTGATGATCGCCCAGGCCTACTTCGCCGTGAGCGGGACTCGTGTCGTCCGCCGCGACTGAGTCCCGGCCCACTCTGCGCGAACGCGTAGGCGGTCGGTGGTTTGGCTCGTGGGCCATGTGGGCCATCTCGATGCCCGCAGGGCTGCTGGTGATCACGAGAGACCTCACTACTGCCGCGTCGCCACTCGAGCTCGGGCGATGGCTGCTTGTCTGGGTCATCGCGACCACGGTGGACGCCGTGTTCATGTGGGGGCTTCAGCGCACGGTCCTGCGCGGTCGCACGGCGCACCCCTGGCCGGTGTGGTCTGTCGTGGTCACCGGTGGGCTCTTCGGCGCCTTCTACGGCATGCTGCTGTGGGGTGCCGCCACGGTCGTCGGCGTGACGTCACCGCACTCCTGGGCGCTCCGGGTCATCGCGCTGGCCCTCATCGGCCTGTGGTTCATCCCACTCGTCAACGTCGTCCTCGACACCGTGGCTCGTGGGCGCGCCCAGCGCAAGCGTGACATCGATGCACTCGTCGCCGTGGAGATCGCGCGCCGGGAAGAAGTCGATGTCGCGCGCGACCTGCGCGCGGAGATCCTCGCGGGTGTGGCCGACACCCTCGACCCCCTTCGGGCACGTGTCGATGCCGCTCTGTCCGAGATCGAATCGGAGGGCTCCCTGGTCACGCCGCGGCTCGCCACTGACCTCCGCGACGGTGCCGAGCGATCAGTGCGCCCTCTCAGCCGTGACCTGTGGACCGAAGCAGCCGCTCAGTACCCCCGGATTCCTTGGGAGCGCACGATCACCCACATCGTCCGCACCCAGCCGCTGCGCACGATCCCCCTCGCCGCGGTGAGTCTCCTGGGCGATGGGGTCTTCATCCTCACCCAGCGAGGCTTGGCCCAGGGGATCCCCTTCGTCATCGTCACGACCACGGCCGTCGTCGCCATCAGCATCCTCGCCAATGCCCTCATGCGTCGATGGCCGCGTCGCCACGCGCTGTGGTTCGTCCTCGGGGTGCTTGCCTTCATCGCCCTGGGGATCGGCGCGCTGTCGTATCGGCAGCAACTGTGGGGTGAAGATCTCGACGGAGTGGATGTGACGGTGTACGTGGTTTTCGCAGTGCTGACAGTCCTCATCACATCCGGATTCGGTTCGTGGCGCTCGGAGATGGAGGCGATGCGCGCGACCTTCCGCGCGGATGTGGATGCGGAGTTCCTCACGGCGCGGGTGCGGAGTCAGCACCTCGCTGACATCGCGCGTGACGCCGCTCGTGTCCTCCACGGATCAGTCCAAAGTCGGCTGGTGGCGTGCGCCATGGCGATCGATCGCGCATCAGCCTCAGGGGATAGGGACGCGCTCGTCGCCGCCCTGGCCGCGGCGCGGGAGGCGCTCGAGGAGCCGCTGCCCGAGCGCGTCGCCATCGGTGGGTCGATCGCGGATGAGGTGTCGCGCAAGGTGGCTCTCTGGGGTGATGCCTGCGCCTTCACAGTGGAGGTGGAACCGGGCGCTTCCACCAGTGCCGTGGACCCGCTCGCCGTGGGCCGGGTTGTCGAAGAAGGCCTCACGAATGCCATCCGTCATGGAGCAGCGACCGCCATCTCGGTCTCTGTAGGCGTCGAGGTCGGTGGAGTCGTCATCGTGGTGGCCGACGACGGCGCTGGACCCAAGGAAGGCGCCGCAGGTTTGGGCTCGGCGCTCCTTGATCAGGCGACCAGGGGTGCTTGGTCACTGGACAGGATGGGGGACCAGACCGTGCTCCGCGCGCACATTCCCGCGTCACGACTGCCTACGGGCACTTCTTTGAGTGTGTAGGGCAGTGCGTGTAGTGCGAGACGTGTAGTACGAAACGCACCGGATTCACTATCCACAGGAAGCCCGAGTTTGTGCGGGCAAGGTTGCCAGCACTCGGTCCATCACTCGCTATATCGGTCATGCGGTGGGCCTCAGCCCGTGCTTGTCCGCGGAGTAGCACTCCAGGCCGGTGGTGCCACGGTAAGCGCCGGCGGGAGCGCGAGTGCGAGGGCGGTGATGTGGCGGGGGGCACTATGAGGGGACCTTAGCGGACCCGGATCAAGAAGTGACAAAGAATTTTAGGCGCTACTTGCGGGAGGCAGCGCCGACGGCGCTGGACCTGCCCAGCCGGCCGTTGGCGTTGCCTCCCCAGAAGAGTGCGCGGACAACGCACATCAGTGCGAGGTCGACGTCTCGAGCTTGCG
>CAZICY010000111.1:0-3310 GCA_964537955.1 uncultured Actinomyces sp. | reverse complement strand
AGTGAACCCGTACATGCAGCGGGCCGTTTCACTGCGCATCACCAGGTCGTAGGAGCCCCTGAAGACTTCCCCTCCCGGGAGGCTGTGCAGCGCCGCCACCTGGTAGCGAAGCGAACCACCCTTGAATTCAGGCGGCCGAGCGTTGTACACCGTGGCATTCGTTGTCACAAGGCCCAGCAACTGCTCAGTGGACTTCAGGCAGGGATTCCCGAAGGCGTTCATCAAGGGGACGACGGACCACGTCGGAATCACCCGCGTCGCCGTGTCCTGCAGGAAGGGCGCGTAGACGCGGAGGGCGTCACCAACGCCTGGCGACCAGCTCTCGAGCCAGGGGACGTGCATGGGGCAAGGCACGTCGCCGCAGCGGTCCTGGATGTCCGCCCAATAGTCACGGATGTCCTGGGTGATCTCGCCCTTGGATATCGCGACCGCGACAAGGGGAAGCTCGATGGGCTTGCCCGTGACTTCGACTCTGTTGAGTTCCTCTCCGGGCACGGGAGTCACGCGGATCGTCGGGTCCTCGAGCCGGCCGCCCAGCCAGCCAGTCACTGACGTATGCAAACGAACCGCGGCCTTGAGTGCCCCATCCTGCGCGAATGCACGCCGCTGTGCGCAGTGGGTGTTGGTCGTCCAGAGGCACGCGCCCGACGAGGTGTTCTGGGTGTGGGGCACGAGTCGGTACCGGAACACTTGCAGGGAGAGCTCGCCGAGGCGGAAAGGTCCCTTCTTGCCGATCATCTGGCCGCCGAGATAGACGGCGTATCCGTCGTCGGAACTCTCCGTCTCCGGATCGTCGAAGAGGTTCATGGTGGAGCCCGTGGGTAGTCCACGCTGTGGGTCGCTCGGGAAGGTGCGTCCGGGAGCCTGACCCGTGTACCTCAGGTGTGTCGTGCCTTCCGCGCCGATGAGAGTGAGGGATTCGACGCACTCCTCCCAAGGCAAGGCCAATCCGCAGGGGGGAGCGACCCGGGGTATCCACCACCCATGCTTCGCACCCAAGGGAGCGCACTTCGGGTCACGCAGCGACGAACAGGCAGGAGCGTTGGCTACTGCGACCGCGATGAAACTCGACTCCACCCAACTGTCTTGAACGACGAAGCCCACCTTGTCCGGGGCAAACGCGAAACTGGGCGGCCAGCTCAGATCAGGATCTTGGGCGCTGCCCGGGCTGGTCAGGGTGAAGGCCGACAACGCTACGCCGACCGCCGCGGCCGTGAATCGACCCCACCCCCGTGAATGCATCGCCACAGGCTAGCGGTGCCGATCAGCGCACGCCTGCACGAAAGGTATGGCTTTACGCTCCAGCCCGATATGTCCCATACGTCGAAGCCAAGCCTTCTCGCAGCCCGATCGCAGGCTCCCATCCGAGGGACGTCATGCGAGTGACGTCGAGGAGCTTCCGCGGCGTGCCGTCAGGCTTCGAGGTATCCCACTCCAGCGCCCCGGAGTAGCCCACGACCTCGGCAATGAGGGCCGCCAACTCGGCGATCGTGACGTCGTCGCCCACGCCGACATTGATGTGCTCGGGCTCGTCGTAGACATCAAGCACGCGCAGGCAGGCCGCGGCGAGGTCGTCGACGTGGAGGAACTCCCGCCGCGGAGAGCCCGTGCCCCACAGCGTCACCGACGGGGCGCCGGCTTCCTTCGCCTCGTGGAAGCGCCGGATGAGCGCGGGCAGCACATGGGAGGTCTCGAGGTCGTAGTTGTCGCCGGGTCCGTAGAGGTTGGTCGGCATCGCCGAGATCCAGCGCCGGCCATACTCGCTGCGATACGACTGCACGCCGATGATGCCGCTGATCTTGGCGATGGCGTAGGCGTTGTTGGTGGCCTCTAGGGGACCGGTCAGCAGCGCCGACTCAGGGATCGGCTGCGGCGCCAACTTGGGATAGATGCACGACGACCCGAGGAAGAGCAGTCGGTCCACATTCGCGGCGTGCGCGGCCTCGAAGAGGTTGGTCTGGATCCGCAGGTTGTCAGCGAGGAACTCCACCGGGTACGTCGAGTTCGCGAGGATTCCCCCTACCTTGGCCGCAGCGACGACCACGACGTCAGGCCGGGCCCCGCTCACGGCGTCCATTGCCGCGTCGCGATCGGTCAGGTCCACCTCCGCGGAGGTCCAGCCGACGAGGTCGGAGAAGCCCTGACCCTTGAGCGCCCGCCAGATGGCCGAGCCCACCATGCCGCGGTGGCCGGCGACGTAGACCCGTGCGTCGGGGGAGAGCATGCCCACGGGGCCAACCTAGTGGAGGCGCCTCCACCCCCTAGGCTCGGCGGCATGACCGACAAGGTTGCCCTCATCACCGGGATCACGGGCCAAGACGGCTCCTACCTGGCCGAGCAGTTGCTCGACAAGGGCTACGTCGTCCATGGCCTCATCCGGCGCTCGTCGACCTTCAACACCGACCGCATCGAGCACCTCTACAAGGATCCGCATGATCCCGAGGCGCGGCTCTTCCTGCACTATGGCGACCTGACCGACGGCTCGCGCCTGGTGACCCTGCTGGAGCGGGTGCAGCCCACGGAGGTCTACCACCTGGGCGCGCAGAGCCACGTGCGTGTGAGCTTCGACGAGCCGGAGTTCACCGGAGACGTCACCGGTCTGGGCACGACGCGTCTCCTCGAGGCGCTGCGCATGTCGGAGGTGCCCGCGCGCTTCTACCAGGCGTCGAGCTCGGAGATGTTCGGTGCGACGCCGCCGCCGCAGAATGAGTCCGCGTTCTTCTACCCGCGCAGCCCCTACGCGGCCGCGAAGGTCTACTCCTACTGGATGGTGCGCAACTACCGCGAGGCCTATGGCCTCTTCGCCTGCAACGGCATCCTCTTCAACCACGAGTCCCCGCGGCGCGGCGAGACCTTCGTGACCCGCAAGATCACCATGGCCGTCGCGCGCATCGCAGCCGGGCTCCAGAGCGAGCTCTACCTCGGCAACCTCGATGCGCGCCGCGACTGGGGCTACGCCCCGGAATACACCGATGCCATGTGGCGCATGCTCCAGGCCGACGAGCCCAACGACTACGTCGTCGCCACGGGCACGAGCTATTCCGTCGGCGACTTCGTGCGCATGGCCTTCGAGCATGCGGGCCTCGACTGGGAGAAGCACGTGAAGTTCGATCCGCGCTACCTGCGACCCACCGAGGTGGACGACCTCATCGGCGACGCGGCCCGGGCCAAGGAGATCCTCGGCTGGCAGGCCCAGACCTACACACCCGAACTGGTCAAGATCATGGTCGACGCCGACCGCGCCCGCCTGGGGGCTTAGCGCCTGGCGATCGCCTGCTCGTACGCCGCGGTGTGCTCGCGCAGCATGCGC
>CAZICY010000110.1:0-3347 GCA_964537955.1 uncultured Actinomyces sp. | reverse complement strand
CTTCGATCACCGTGGTCGACACGAGCACGTCGAGTGCATCCGGGCTCTCGCGCGGGAGCGTGAAGCGCCGCATTGCCTCGTCCTTGTCCTCGGTGGGCATCCGGCCATGGAGCATGCCGACGCGCAGGCCCGCAAGCCACCGATCGCTCAGTGCCTGGGCGACGTCAACGACGCTCGACAGGGGTGACTCGTCGGGACTCGCCTCGGGATCCGCGTCGACCTCGTCCGAGCTCACGGTCGCTCCGTCATCGCCAATGCGCGGGCACACGACGAAGACGCGGCTCCCTGCGTCCACCTCCTCCCGGACTCGATCCCAGGCGCGCACGAGATGGGAGGGCTGCTCCCGCGGTGCCACCACATGCGTCGCGATACGACCGCGCCCCGGCGGATACTCATCGATGACACTCACGTCGAGGTCGCCGAAGACCGTCATGGCGACCGTGCGCGGGATCGGCGTCGCGGTCATGACGAGCACGTGCGGTCGTGCCGCATCACCGCCCCTACTCGTCAGGGCGGCCCGCTGCTCCACGCCGAATCGATGCTGCTCGTCCACTACCACCAGGCCGAGATCGGCGAATTCCACCGAGTCCTCGAGGAGCGCATGGGTGCCCACGACGATGCCAGCCTCCCCGCTCGCGATCGCGGCGAGTTCCTCGCGGCGCTGGCGCGCGGATTGCGAGCCGGAGAGGTAGGCCACGCGCGTGCCCATGTCCTCCGATCCGAGCAGGCCGGATTCCGCGAGGGGCCCGAGCAGTCCACGAATCGTCCGCAGGTGCTGCTGGGCCAGCACCTCGGTCGGTGCGAGCAGTGCCGCCTGCGCCCCAGCGTCGACCACCTGCAGCATCGCGCGCAACGCCACCAGGGTCTTGCCGCTGCCCACATCGCCCTGGAGCAGCCGCTGCATGGGATGGCTGTCGCCGAGGTCAGCGGAGATCTCACGGCCGACGCGCTCCTGTGCCCCCGTGAGGACGTAGGGCCTGCGCTCGTCGAAGGCGGCCAACATGCCGGAGTCCTTCGCGGGGCGCGGGGTCGCCGCCTGCGCAAGTCGCTCCTGACGACGCTGAGCCAGCACCACCTGGAGGTCGAATGCCTCTTCGAAACGGAGGCGGCGGCGCGCGGCCTCGATCGTCTCCTTGTCCGCCGGTCGGTGGATCCCGCGCAAGGCGTCCGAGAGCCCGAGGAGGCCCTTCTCCATCCGCACCGCGGGAGGCAGCGGGTCCTCGACATCACCCAGGGAGTCCAGCGCGATGCGGATCGCCTGCTGAATCCTCCAACTGGGCAGACCTGCGGTCGCGGGGTAGATCGGGATGAGCAGGTCGGAGAACGCCGCCTCAGCCTCGCGATCGCGCTCGGACTCGGCGTCCGCGGAATCCTCCACAAGATGCAGTCCGCTGTCGGGAATCATCACGTGGCGCGGATGGGCGAGTTGTCGCGTGCCGCCATAGGCCGACACGGTGCCGGCGAAGAGGCCGCGTCGCCCCACGCGGAACTCGCGCTCGACCCGCCAAGGCTGGTTGAAGAAGACCAGGCTGATGCGTCCCCTGCCATCGGAAACGACGACTTCCGTCACGGTGCCCTTGCGCTGCTGCATGCGACGGTTCGTCGCAGAGACCACCTCGGCGAGGACGGTGACGTGCTCCCCCACCTCAAGCGAGTCGAGATCGGTGAGTTCACCCGGGTCGATGTAGCGGCGGGGGTAGTGGCGCAGCAGGTCGTCGACGGTCTCGATGCCGAGTCCGTCGCGCAAGGCCTTGGCGGTCTTGCCTCCCGCGACCGCCGACACAGGTGCGGCAAGGCTCACTCGCGGCATCGTCACTCCACGCCGACGATGACCGGCCAGAGCGGCTGACCTCCGTCGATGAGCACGACGTCGACTCCGGGATGGTGCCGCTGCAGGGACTCGGCAAGGGCATCGGCGACCCCGGGGTCGAGGTCCTCGCCCCGCACGAGCGTGACCAGCTCGCCACCTCCGCCCACGAGTCGATCCGCCACCGCACCGGCCACCTGGGCGACGTCGACACCGATCTCGACGATGTCCCCCTCGGCAAGCCCGAGGACGTCTCCCACCTGGCACGGACCCGCCGTGGTGAGGGCGTCCTTGGACGCGATGGTCACCGCTCCGTATCGGGTGGCGCCCACGGCCCGTGTCATCGCCACGACGGCGTCGTCGAAGCGTGCGCCCGAGTCGTGCACGGCGATGGCCGCGAGACTCTGGACGATGGAGCGCGCGGGGATCACGGAGACGCGTAGTCCTTCGGATCGCGCTTGCTCGGCGGCGGCCTCGGCAACCGCGAGCGAGTCGGAGTCGCTCGGCAGCATGACGACCTCGGCGGATCCGGTGCGATGGACGCCTTCAAGGAGCTCGGCCGTGGAGGGCCGACGACGTGGCCGCGCGGGGACTGCGACCGCGCCGTACTCCGCGACCAGGGCGGCCGTGCCCGGCCCGTGGGTCACCACGACAAGCCCACGGCCGCTCAGCGGAGGAGTCGACGTCGCATCGGGCAGGTAGGTGACGCGGATGCGCTCGAGGGCGCCGACGGCGAGGCCAGCCTCGATCGCGGCCCCGGCATCGTGGACGTGCACGTGGACATTCCACAGATCCGCGTCGCCCGTGACCATGAGGGAGTTGCCGAGAGCCTCGAGACTGCCGCGAAGCCGTGCGACGCCCTCGGCCGTGGCGCTGATGAGGTACATCACCTCGTACGAGGGCTCACCGGCTGCGGTGACGGGTGCGCCATGGACCACGTGGGGCGCGGGGAGCTTGGCCCGGGTGTCGGGCCGGGCGCGACGACGGCGCACTCCCGTGACGACGTCGAGGAGGGCGTCGTAGACGACGACAAGCCCCTGGCCTCCCGCATCGACCACGCCCGCCTCGCGCAGCGCAGGCAACTGGTCCGTGGTGAGCGCGAGAGCTGCGTGCGCGGCAGACACCGCGCTCTCGATGACCGAGACCGTCCCCTCTTCGGCCGCGACCGCTCGCTCAGCGGATTCGGCTGCGGCCCGGGCGACGGAAAGGATCGTCCCCTCGACCGGATGGGACACCGCGGCGTATGCCTCATCGCTCGCGGCACGCAAGGCGCGACCGACGATTTCCGCTGTGAGTGCGTCACCGTCGGCGGTCTCACCGAGGACACCCGCGACACCTCGCACGATCTGCGCGAGGATGACGCCGGAATTGCCGCGCGCTCCGAGGAGGGCGCCTCGCGCCATGGCCGCCGCTACGTCCGAGGTCTGCGCTCGGGTGCCCTCAGCCTCGGCCACGTCGAAGACATCGTCGATCGCGGCGCACGCCGACTCCACGGTGAGGAACATGTTGGTGCCCGTGTCGCCGTCGGGGACCGGGAAGA
>CAZICY010000109.1:0-3362 GCA_964537955.1 uncultured Actinomyces sp. | reverse complement strand
ACCTGGTCTCACCGGCCCGGTGGGCCGGCCGACCCGGCAAGCCGGGCCGTCAAGTCTGGTCGGCCTCGCGATCCGCGGCGAGGGGGTCGCCGATGGTGCCGGGCGACCCTGCGTCGTCGAGCGGCCCTTGCGCCTCTCGAGTGACGAGGGGTGGCGGTGTTTGCCACCCGGTCGATACCGGAGAGGGGGCCACGCTGCGCAGAGCGGCGAGGATGTCGTCTGGTCTCACGGAAGGGGTCACCTGCCGCAGGACCACCGTCAGTATCGCACACGCGCTCGGCGTATCCCCGGCAGGCGCCACGGCTGCCTCCAGCACCGCCGCACGCGCGTCGAAGGTCCGCAGGCCGTTCTTGGTGAGCCGCTCGACGAGCACCTCGTCGGCCGCGAGGAGCCGCGCCAGCGGCTCCTCCGCCTCCTGCGGGGACAGCCCCGGCAGCTCGATCCGCCAGCGGCTGGCCTGCAGCCGATCGGCGAAGTCCGAGGTCCGGGCCACGACCACGTCGAGGATGTCCAGTCCCGGGGGGAGGGCCGCGTCGATGCGGCGCCGGAGGTCGCCCGGATCGCACTCCGCCGCGAGCCCGATCTCGAGGTACTCCGCCTCGCTGGCGGTGCCGGTGGGGGCGGCGTTGGCATAGGAGATCTTGGGGTGGGGGCTGAAGCCCGCGCTGTAGGCCATGGGTACGCCGGCCCGGCGCAGGGCGCGCTCGAAGGCGCGCTGGAAGTCCCGGTGGCTGGCGAAGCGCAGGCGACCGCGCTTGGCATAGCGCAGGCGCAGGCGCTGGACGGGCGCGACGTGGTCGCGGGGAGGCTTGCGGCTCACGCGGGCTGGCCGGCGACGGCACGCGTGGCGATCGCGGGCAGGCCCAGGTCGGTGGGTCCCACCTGGATGCTCGTGCCCATCTGATCGCACACCCCGCAGTCGAAGCAGGGAGTCCACCGGCAGTCCTCGACGCCCTCTTCGTCGAGCGCGTCCTGCCAGTCCTCCCACAGCCATTCACGATCGAGGCCGGAGTCCAGGTGATCCCAGGGCAGCACCTCGGCATGCTCGCGCTCGCGCGTGGTGAACCAGTCGAGGTCGACCGGCTCCCCGGCGAGCGCGACCTCAGCCGCGGCAGCCCAGCGATCGAAGTCGAAGTGCTCGCTCCATCCGTCGAAGCGCGCGCCGTCGCGCCAGGCCTGCAGGATCACGCGACCCACGCGACGATCGCCCCGGGACAGAAGGCCTTCGATGATCCCGGGCTTGCCATCGTGGTAGCGGAAGCCGATCGACTTGCCGTATTCCCTGTTGGAGCGGATCGCATCGCGCAGCTTGGCGAGCCGGGCATCGGTCGTCTCGTGGTCGAGCTGCGCCGCCCACTGGAAGGGCGTGTGCGGCTTGGGCACGAACCCGCCGATGGAGACGGTGCAGCGGATGTCACGGCGGCCGCTCACCTCGCGGCCGACGCGGATGACCTCCGCCGCGAGGCGCGCGATCTGCAGCACGTCCTCGTCGGTCTCGGTCGGCAGCCCGCACATGAAGTAGAGCTTCACCTGCCGCCATCCCGCGCCGTATGCGGTGGCCACGGTGCGGATGAGGTCCTCCTCGGTCACCTGCTTGTTAATGACCTTGCGCATCCGCTCGCTGCCGCCCTCGGGGGCGAAGGTGAGGCCACTGCGTCGACCATTGCGGGACAGCTCGTTGGCAAGATCGATGTTGAAGGCATCGACTCGCGTGCTCGGCAGCGACAGTGAGGTCTGCGAGCCCTCGTAGCAGTCCGCGAGATAGGTCGTGACCTCGGCGATCTCGGAGTGGTCCGCGCTCGATAGCGAGAGCAGGCCGACTTCTTCGTAGCCCGTCTTGGCGAGGCCGTTGTCGACCATCGCGGCGATGCCCGCCTTGCTGCGCTCGCGGACCGGTCGCGTGATCATGCCGGCCTGGCAGAAGCGGCAACCGCGCGTGCAGCCGCGGAAGATCTCCACGCTCATGCGCTCGTGGACGGTCTCGGCGAGCGGCACCAGCGGCGCCTTGGGATAGGGCCACTCATCCAGGTCCATGAGGGTGTGCTTGGACACGCGCCAGGGAATGCCCGATCGTGTCGGCACGACGCGGCGGATGCGCCCGTCCGGGAGGTATTCCACGTCGTAGAGCGAGGGGACGTAGGCCACGCCCGACCGCGCGATCGACTCCAGGAGCCCCGCGCGGCCGCCCGGACGGCCTGCATGCTTCCACTCGCGCACGACCTCGGTCAGGCGCAGCACTGCCTCCTCGCCATCGCCGAGCACGGCCGCGTCGAGGAAGTCCGCGATGGGCTCGGGGTTGAATGCGGCATGGCCCCCTGCGACGACGACGGGGTGAGACTCGTCGCGCTCGGCCGACAGCAGCGGGATGCCCGCGAGGTCGAGGGCCGTGAGCATGTTGGTGTAGCCCAACTCGGTCGAGAAGGACAGGCCCAGGAGGTCGAAGGCCCTCACTGGGCGGTGCGAGTCGACCGTGAACTGCGGCACGGAGTGCTCGCGCATGAGGGCCTCGAGATCGGGCCACACGGCGTAGGTGCGCTCGCACAGCACGCCGGGCTGCTCGTTGAGCACCTCGTAGAGGATCTGCACGCCTTGGTTGGGGGCGCCGACCTCGTAGGCGTCGGGGTACATCAGCGCCCATCGGACGTCGGCCTCGTCCCAGTCGGCTGCGACCGCGTTGACCTCGCCTCCGACGTACTGGATGGGCTTTTGCACGAGCGGAAGCAGGGCCTCGAGGGCCGGGAAGACCGAGTCGGCGGGTCGTGTCGGCTGCGCCGGGCCGCCGGGCAGGGTCGTCGGCGTGGTCGTCGGCATGGGATGAGGGTACCCGCGGCGATCCGGCGACGCGGGCGAGCGTCAGGGTTGCTGCTGCTGATGCAGGCGGACGTTCTCCAGCAGGCCGAGGGCGATCCAGGAGGCGAACATGGATGTGCCTCCATAGGACACGAAGGGCAGCGGCACGCCAGTGATGGGCATGATGCCGAGATTCATGCCGATGTTCTCGAAGGTCTGGAAGGCCAGCCACGCCACGACACCGGCCGCGACGAGTCGGCCGTAGAGCTCGCCCGCCCCCAGCGCGATGCGCATGCCCCGCCACAGCACGATGCTGAGCAGCAGGATCGTGAGCGCAGCACCGATGAAGCCGGCCTCCTCGCCGATGACCGTGAAGATGAAGTCGCTCTCGTTGACCGGCACGAAGTTGCCCTGCGTCTGCGGCCCTTGGAAGAGGCCTCGGCCCCACAGGCCGCCGCCGCCGATGGCGATACGCGCCTGGTTGGCGTTGTAGGCCGCGGTGGTGGTCGCCTCGTCGGGATTGACGAAGGACGTCAGGCGCGCGATCTGGTAGTCCCTGACGAAGCCGAGCT
>CAZICY010000108.1:0-3419 GCA_964537955.1 uncultured Actinomyces sp. | reverse complement strand
GAGATGGGCTTCACCACGCAGGTGCTGTCCGGCTACGCCACGCGCCTCGGCGCCTACGTCGTCGGCAGCCATATCGAGCGCGACGGCGATCAACTCTTCCACAGCGTCGTCCTGCTCGGCTCTGACGGCAAGCTCATCGGTCGCTACCGCCAGACACATCTGGACGAGTCGATGAAGGCCTGGGCGACCCCGGGTGACGACATTCCCGTCTTCTCCACAGGAATCGGCACCATCGGGCTGCTCACCTGCGGCGACGTGCGCTTCCCCGAGGCCGCGGGAGTGCTGGAGGTCTCACGCGCCGACATCATCGCCATCCCGTCGTACTGGGACGGCACCTACGGCGGCTGGGTCGATGAGCCCGAGGGCCTCTTCACCAATCCATATCCGAAGAACTCGATGATCTACTGGTACGCCATCGCGAAGTGCATGCAGGCCTTCACCGTCGTGGCCAATCCGACGGGGGGATCTCTCCAGGGCTCCAGCGGGATCTTCACGGTTCAACCCGTGATGGGCGACGCGGCGACCGTGGGCTCGGGCGGGGGCAGCGAAATCGTCACTGCGCCCTTCACCACACTCGGGAGGAAGCTGTCCTGGATGAACCAGCAGGTGCTCGTCACCCAGCGGCGAGCCGACCTCGCCGTTCCGCTCACCCTGCGGGTCGACTCCCCCGCCTTCATCCAGTGGCGCGACGCCCCCGGCTTCGACATCGACGCGTGGGCGGCGTACTCCCAGTAACCCCGCCCGCCCCGATCTCACACACCCCACGCACACCCACAAGGAGATCGCTGTGCCCATCTACCCCGGGATCCTCGACCAGTTCGAAGAGGACGCCGTCAAGCGCATCAATGACTTCAACGACCCGCGCCAGGAGTGGCGCCGGCTCTTCGCCGAATTCCTCGCGACGTTCTTCCTCGTGACGGTCGCCGCCGGCGTGGGCATGGTCGCCGCGAAGTACCCCGGATCCGTATCTCCAGCCATGAAGGGCGCGGCCATCGGCCTCGTGATCATGGCCATGATCCTCTTCGTCGGCAAGATCAGCGGCACGCACATGAACCCCGCCGTGACGCTCGCCTTCGCCGCGCGCGGCGACTTCCCGTGGCGGCGCGTGCCCGGCTACATCATCGTGCAGATCGCTGCGGGCTTCCTCGCCGCGCTCATCCTCACGGCACTCGTCGGCGTCTCCGCGTCCGAGGGTGGCAGCTACCCCGGCGCAGAGACCTCCCCCCTCACGGCGATGTTCGTGGAGATGCTCCTCACCTTCGGCCTCGTCTCCGTCGTCATGGGCACCGCATCGGGCGCGCAGAGTGTGGGGACCTTCGCCGCGCTGGGAGTCGGCGGCTACATCGCCCTGTCCGCGATGTGGGCCGGAGCCCTGTCAGGCTCCTCCATGGATCCTGCGCGCACGCTGGGACCGAACATCGTCGGTGGCAACGTGGGGCCGATCTGGGTCTACATCGCCGGTCCGCTCCTGGGCGCCGCCCTCGCCGTGGTCGTCGCCTACCTCCTGCGGGGTCACGGTGGCCGCCTCACGGCCAGCGAGGTGGCTCAGGGTGCCCTCGGCGCGAGCGGCACGGGCAGCCCCGGGGGCGCGTCGAAGTCGTAGGCCCGGTCCGTGTCGGCGGACACGGCAGGAAGGACGGCGCGCAGGCACGTGGCTCCGGGAGCCTGCTCTCGGCTCCACTCGAGGGTGCACGCGTCGAGAATGCGCGTCCCGAGCCCCGGGGGGCCCTGGAGGCCACCGTCTCCGTTGTCGGTGATGACAAGGGTCGCTCGATCGCCCTCGCAGGCGATGACGGCAGCGACGTGCGAGCCGTGGCCGTGACGCACGGCGTTCGACACTGCCTCCGTGAGGATCTCCAGGGCTATGGCGCGACATGCGGGGTCGCGGTCGAGGCGCTCACGGCAGTCGTCGGGGATCTCGACCTCGATGTCGCAGAAGCCGGACCAGGCGGACATCAAGGAGTCAACCGCATCGCTCCACGGCAACGCTCCGGCATCGACCTCCAGCGCCCGCACGAGCGACAGGCGCATGTCGGCAAGGATCCGGTCGATGTCGTGCGGTGCCTCCTGCAGGCGAGCGATCGCCACCGTGACGACGCCCTGCACCGGACCGTGGAGGGCCCGCGCGAACCGGGCACCTTGAGCCCACTGCACGAGTCCTAGTCGCGCCAGGCGCCAGGTGAGGTCTGCATCCACCCACTGCAGCTCGTCGAGCGTCCGGCGGAGTTCCGTCGTGAGTCCACGGAGGATCGCAAATCCCCCGCCGAGCACGGTGAAGCCGAGGGCGAGCGACGGAAGGACAAGGAAGGTCCGGTCGCCTCCCGGAAGCAGCGCTTCGGTGACGAGCCCGAGCGCCACGCCGGTGAGCACGAGAAGCGTCACCGCGAGCGCAGCCCGCGCGCCGGTCGGCGCGGTGCCCGCACGCAGCAGAAGGCTGTTGGCCATCTTCAGCAGAACGGTCCCCCCGATGACCAGGAGCCCGGTGACGAGGATCGACACCCTCCAGCCGAACGCGAGGAAGACGGGGATGACCGCGAGGACAGCCATCGTCAGCGAGGTCGCCGCGGGCATGAGGGGTACTCCCAGCACCGCCTGTCGAAGGACGTCGAGCGGGCGGACTCGCTCGGGGGCAGCGTCGGGAGGCTCCCCGTGCGGCATCGCGGCGGCGAGTTCGTGGCTGAGTGGGCGTAGGACGTCTGCGGACCACCTCTGCAGCACGGGCGCGGGGTCGGCAACGGCAAGGACCTCTTCCAGCTGAGCGCGCACCCGGTCGAGGACGACGCGGTCACGATCGGCGATATCGGTCTCGAGGTGCTCGACCGCCGCCACGAGCTGCTCACGTCGTGAGAGGAGGTCGGATCGACGTGCCCGATAGTCGCGCCACGTGGCCACGATGATCGTGGTGGGCACGAAGACGACAAGGCCGACGACGGCCCCCGAGACGATCCGAAGTCCCGGGCGGAAGCTCTCCGGACCCAGGAAGAAGGCGATCACGGCACCCGCGGTCACGTTGCGCGTGATGCCGGCCGCCAGGAAGCATGCGAGGGAGCGCCAGGGACGGGGGCTGGTCGCGCCGTGCCTGAGGAGCGTCACCCTGCACGCGAGGAGGAGCGCGAACATCGTCGCCTGTGAGACAGCAACGACAACGAGCCGCTGCCATGGTGCGACCTCATCGAAGCTCCCGGCGAAGGCGAGGAAGAAGTTGAAGCCCAGGCTCACCCAGAAGGTGGGCCAGCTCACGGCGGCGGGACTGCCGATGCGCTTGAAGGCCTGGGCGAAGGAACTCACGGCCGCGAGGGGATGCCTGCCACCGCGACGTAGCGTCGGGTCGCCTCGACGCGCGGATTGAGGTCACCGCGCGGATCGATGTCCATGGCCTTGAGGATGCCTGCGATCCAGCGCTCGACCGTCGAGGGCCG
>CAZICY010000107.1:0-3481 GCA_964537955.1 uncultured Actinomyces sp. | reverse complement strand
TGGCCGGCCTGATCGTCGCCTTCTCCTCGTACGCCGTGCTGTGTGCGGTGGCTGCACTCCCCGTCTTGGGGCTCGCCATGCTGGTGGGGGCATGGGGTAGGCCAACGCGACGCTCGGCCTGAGGGGTCACGCCTGCGGAAACCCGGAATTTCGCCTCATATCCTGCCTGAGCTCCGGTATTCCACACTCCTCGGTCTGTGTTCGCCCTCGTGAGATGGCAGACTCCCGGGACCGATCCCACGAAGCCGACTGCCCCCGGAGCTGTTCTCGTGTCGCCCCAGTTGTCCCGCATCGCCGCATTGCGCCGCGGTGCTCACTGGCATCGCGGTGCCGGGAGGCTTGTCGCTGTCCTTGCCTGTCTGGCGACGATGGCCGCCACGCTGGCGGGCGTGGGCCCGGCGCGGGCAGAGGAGGCGCCAGAAGTCCCCGCCGCCCTAGTAGTCCCTGATCTCTGCGTGGTCGACACGGTCACAGACCGTTCAGGTGCGGCGGAGGACCCCCCCTCTGAACCATCGGCATCGTCCTCTCCGTCGGTGTCGCCCGAGCCTTCGACCTCGGTCGAACCGTCTGCCGATGCCAGCCCGAGTCCGGACGCGAGCCCGAGTCCTGACGAGCCCCCCATTGCCACACCCGAGTCGCCGGAGACAGTGAGTCCTCTGTGGCCCGAACGCGTGGATGTTGCCTGGATGGATGACTCCGGTGCGTTCGGCTGGTTCGCGGGCGACGACACCCTCGCCCGGGCTCCGCCCGCTGGTGTCGATGTCGTTCCCGGATGGTCAAGCGATGACACCGTGGCTCCGGGCGCGTCACTTCCGCTAACAGTGTCGGGCGCCTACGTACCCAGCGGTGTGCGCGTCGTCCTGACTCCGGGGGACGTGGACCTCGGGGAACTGCTCGTGGACCAGCTCGGCAACTTTGACGGCTCGGTGACGCTGCCCGAGGGTCTCGCGGACGACACCTACATCGTCCAGGTGTCCCTCGTGGACGGCGTAGTCGACGGTGCTGTGTCGTCGTGGCGCTGGGAAGGCCTTCTTGTGGTCGAGGCGCCCCCCGCGGGGAGCGCAGAGCCAACCCCTTCATCGTCACCCAGCGCCGAGCCATCGCCAAGCGCTTCCCCGTCGCCGTCGGAGTCCGGGGTCCTCGCACGCGCGTGTCCGGGTGCACCGAGCGAGGCATCCGTTCTCGCCGGCCTCAATGACGTGTCGGTGTCATGGCAGTGGTCGGACGAAGTGCTGGTCGATGGAGATGTCACGTTCTTCCTTCGTGCTGCGACGTCGACCCCCGGTATCCCTGAGCGTGTGGTGCAGGTGGCCGGGGATCAGCGCAGCGCACGCATCGATGGCTTGCGCAACGGTGTGGACTACGACGTCGTTGTGTTCGCGGCCTCGGCCGATGGCGCCAGTGAGCCTTCGCCCGTGGTGACGGCGACCCCGACCACCGGGGTGGAGGGTGAGATCGCGGGCGTGATCGTGACGTATGCCTCCAGTGCCGCACCACCGGTCGAGGGCGAGCCGGTCCCCGGTGCTGACGTGGTGGACGAGGTTGGCCTGGTGGCGGGCGAGCAGGTGACCGAGGGCGCGCACATCGTGGAGTTCACCGAGGCGGTGGACGCGTCGACGGCTGAGTCGATCGCGGCGGAGCTCACGGCGCAACCGGAGATCGCGTTTGCCGAGCCGGACCTCTTCATGTTCACGGCCGAGGATCCCGTCGAGACCCCGGTGGCTGATTCAGTGGCCGTGCCCGATGACCCCGACTACGCCCTCGGGCAGTGGAATCTGTGGGATGCCTTCGGCGTCGGCATCGGCGATGGCGCGGATCAGATGACGCAGGCGTGGGCCGGGTCGCGCGGCGACGGGGTGACGATCGCGGTGATCGATACGGGCATCACCGATCACCCTGACCTGGAGGGGCAGATGGTCGAGGGCTACGACTTCGTGTCGAGCCCGGAGCAGCTGACCTCGTCGCGGCAGGCGAATGCGCCCCCGGTGCCCTTCGACGGCGACTATGTCGATGAAGCCGCGTTTGGTCCGGTCGGCCGCGATGGAGATCCGTCCGACCCGGGGGATTGGCGACTCGTGTCGCCGATGCGCAACTCCTCGTGGCATGGCACCAAGATGGCCGGCATCATCGCAGCCGCTGCCGATAACGCCGAGGGCATCGTCGGCATCGCGCCAGGGGCGAAGGTGCAGCCGGTGCGCGCCCTGTCGTGGCGCGGCGGCCTGCTTTCGGACATTGCCACATCGATCACGTGGGCTTCTGGAGGCGCTATCGACGGCGTGCCGGGCAACGCGACGCCGTCCAAGGTGATCAATCTGTCGTTTGCGGTCCAGGCGATCTGCCCGGTCACTTTGGCCAACGCGATCGAGGGGGCCCGGGAGCGCGGGGCGATCGTGGTCGCGGCAGCCGGCAACGCCGCGGACGACGCGGCGAACTACGCCCCGGCCAACTGCCCGGGCGTGATCACGGTCGGAGCCACAACGCGCGATGGACAGCGGGCAAGCTATTCGAACTACGGCTCCACCGTGGATGTCTCGGCCCCGGGGGGCCAGGCCGGCGAGCAGGTGCTCACGACCAGCAACACGGGTGGCGAAGGTCCCGGTGGTGCGGCCATCGCCGGCACCCAGGGCACGTCGGTGGCCGCGGCACACGTCGCCGCCGCGGCGGCGGTCCTCGCTTCGCGCAATCCGAGCCTCACACCCGACGGTGCTTTCGAGCTGCTCACGGGCACCGACTACACCAAGGCCTTCGCCGGGGAGGTCTGCGATCCCACCGCTCCTGACATCACGTGTGGCACCGGCATCCTCAGCCTCGCCCAACCCGCAACCATCACCAGTGGCGACCAGGACTTCGCCATGGTTTTCAACGGCACCAGTCAGTACGCAACGGCTCCCGATAACTCAGCCTTCGACATCACGGGTGCCATATCCGTCGAAGCCTGGGTGAGGCCGACAAGTACTTGTCCGACGAGTTCCTGCATGGTCGTCAACAAGGAAGAGGCCTATCAGCTGTATGCCTTCAACGGAAAGTGGGGATATTCACTCCGCAACGAGGCCAGGGGCTGGACCATCATCGACACCGGGCTCACCCCCCGCGTGAATCAGTGGCAGCACCTGGCATTCACTCGCGCCGCAGGTGCCAACGTTGTGAACTTCTATGTCGATGGCCAGTTGGCGTACACGGGAACCGCTGACGGGGCCGGTACCGGCACGATTGCCAACACAACGCACCCCTTCACGGTCGGTGCGCGGTCCTGGAATACGAATCCCTACCAGTACCAAGCCTTCTTCCCTGGTGCGATCGACGAGGTGCGTGTCTTCAGTGACGATCGCACGCAGTCGGAGATCGTGGCGGACATGCACACCTACGGCCCGACCAACACAGGTAACCTCGTCGCCTACTACGACTTCAACGAAGGTCCAGCCGGAACGACGGGCACGGGCACGGTCTACAACCGAGCCAGCGGTGCCGCGAGTACGACGAA
>CAZICY010000106.1:0-3482 GCA_964537955.1 uncultured Actinomyces sp. | reverse complement strand
TGATCGCAGCCCCGCGCTCCTGCGACTTACCGACGCTCTCGGCAAGCGCGTCTAGGTGGCTTGCTGGGTGATCTCCACGACGACTCCAAGCGCCTCGCTCATCCCCCCGGCGTAGATGCCCTTGAGCGGCGGCACATCGGCGTAGTCGCGGCCGTGGGCGACGACCACGTGCGCCGGCCCCACTTCTCGGTCGTTCGTGGGATCGATGGCGTGCCAATCGCCGTCCCAGTACTCCACCCAGGCGTGGCTCTCGCCCGCGACCGTCTCACCGACGCGCTCCTCGAGCGAGTGTAGGTAGCCGCTGACGTAGCGCGCGGGGATGCGCGCGGCGCGCAAGAGTGCCAACGTGGTGTGAGCAAAGTCTTGGCATACCCCGTGTCCTTCGGACCAGGCCTCGCGT
The DNA here is from genome assembly GCA_964537955.1 of uncultured Actinomyces sp. Classification (GTDB taxonomy): domain Bacteria; phylum Actinomycetota; class Actinomycetes; order S36-B12; family S36-B12; genus Mxb001. The sequence goes on along the minus strand of CAZICY010000106.1, from coordinate 3,082 downwards.
GCGGTGGTGTAGACCGTCGTCACCCCGGGCGTGTAGGAGATGCGATCTCGGACGATCCCTATGGTCGTGTCCACGGCATCGCGCGGCGTCGCTGCCTGGCGGATGTCCTCGACGATAGGGGCGCGGGCAGGGTCGAGTGAGGCATCGTCCACGTAGCTCGTGGTGGTGAGGTACTCGGCCCAGCGGTCGGCCACAGCGTCCGAGGTCACGACCGGCCAGGTCGCGCGCTTGCTCATGCGCCGGTGGGGAGGTGTATCAACGGTACTCACTGAGACGACTTCGAGACGGTCATGCGGGTGGTGCACGTCGAAGGATTCAACGTGCGCACCCCAGTAGTCGACGTAGGACTGCACAGCTGCGCTGGGCGTGACATGCAGAGTGTGCGCGAGGAGTGACTGGCCATGGCGATGGAGGGGTGTCATCCGCACTTCGTTGAAACTCGCGTCGACGAGTCCCGAGTATCGGTAGCCGGTCCGGTGCGAGATGTGCAGTCTTCGCCCACCACCCGGCTCCGCCACCCCGCCCATCAGTGGCTCCACACGATCGTGCCGGACTGACGGAAGAAAGCGGCATCCGCAATGTCAGAGGCGGTCATAGCGGCGACCCTCGCCTGCTCGGCGAGTCGATCGACATCGTCGGGGCTTGGGTTGACCGCGAACTCAAGCGCGGAGCGCAGCATCCCGACCTCGCGGAGCAGCTCAGTGCCGCCGCCTGCGCCGAGGGCCATGATCGACCGGACCGCTTCCTCTGCCTCGATGGCGCTGCGGCGCATAGAGCGAGGGAAATCGGGGTCAAGGACGAGGAATTCGCGCACCCCGTCGGCGTCGACTGCGGCGCGACGTAGATATGCGGAGTGCGCAGCCGCCGAGCGCAGCGTGGCCACGGGTCCTGACTCGGGCCAGAGCGCGTCGTGTTGCACGGCGAGGAGGCGCGCGGTCATATCAATCCGCTCGAGGGAGCGGCCGAGCACGAGGAAGTGGTAGGCCTCGTCGCGCGGCATCGCCCAGGCGATGACTCCGTGGACAACGAGGAGTCGCTCCACCACCCGGTGCAGTGCGACGCCAGGGCTGTCCACTCGCACGAGGCCCAGTCCACGGACGACGGCGAGATGGGCGGCGTTGAGGGCCTCGAAGACCTCCACCGACAGCACGTCGCGCACAGCCAGCGCGTTGGCGCGTGCTGACGCGATGGCACCTGCGACTGTCGACGAGCGATCTGCCGCTCCGAGCACTGTGCTCACGAGATCCGAGCTGCGGCCGGCATCGTGCTCGGCCAGGGAGAGCGCGTCCAGGAGCATGGCGCACGCCGCGGCCTCGTCGGCGGGTGCCTCCTCGACCATGAGCTGGTGATGCTCGGCCACCATGCGCGCGCTCGCGTGCGCGCGCTCGAGGTAGCGGCCGATCCAGAAAAAGGACTCAGCGATGCGACTCAGCACGTCGGCTCCTGCTGCCGGTGCTCCTGCTGCTGCTGGCGCTCCTGCTGCTGGAGGCGCTCATCATGAGTGCGCGGTGCCTCGTGCCGCGCCGGGAGGTCGGGCTCGATCGAGGCTCGGCGTCGCTGGCGCGGCTGAGGTCGTGATTCGGCACCCGCGGAGTCGAGCACCCAGGTGTCTTTGGAGCCCCCGCCCTGGCTGGAGTTGACGACGAGGCTTCCCTTGGGGAGCGCGACGCGGGTCAACCCTCCGGGCAGGACGTAGATCTCATCTCCGTCGTTGACGGCGAAGGGGCGCAGATCGACGTGGCGCGCTTCCACGCGACCGCCGTCGACCACTGTCGGGCAGGTGGAGAAGGTGACCACCGGCTGAGCGATCCACCCGCGCGGGTGTGCCTCCACGGCGGTGCGCGTCTGCGCGACCTGCTCCTCCGATGCGCTCGGCCCCATGAGCAGGCCGTAGCCCCCCGAGGCATCGCTGGGCTTAACCACCATGCGATCCACGTGGGCGAAGACGTGTTCGCGCTGCTCGTCGTCAGACAGGTCGTAGGTATCGACATTGGGCAGGATCGGCTCTGCACCGAGGTAATAGCGGATGAGCGCCGGGACGTAGGGATAGATCGCTTTGTCGTCGGCGACGCCATTGCCCACCGCGTTGGCAATGGTGACGTTGCCCGCGCGCGCGGCATTGAGCACGCCGGGCACGCCCAGAATGCTGTCGGGGCGGAGCTGCAGCGGGTCCAGGTAGTCGTCGTCGATGCGTCGGTAGATCACGTCAACCTGCCGTGGCCCAAGGGTGGTGCGCATCCACACCCGGTCGTCGCGACAGTAGAGGTCGCGCCCTTCGACCAGCTCGACGCCCATGTTGCGCGCAAGGAAGGCATGCTCGTAGTGCGCGGAATTGTGCACGCCCGGAGTGAGCACCACAATGACCGGGTTGCTTACTGGCGCGGCCTGGCGCAGGGCCTTTTCGAGGCGCTCAGGGTATTCAGCGACGGGGCGCACGACATGTCCTGCGAAGACTTCCGGCAGCACATGGGCGAGCGTGCGGCGGTTCTGCAGCACGTAGGAGACTCCAGACGGGTTGCGCAGGTTGTCCTCGAGCACCCGGAAGCGCCCGTCCTCATCGCGGATGAGGTCGATGCCGGAGATGTGGATGCGCACGCCGTTGGCCGGCTGCATTCCCCACGCCTGGCGGTGGAAGTGGGTCGAGGTCGTCACCAGTCGACGCGGCACGATGCCCTCCGCCAGCACTTCACCGGGTCCGTAGACGTCGGAGAGGAACATCTCGAGTGCCTCGATCCGCTGCACGACTCCGGCCTCGATGACCGCCCACTCCTGCGCGGTGAGGATGCGGGGGATCAGATCCATGGGCAGTGGTCGCTCGCGCTCACCGAGGGTGAAGGTGATGCCATTGCGATCGAGGTAGGCGTCGCGGAGCCGAGCGCGGTCGTGCAATTCCTCAGGACTCAGCCGATCGAGCACGCGGTGGAGCTCGGCCTGCGGCTCCCGTGGCGCTGCCCCGGCGTACATCTCGTCGTACGCCGTCACCCCCGTGACCGTCGTCATGCGGGCAGTCCTAGCAGCCCCGTGTTTCGCGCATGTGTCATCCGAGGGCGACAGACGCGATGCCGGGCTCGACGAGACTGCC
>CAZICY010000105.1:0-3545 GCA_964537955.1 uncultured Actinomyces sp. | reverse complement strand
ATCCGGAGCGCCCCGAGGAGCGCGTGACCGAGCGGCTCTCCGAGATCGGCGGGCGTCTGGGGACCTTGCTCTCGGCCATGGGCGATGTCTCGGGCGACAGGCTCAACCGGCGTCAGGCGACCGAGTGGCTCACGGAGGCGCGCACCCTCGCGGTGGAGACACGCCACCTCGGCGAAGAGATCGAGGAGCTCGGCCTCGGCCGTCGATTCAGCGTGGGCAGTGAGCGAGCAGTGGGCCGCGCAATCCTCGAGCAGTTCTCCCTGCTCCAGCAGACCTGCGACCACGTCAACTCGATCGCGCGCGGGCTCTTCGATGCCACGTCACGCGGGGCCGTGCGCCTGCCCGAGGGTGTGGGCCAGATGCTCTCCTCCACCGGGGAGGCGCTCTCGGTGCATGCGGACTCGCTCGAGCGGGCGCTCGTCGATGGCGATCCCGCCACCGGCGTCCTTGCCGCGCTCGAGGTGGTCGAGGAGGAGCGCACTCGCTCTGTTGCCGAGCTCAAGGAGATCGACGACACCGGTGCGCTGCTGCTCGGCGGTTCCCTCGTGAACGAGGTCGACCAGATGGCCAAGCGCCTCGCGGGCAGCAACGGCCGCTGAGCCGCGGCGTCCGTTGGACTCCGGTCCCTGGCCTGTCCATAATCGAATCCATGTCTCGGGTCAGGGTGAGGACTTTGGTTCTTGCCTCTGGGGCGGCGCTCGTCGCTGCTGCACTGCCGATGACTGTGGTGAGTGAGGCGTCGGCCTCCGGGCCGTGGACCAACCTAGGAGACACCTTCAACAACGGCATACGCTCGCTGGCCGTCGACTCCACGGGAAATGTTTTCGTAGGAGGCGGATTTACCAGTGTCGGCAGTGTCGGTGCCACGCACATCGCACGCTGGAACGGGTCGGCCTGGAGCGCCGTCGGTGGGGGCGTGCAGAACTGGGGTTGGGTCTACGCTCTGGCGGCTGATGGTGGGGGCAATGTCTATGTCGGCGGGGGATTTGACACGGTAGGCGGAGGCGCAAGCATCCCAGCCAGTCGGGTGGCGCGATGGAACGGCAGCGCGTGGAGCGCGCTCAGCAGCGGTGTAGGGGGTGGTGCGAACCCTCTCGTCCAAGCCCTGGCCGTGGACAGCAGCGGAGGCGTCTACGCGGGTGGCACCTTCACTACTGCCGGGGGTGTGACGGCGAACCGCGTGGCCAGGTGGAATGGCAGCGCGTGGAGCGCGCTGGGCACTGGTGTGGATGGCACAGTGAATGCCCTCGCTGTCGCGCCGGGCGGAGACGTCATTGCGGGTGGCACCTTCACTACTGCCGGGGGTGTGACGGCGAACCGCGTGGCCAGGTGGAATGGCAGCGCGTGGAGAGCGCTGGGAGATGGTGTGAATGGCACGGTGAATGCCCTGGCGGTGGACGCCGCTGGCAACGTCTACGCGGGTGGCTCTCTCACGGCGGCCGGCGGAAACGCGGCCAGTTTTGTGGCGAAGTGGGACGGCAGCGCATGGAGCGCGCTGGGCACCGGAGTCAATGCCACGGTGAATGCCCTCGCGGTGGACGCTGCCGGCAACGTCTACGCGGGTGGGTCATTCACGAGTGCGGGAGGAAACCCGGCGAGTTTCATCGCCCGATGGACCGGAAACGCGTGGGAAGCACTCGGCAGCGGATTGAGTGGGGATGTCCAGAGCCCGGCCGTTGCCGTCCAAGGCACCACCCTGTACGCCGGATACCTTGCACCGGGCTCTGTCGGACGCGTGTCGTCGTACTCCATCCTGAGCCCAGCATTGACACCGACCTTCGATACACCGGTGCGCACCGCGAACGGGTTCACGGTGAACGTAACCAACTACAACGCTGCCTACTCGTGGACGCCAACCGTGGGGTCGGGGTCTGTCGTGGCGGGCACGCCGTCCGGATCGACGTTGCCGCTCACCGTCACTGGTCTCGCCGCGGGGGCATCGGCGACTGTCACGGTGCAGACGACGCGCGCCGCGTATTCCTCCGGCTCGGCGACAGTGTCGGGGCAGGCTCTGTCGACCCAGTCGGTGTCATGGTCCCCGACCACGTCGGTCTTGACCACGAGTTCTCCCCTCACTCCCTCGACTTTGGCCTCGGCGCTGGGTGGGGCCACGATCACGTATGCCGTGACGAGCGCGGGCACGACAGGCTGCACGTTCAATCCCTCGTCGTCTCAGTTGACATTCACAGGGGCGGGATCGTGCACGGTCCGGGCAACAGCTGCGGCGACATCGGCCTATACGAGCGGCTCGACAGATGTGACATTCACGGTATCTCGGGCGACGCCATCCCTGTCATGGAGTCCGACCCTGTCCTTGGACGTGCGAGATGACTCCGCGGTGTTTGCGGCTGCCTCGACGAGCAGCGATGGCTCGGTGACCTACGCCGTGACGAGTGCAGGCACGACGGGCTGCACGGTCAACTCCGCCACGCGGACCTTGTCGTTCACCGGGTCGGGATCGTGCGCGGTCACCGCGACGGTGGCGGCGACGGCGTCCTATGACCAGGCGACGTCCGTGCAGACGTTCGCTATCTCGCGGGCTACGCAGACGCTGACCTGGACTCCGGCGGTATCGACGACATCTTTGGCCCTGTTGTCAGTCGCGCTGGGCGCGGCCAGCACGACTGGTGACGGCTCTGTGAGCTATTCGGTCACGAGTGCTGGTGGCACCGGCTGTGCCTTCGATGACACTTCGATTCCTGTCCTGACGTATGCGGCGTCGGGCACATGCTCGGTCACGGCGACAGCCGCGCAGACGGTGGACTATGCCCAGGCGACCACATCGGCGACGATCGCGATCACGCAGGCGGTGCCCGTCGTGTCGTGGTCGCCGTCGACTGCTCTGACGTTGCCGGGAGCATCCGTCACACCCACGCCGGCCACGACCACCGGTGACGGCGTTCTCACATACTCGGTGACGAGCGCGGGGTCTACGGGATGTACTTGGGACGCGTCGAGCGGTGCCTTGAGTTACGCGACGTCGGGATCGTGCGTGGTGACAGCGTCGACTTCGGCGACGAGCCGCTACGCGGCGGGGTCGGTCTCAGTCACTTTCGTGGTGTCGAAGGCCACGCCGACCGTGTCGTGGTCGCCGACGACCGCCCTGCTCACACCAGGCGCGACCGTCACCCCATCTCCAGCGACCACCAGCGGCGACGGCGCCTTGTCCTACGCCGTGGTTAGCGCAGGCTCATCCGGCTGCACCTGGGACGACACCGCGGGGACCTTGACCTACCTTGCCGCGGGATCATGCACCGTGCGGGCGACGGCATCCTCCACGCCGACGTACCACTCAGCCTCGGCTGAGGTCACCTTCATGATCACGAATCCCGCTCCGGCTCCACCGGCTCCTCCGCCTCCACCACCACCACCCCCGCCGCCGAGTCCGTCGCCATCGCCTTCACCGAGCCCGTCATCGTCGCCATCGCCATCGCCATCGCCTTCACCGAGCCCGTCACCGTCGCCGTCGCCATCGCCTTCACCGAGTCCTTCACCGCCTGTGAGCTATGTGGAGTCGATGGATGGAGTGCAAGTCCCTCATCGGT
>CAZICY010000104.1:0-3569 GCA_964537955.1 uncultured Actinomyces sp. | reverse complement strand
CCTCGACGAGACGCTCATGAGCGAGGGTGCGTAAGGCCTCGCGGATCGGGGTGCGTCCGAGGCCGAGGCGCTCCTGCAACTCGGGCTCGCTGAGCAGGGATCCCGGGGGGAGCTCGAGGGTGACGATGAGGGCCCTGATCTCCCGGTAGGCGAGGTCTGCCTGGGAGAGAGGTCCACCGAAGTCCGGCTGGACGAGGACGGCCGCGGTCACAGGCCAGATATATCAGTTATGCGGGGAGTTGTACATCAGATTCCCCACGTGGGCTCTGGATGGCCCGCGTCCACCGCATGGCGGCCATTCGGTCGACAACCCGGTCCCACGGCGGCCATCCGGCCGACGACGTGGCCTGCCCGTGGATCAGTCGTCCCGGGCGCGGCTTCGAAGCGGCCTGAGGCGCTCCGACAGTGCTATCCGGCGGGGATGGTGACGGTGTTGGACCTGGTCGCCTCTCGGGCGATGTAGACGTACGCCTTCTTGCCGGCCTTGCGGGACCAGGTGAAGGTGCCGTCGGCCGCGGGGCTGATGGCCGCCATGCCCTCGGTGTGCGACGTCTGGCCGGGGAAGCGGATCCAGGGCCGTAGCGTCGTACCGGCTAGTCCCGTGGCGATGCCGGTGACCTTGATGCGTTGCCCGTCGCGGCTGCCGGTGATGGTGATCGTCGGTCGGGAGGGTGCGATGGGGGTGACGGCATTGGACGGACTAGACGTGGCCCCCCAGCCGGCGCCGGTGAGCGCCTGGACGGTGAAGGTGTACGCCGTGCCGTTGGTCAGGCCGGTGACTTCGCAGGTGCGTGCGGGCGCGGCGACGAGGCAGGTGCGGCTGTCGGGAGATGCAGTAGCCCGGTAGGTGGTGATCGGGTAGTCACCCGAGGATGCGGGTGCAGCCCATGTGACCGTGCTCGAGGCATTCCCGGCGGTGGCGGTGACATCCACGGGAGCGGATGCGGGGGTCGGTGCCGGAGGCGTAGGACCGGAGCCGGAGTAGGTGAAGCTGCCGGCGGATGCGGTGAGGCCGCCGTTGAAGGTGACCGTGACGGGCACCGTGCCTGACCCCGCGGGCACCGTGAGGGTCCAGGCGTCGCCCGTGCTGGCCGTCAGTCCGGTGGCGACCGTGCTACCGAAGGAGACCGAGGTGATGGTGGAGTTATCGACGTCGTAGGCCACCTGGGGGATGTCAACGTTGACCGTCACCGTGCTGCCAGCCGCTCCCGAAGTCGACGCGAGTGATGGGGATACGCGGGCGATCACCGACACGCTGCTGCTTGCGAAGTTGGTGACGTAGACCAGGCCCGCATTCGTGCCCGTGTCGTCGACCGCGACTCCGATGGGCGCCAAACCGACGCGGATTGTGTCATCGACCGTTCCGGTGAGTCCGTTGAATATCGACACCGCATTGGAACTGAAGCTGCTGTTGGCGATGTATACGGTGTCGTCAGCCTGGTCGACGGCTACGCCGTACGGCTCCTCGCCGACACTAACTGTGTCATCCACCGTGCCGGTGAGTCCGTTGATAACCAACAGGGTGTCGCCAATGATACTGGTGACGTAGATGGTGTCGTCAGTCTGGTTGACAGCCACCCCCATTGGAGTTTCGGTGCTGATCGTGCCCGAGTCATCGATGCTTCGGCCGTTGATCACCGATACCGTGTTGCCAACACGGTTGGCGACGTAGATCGTGTCGTCAGCCTGGTTGACAGCTACTCCGCGTGGTGCGTCTCCGACTCCGATTATTCTCGAGTCGTCGGTGTTGCGACCATTGATCACCGAGACGGTGTTTGCGAAGGCTCCGCTGTTGACGACGTAGATGGTGTCGTCAGCCTGGTTGACGGCCACACTGACGGGCTCGATCCCCACAGGGATCGTGTCATCCACCGCGTTGGTGCGCCCATTGATCACCGACACGGTATTGGCGCCGAGGTTGGTGACGTAGACGGTGTCGTCGCCCTGGTTGACGGCTACACCGGTGGGAGCGCTCCCGACACCAATGGTGTTTGCCACTGTGCCGGTCCTGCCGTCGATGACCGACACGGTGTCGGAGACAAACTGGTGCGTGACATAGACCGTGTCGTCGGCATTGTTGATGGCGACGCCCGTAGGCGTGCCGGCGACGGCGATCGTCGTGATCACGGCCAGGGTGCTGGCCGCTGAGGCGGTCCGCGGCTGCGTGGGCGCCGCTGACCCGGTGGCTGTGGGCACCAGGGCGAGCCCGGCAACCAGGCTGCTGGCAACGACGACAATTCGGATCCGCTCCACGGCCTGTCCTCTGGGTGAGCTAAGCCGCGGACCCCCGTCGCATCGTGCGACCCCGCGCTAGGTTTCTCCGGACGTTACAGGCTCCTGTGGAGAGTCGCGGGCGTTTAGCCGAGAGCGTTGAAGTGGGAATGCAGGCGCTGTGGGGCCGGCCGGATCTCCAGCGGCAGGCCGAGGCGCTCCGCTGCTCGCTGGGCGGCGCGTTCGAGGTCGGGAGTACGCCGCCCCGCCAGCCAGACCACCCGCGAGTAGTGGCGGAAGTAGTCGTCGCGAAGCTCGGGATAGCGATCCAGACCGAGCTCGCGCCACACGACACGATCGAAGGACAGCACGAGGAAGTCGGTGAGCACGTAGGTCCCGGGCTCGGCCTCCCAGACGTCCGTCATCACCTGCTCGCCGGCATAGAGGTCGTAGCAGTGGCGTCCTGGCAGACGTGCGACGCCAAGCCGCTCGCACACCTCGTCGAGGGCACCGTGGGTGCCGCAGTCTGCATAGCCGATGGCGATCTCGTCGTAGCGCTCGCGTAGTTCGAGCACGAGCCGTTCGACCTCGGGCGCGATGCGCTCGGGCCTGTTGTGCAGCAGGGGCGGCAGGGGATGGATTGCGACGTCGGAGCCGGACTCCTCGATCCAGGCGGATGCGTCGGCGCTGAGCGCGCCGCAGAGGATGAGCGCGCGGCGAGCCTGTGAATTAGGGCGCCGGGAACGCGAGCTCATCGACGAACCGGTCGTTGAAGTCGGTGCGGTCGGACAGCTCGACGTAGTGGATCTCGTCGAGCAGCGCCCGTGCGCCGTGGCGCTCGGAGTCGGAGAGGAGTGCCATCTTGGCGCCCTCGCCCGCGACATTGCCCGCGCTCACGATCCGCATCACGGGGATCTGCGGCACGAGGCCGATTCCGACGGCGCTGCGCGCCGAAAGGTAGGTGCCGAAGGAGCCGGCGAGCAGCACCTGCTGGATCTCTGACTCCTCGACGCCGAACTCCTCGAGCAGGAGCTTCCAGCCCGTTGAGATCGCGGCCTTGGCGAACTGCAGTTCGCGGACATCACGCTGGCTCAGCACGACGTCGGCGCCGTTGCCGGACTCTGCGGCCGTGGCCAGCACGAAGAGGCGCTCGCCGTCGCGCTCGACGAAGCGGTACGCGAGGTCGGGACGCATCTCGGCGATGCGCTCGTCGGAGAGGAAGCGGCCGGACGAGTCGAGCAGGCCGACGCGGGCGAGCTCGGCGATCGCATCGACCAGGCCGGAGCCGCAGATGCCGATGGGGGGTGCATCGTCGATGACCTGGAGGGTCATCCCCTCGTCGCCGATGGCGACGACCT
>CAZICY010000103.1:0-3590 GCA_964537955.1 uncultured Actinomyces sp. | reverse complement strand
TGGACCGGCAAGACGTCCGTCACCCCCGAGGACGTCCAGCGGATCATCGACACGGACTGCCAGCCCACCTAGGCCGGGCGCAGGCGCGCTGCCTCACCCGAGGAAGCGCGAGAAGGCGCGGGCCCGCAGTGCCGGGCGGCCGGTGCGGGTCTCCACTCCATCGGCGGAGCCCATCACGCGAAGCCCGACGTTGACCCCGAGCCAGCGCAGCGGTTCCGGCTCCCAGTCGGGCGACAGGTGGCCGACCCAGGGGAGCGACGTGAGCTCGGTGTCGCGGCCGGTGATGAGGTCGGCGAGCGTGCGGCCCGCGAGGTGCGATGTCCCGACGCCGTCCCCGACGTAGCCGCCGCCCCAGGCGATGCCTGTCACGGGGTCGAGTCCGACGGAGGCGCACCAGTCGCGCGGGATGCCGAGGGGCCCGCCCCAGGAGTGGGTGACCACGTGGCCGGAGACCGCCGGGAAGAGGTCCACCAGGTTGCGCCAGAGATCGGCGAACACCGCGGGGTCGCGATCGAACTCCTTCCGGATGCTCGACCCGAAGTGGTAGGGCGCTCCGCGACCGCCGAAGGCGAGGCGATCGTCCGCGGTGCGCTGGCCGTAGATGATGAGGTGCCGGCCGTCGGAGAACGTCGATCGCGTGGCCAGGCCGATGCTGTCCCACACGTCACTGCCGAGGGGCTCGGTGGCGATCATGAGCGAGTAGACGGGCACCATCGCCCGCTCGTATCCCGGCAGCTTCGAGGTGTAGCCCTCGGTCGCCCGCACGACGTACCTCGCACGGACCCGGCCCCGCGGGGTGCGCACGAAGCCGGGCCGCAGCTCGGTCACGGGCGAGTGCTCGCGGATGACCCCGCCCCGCTCGACGACCGTGCGGGCGAGGTGGCGCACGAGGCGGGCGGGGTGGATCGCCGCGGAGTGGGGGGTGTACGTCGCGCCGATGACGTCGGTGGCACCGACCATCTGCCGTGCCTCGTCGGCGCCGAGGAGCCGGTAGTCCTCCTCGCCGAAGCCCCAGCGCCGCCACTCGTCGATCTCCTCCTGGGCTCGCTCCCACTGCAGTGGGGTGCGGGCGGCGACGACGGTGCCCCCCTTGGCCCAGTGGATGTCCCAGCCCTCCGCCTGCGACACGCGGCCGACGTCGTCGACGGTCTCGTGCATGGCACGCTGCAGGCGAATGGCGCTGTCGCGGTCGCTCATCGCGGCGACCTTTGCGACGCTCGCGGGGAAGAGCGCCGAGCACCAGCCGCCATTGCGCCCGCTGGCGCCGTAGCCGGCATGCTCGGCTTCGAGCACGGTGACGCGGATGCCCGGTTGGGTCGTGAGCAGGTAGTACGCGGTCCACAGGCCCGTGTAGCCGGCACCCACGATGACCACGTCAGCGGATTCGTCGCCGTCCACGGGCTCGCCCAGTGGGCGGGTGAGATCGTCGGGAAGGGTGTCCCACCACAGCGATGTCATGCCCGACGCCACCTCATCACCGACGCCACCTCGTGACGTAGTCGGGTACGGGGATGCCTTCGGCGAGCTCGTCGGCGACGGGTTCGCCGAAGGATTCCGTGATGGGCACCCACCCGGCCCAGATCCGGGAGTAGACGGGATCGACGAGGTCGGAGTCGACGTCATCCGGGGGGCCGTCGCCGACCTTCACCGAGATTTCGTCGAGGGGCAGTGCGAGCGTGATGGTGGCCTTGAGCTCCTGGGGAGCGGGATGGCGTGCCTCAGACGTGCGCCCCGGCATCAGGCGCTCGGACAGGTCGAGCAGGGCCCGCACCTCCTCCTCTCCCTCGAGGCGCCGGCACGTGCCGATGGCCATGACGGTGCGGTAGTGCATGGACGACTCGAAGAGGCTGCGGGCCAGGACCAGTCCGTCCAGCAGTGTGACGGTGAGGCAGGTGGGGGCACCTGCGGCGAGCGTCGTGAACAGGCGTGACGCGCTCGAGCCGTGGAAGATGACGTCATCGCCCACGCGCGCGTAGCCCACAGGGACGACGTAGGGCTGGCCGACCGTGGTCACGGCCACGTGCGCGACGAGACCGGCATCGAGGATCGCGTACGCCGTGGAGCGATCCGTGACTGCCTTGTCGGGTAGCCGCTTGACGCGCGTGCGCGGCGTAGAACCGGGATCGGGCAGGCTCGTCACAGCCTGTTCCCGGCCTCGGTGAGCACCGTGCGCAGGATCTGCTCCATCTCGTCGAAGTGTGGCTGACCGCAGATGAGGGGCGGGGACAGCTGGATCACGGGGTCGCCCCTGTCGTCGGCCCGGCAGTAGAGGCCGTTGTCGAAGAGCGCCTTGTCGAGATAGCCGCGCAGGAGACGCTCGGACTCCTCATCGGTGAAGGTCTCCCGCGTCTCCTTGTCCTTCACGAGCTCGATCCCGTAGAAGAAGCCCGCACCGCGGACGTCGCCGACGATCGGCAGGTCGTAGAGGCGTTCCAGGGTCGTGCGGAAGGCCGACTCGTGGTCGCGCACATGCTGCAGCAGTCCCTCGCGCTCGAACAGGTCGAGGTTGGCCAGGGCGACCGCGCTGGCCACCGGGTGGCCGCCCCAGGTGTAGCCGTGCAGGAACGAGTTGGTGCCCTCGCGGAACGGCTCGAAGAGTCGATCGCTCGCGATCATGGCGCCGGCCGCGGCGTATCCCGATGTCATGCCCTTGGCGCAGGTGATGATGTCCGGCTGCACACCGAAGCGCTTGATCGCGAACATGTCGCCGATGCGACCGAAGGCCGTGATCGTCTCGTCAGCGACGAAGAGCACGTCGTACTCGTCGCAGATCTCGCGGACACGCTCGAGGTAGCCGGGCGGGGGAGGGAAGCATCCGCCGGAGTTCTGCACCGGTTCGAGGAAGACCGCGGCCACGGTCTCGGGGCCCTCGAACTCGATCGCCTCGCGGATGCGCTCGGCGGCCCACAGGCCGAAGGCCTTCTCGTCGTAGCGGTATTCCTCGGGCGCGCGGTAGAAGTTGGTGTTGGGCACCTTGATGCCGGTGGGCACGAGCGGCTCGAAGTACTTCTTGGCGCCGGTGAGGCCGGTGATGGACAGGGCGCCATGCGGGGTGCCGTGGTAGGCGATGTTGCGACTGATCACCTTGTGCTTCATCGGCTTGCCGGTGAGCTTGAAGTACTGCTTGGCGAGCTTCCAGGCGCTCTCCACCGCCTCGCCGCCGCCCGTGGTGAAGAAGACACGGTTGAGGTCGCCGGGGGCGTAGTGGGCCAGGCGCTCGGCGAGCTCGATGGCGCGCGGGTGCGCATAGGACCAGATGGGGAAGAAGGCGAGCTCCTCCGCCTGGCGGGCCGCGGCGGCAGCGAGCTCCTTGCGACCGTGGCCGGCCTGGACGACGAAGAGGCCCGCGAGGCCGTCGAGGTAGCGGCGCCCCTGGTCATCCCAGACGTAGGCGCCCTCTCCGCGCACCATGACGGGTACGTGGCCCTGCCCGGTCTCGTAGATGGAGTGGCGCGTGAAGTGCATCCACAGGTGGCGCTGGGCGGATTCGGCCCAGCGGTCGTCGCCGGGCTCGGTCACGAATTGCGGGGTAATGGTCATCGGGTGCCCCAGGTGTAGATCTGCTTGCGGAGTTGGAGGTAGACGAAGGT
>CAZICY010000102.1:0-3603 GCA_964537955.1 uncultured Actinomyces sp. | reverse complement strand
GCACGCAGTTCGTGCCGTGGGATGGCGATGTCAGCCACGAGGACCTCATCGCCGAGGACGACGTCGTCGTCACCATCACCTCGGGCGGCTACGCCAAGCGCACCAAGACCGACCTCTACCGGCAGCAGCGCCGTGGCGGCCGCGGTGTCAAGGGCGCAGCCCTGCGCCAGGACGATGTCGTCGAGCACTTCTTCGTGACGACGACCCACCACTGGATCCTCTTCTTCACCACCAAGGGCCGGGTCTACCGCGCCAAGGCCTACCAGCTGCCCGAGGCCGGGCGCGATGCCAAGGGCCAGCACGTGGCCAATCTGCTCGCCTTCCAGCCTGACGAGGAGATCGCCCAGGTCCTCACCCTGCGCGACTACGACGCGGCGCCGTATCTCGTGCTCGCCACGCGCGGCGGCATGGTCAAGAAGACCAAGCTGTCCGAGTACGACTCCAACCGCACCGGCGGCGTCATCGCCATCAACCTGCGCGAGGACGACGAGGTCATCTCCGCGCAGCTCGTGAGCGAAGACGACGACCTCCTGCTCGTCTCGCGCAAGGGCATGTCGGCGCGGTTCCATGCCGACGATGCCACCCTGCGCCCGATGGGCCGCGCCACCGGAGGCGTCATCGGCATGCGCTTCCGCGGCGATGATGCGCTGCTGTCGATGGACGTCGTGCGCGAGGGCACCTTCGTCGTCACCGTCACGGACGGCGGATACGCCAAGCGCACCCCGGTGGAGGAGTGGTCGCCGAAGGGCCGCGGCATCCTCGGCGTGCGCGCCATGCGGCTGGTCGAGGCCCGTGGGGGGCTCGTGGGCGCCGTGGTCTGCACGGTCGACGACCAGATCTTCGCCGTGGCCAACGACGGCATCGTCATCCGCACCCGCGTCGACGAGATCCGCCCCTCCGGTCGCGACACCATGGGCGTGCGCCTGATGAACCTCGGCGAGGACCGCAGCCTCGTCGCCGTGGCCCGTGCCGGCGAGACCGACGACGACTCCGAGGACGACGGCGACCAGCCTGCACCCGCCCCGGGTCAAGAATCGGTGACGACTGACGCCACGACCGGTCAGGACGGCTCGGACGGCCTCCCGCAGGTTTAGTCTGAGCACCGGGTGACGCCGCTTCGGCGTCTAGCAGGCAGAGGGGAGCGGACGTGTCCAGCACGGTGACTCCCGGACAGCCGACGCCCATCGGGCGCTCGCTCGGCGAGGCTCCGCCCGTGCGCCCGACGGACGCGACCCCCGCGCAGGGCCTTCCGCCCGTGGCGGCGCCCGTCCCGGTCGCGACAGCGCCCGCACCTGAGCCGGCCGCCCAGCCTGCGGTCGAGCCGGAGCCCGAGGCTCCGCGCCGCCGTGCCCCGCGGCGCGCGCGCCTCTACGTCTACCGGGTCGATGCATGGTCGGTGATGAAGGTCGCCTTCATGCTGGCCGTCGCCCTCGGCATCGTCATCGTCTGCGCGGTGGCAGCGCTGTGGTGGCTGCTGGACTACAGCGGCGTCATCGCGACCCTGGCCCGCAATGTCGACGAGGTCATCGGATCGGGCACGACCACCTTCGATCTCGAGGCGGTGCTGGCCTTCGATCGGGTCATGGGCATCACCGTGCTGGTGGCGGCCCTGGAGGTCGCTCTCGTGTCGATCCTCGCTGGTCTCTTCGCCGTCCTCTACAACATCACGGTGGGCATCACCGGAGGAGTCGAGGCGACCTTCACGGATGCCGTCTAGGCCCTACGCGGTAATCTGGGACTATGCCCAAGATCGTGGACCACGACGAGCGTCGCAGGGTCATCGTCGAAGCCCTCTGGCGCGTCGTCGCTCGTGATGGCGCCCATGAGGTGTCGGTGCGCCACGTCGCCGCAGAGGCGGGCATGCCCAAGTCGAGCATCGGCCACTACGTCGGCACGATGCCCCAGCTCCTCGGCCTAGCTGTCGACCAGCTCGTCCAGGACAACACCGACTACGTGATGTCCCTGGACCTGTTCGACCTCGATGTGGACACGGCCACCGAGGTGCTCTGCACCCTGGTCCCGGTGAGCGAGCGCCGTCGCCATATGTCGGGGGTGTGGCTGCTCCTCGCCTCGCAGGCGGGTGCCGACGCGGAGTTCGCCGACGTGCTGCACAGGCTCAACGCTTCCGTCGCGGAAGGCATGAGCGACCTCCTTCGTGCGATGAAGCAGCAGGGGCTGGTCGATCCCAGTCGCGATGTCGATGTCGAGGTCCGGCGCCTGCACGCCCTCATTGACGGCCTCGCTCTGCAGTGCATGACCGATCCCGCGCTGCGCAGCGAGGTGGACGTGCGCACGATCCTGCGCGACGAGGTCGCGCGCCTCGCCGAGCCGGCACACGCACCCGTCCGATAGGCCTGTCCTAGGCGCCTGGCGGCGCTAGTGTTCCGCGGGTGACAACCGAGGTGGCCCACGTCGGCCTGCTCTCCGCCCGCATGCGGCTCATCGTCGCGAGCGCGCTCATGCTCTTCGTGCAGCTGGCCCTCATCCGCTGGTCCGGCGCCAACCTGGTGCACCTGTCCTACTTCTCCAACCTCATCCTGCTGGCGTCGTTCCTGGGGATCGGCCTGGGCTTCCTGCGCGCTCGCAAGCCGCGCGACCTCGGCCGCTACGCCCCTGTCGCGGTCCTCGTGCTCATCGCCTTCATCTTCTTCTTCCCTGCCCGCATCGAGGGCTCCTCGAGCGAGCTCATCTTCTTCACGGAGGTCAAGCCCACGGGGCTGCCCACCTGGGTGACGCTGCCGCTGGTCTTCCTGGTCGTCGCCTTCGCGATGACGCTGCTCGGCGAGATCACCGGCCGCGCGTTCCTCGCCTTCACCGCACTCGACGCCTACCGCTGGGACATCGTCGGATCGCTCAGCGGCACGCTGCTCTTCACGCTCGTGGCGTTCCTGCGCTCGCCGTCGTGGATCTGGCCGACGGTGATGCTGGTCGCTCTCGTCCTGCTCTATGGCAAGGCCCTGCCGATCGTGTCGTGGCTGGCGGCCATCGGCATCATCGTGCTGCTCGCCATCGAGTCCCTCACCCCGGGCGTCTCGTGGTCGCCGTACTACAAGGTGACCACGCAGGACTACACCGACACCTCGCCCGCCCCCTACACCGCAGTCCAGGTCAACGGCATCCCCCACCAAAACGTCCTCGACGCCGAGAGCCGCCTCGAACTGGAGCCGCTCTATGGCAGGCCCTATGAGCGTGCGGTCGACAATCCCCTGCGCAATGTGCTCGTGATCGGTGCGGGCACCGGCACCGATGTCGCGCTGGCGCTCTCGCGCGGTGCGCAGCGGGTCGACGCGGTCGAGATCGACCCGCGCATCCAGCAGATCGGCATTGAGAAAAACCCCAATCAGCCGTACGCCGACCCACGCGTGACGACGTACATCGATGACGGCCGTGCCTTCCTCTCCCGCACCGACGGGGAGTACGACCTCATCCTCTTTGCGCTGCCGGACTCGCTCACCCTGGTGAGTGGTGCCAGCCAGTTGCGCCTGGAGTCCTATCTCTTCACGCGCGAGTCCATCCAAGAGGCCTACGACCACCTCAGCCCCGACGGCGTCTTCGCGATGTACAACTACTACCGCGAGGACTGGCTCATCAATCGTCTGGCGG
>CAZICY010000101.1:0-3636 GCA_964537955.1 uncultured Actinomyces sp. | reverse complement strand
GGCGGTCACCGACGGCGCCCGTCTCGTCGACGCGGATGGACTCGGGATGGTGCAGAGCCAGTCCCTTGACGGGCGTGGTGGACAGTCGCGTGATGCGCATAGGCCTACTCTTCCACGTCGGGGTGGCAAGACGAAGGGTTGACGTTGTATCTCCTGCTCGCACTGGCCAGCGCACTGCTCTTCGGTGTCTGGCAGTTCGCCCTCGGGCAGTTCCGCGGCCGAGTCCCTCGCGAGATCGTCCTGCTCGGGTGCTGCAGCACCTCCGTCGTCGTCTACCTCGGACTGGGCCTCGCGAGTGGAGACTTCGTTCTCGACTCCACCGACGTCCTGCAGGGCCTCGCGGGCGGACTGCTGAATGTCAGTGGCACGCTTCTCGTCCTCAAGGCATACGAGATCGGGAAGATTGGCGTGGTCACGGGCGTGGCCGCGACCGCTGCCCTCGTGCCGCTGGCCTACTCCTTCGCCCTGGGCGAGACCCTCACGGGAATGGCGGTTGCCGGGCTGGTTGTCATCATCATTGGGCTCGTCATTTTCTATGTTCCTGCGGCCACGAGGCGCACGCCGGGAGAGCCGAATTCGCTCGAGGCGATCGTCATCGCCCTGCTCGCGGCTGGGTTGTGGGGCCTGGCCATCATCGCCCTGGACCTCGGCGCCCGCGTGAGCGTCACAGGGACGATGTTCGTGTCGCAGTTCCCGCAGATCCTCGTGACCCTGGTCATCGCCTTCGGCATCAAGAAGGTGCGCGGTCGACTCACCGGACGGTCCCTCGCGATCGTCGTGGGTGCCGGAGTGGCGGTTGCTCTCGCGCAGGTCGCCTTCTTCACGGCGGCCAACGAGGGCAACATCGGCGTGGTGTCGGTCCTGGGGTCGCTGAGTCCCCTCGTAACGGCACTTCTCGCCCTCGTGTTCCTGCGCGAGCGCATGGCGCGCCTCGAGACGATCGCCCTAGTCGTGGTGGTCGTCGGCACCGGCCTGGTGGCCTTCTAGCGCTTCAGGGCGCCGATTCGGTAGGTCTTGAGCATGCGCTGAATGGATGAATTGCCGCCGTGCTCTCCGTTGAAGGCGGACGTGCCCACCTTGCCGCACACGCGGCTGATCTCCTGCGGGCCGCCGGGATGCATGGGCACGTACGGCGTGAGGTTGTAGACAGTGCGTCCGATGATCGTCCAGCAGTCGCTGGTGCTCGCGTGCTGGGCGACCTGGGTCCGTGTGTACGTCGCGGCCTGGGCTGCGCCCGCGGCAGTGCCGACAAGGCCGAAGGCCAAGGCTGCACCTGCGAGTGCCATACCGATCGTCTTCATTCTTCCTCCTCGAGTTGTGTCACTCGAGGATGCGTGGCTCCGCCTTGGAACGGGGCAAAGGGAAGGTAAGGGCAGGGTGAGATCCCGCGGTCACGCGGCGCACCTCCCCGTGCCATTACGGGTGGTCGCCGGTCGTGTCCCTGGCGCGGTCCACGACCTACTCGTCGGCCTCCCGCACCTTTGTTTCGGCGGAGGCCGCCTCGACGCCGTCTGCCAGTCCCTTCACTGTGCCCCCGATGCCGTGGCCGACGACGTCGGCGACGTCCTCGACGCCATGAAGAGTGTGATCACCCAGGTCCTCGAGGTCGTTCTTCGGCTTCTCGCTCACTGCGTCTCCTTTGGGCTTCATGTCCCAGCTGCATTCTGCCTGGAGTGAGCGTAAGGCTTTCGTCCGTGGGAGCGAGTCCGCCGGTGCATGGATCGAAGACATGGCCCTAACGGGTGATGATGAAGCCCGCGGCCACGAGGCCGATAGGCGCGAAGATCCACCCCAGGCGGACGGAAGCGGCTACGACCGAGTCGGTGTAGCCGTACAGCACCGAGAGGCTCGACGGGAAGAAGGCTGGGATGCTGAAGGCGCCGAGCACCAGTGCGACCGCGATGGGCTCGGTCGGTGCCAGGAATGCCAAGGGCACCATCATGGCGATGCGGGCCAGGCTGAGAAGCGCCCACACGCGCACGCCGGGGCGCCACTCAATGCGCTGGCTGGGATGAAGCACTGAGCCGACGAAGACTGCGGCACCGATGGCAGCGACGACGGGTGCTAGCCACTGCAGGACCGACGCGGTCCACTCCGGGGCGTCGGAGATGACACCGAGAAGCAACCCCACGACGAGTGCGATGAGGGGTGACTGATCAATCCAGGATGTGCGGACCTGTTGCTTGATGGGGGCATGCTTGCGAAGCACCCAGACCCAGATGGCGAAGGAAGCCAGCGCGACTCGATCGATGAGGACCGCGATGACCGCTCCCGGTGCGCCTGCGATCGCCGTGGCGACCGGGATGAGCCAGAAGCCCGGATTGGGAATTGCCGACCACCCGCGCAGCACAGCGCGTCCGGGACGCTCGGGAGACGACGGCGTCAGTAGGTAGGCGACGCCGACGAGGACGAACATCACCGCCGTGACCACGACGGGCCACAGCAGGTCGGCGAAGCCGGAGACGCGCCATCCGGCGAGGACGGAGAGGACGATGCTGGTGAGCAGCAGGTTGGCGCGGATGAAGACTCGCCAAACGGGGACAAGTCGACCGCCGCGGGCAACTGCATAGCCGAGTAGTGCTCCGACGCCGTAGGCGACGAAGACGATCACGGTCATGTGCCCCACCACCTCGGGATTGAGGCTCTAGCGTTCTCGTCAGAGGCGGCGCCTCGACGGCGTGCTGCGATCCAGGTCGTCCGGTGCACATGGAAGGCCACATGCATCCCCGAAGTTCGTGCGCGTGTGTGCATCAAGCGTTGCGGAGCCTAGGGCATGGAGCTGCCGGCGTCCCGGTCGCGCCTAGCGTGCCCCGGACATCACGGCAAGGCGTGCGCCGCAATGGTGAGACCTCTGACTCCCTCGCCTCCGAGACGTTGACGAGGAACGCCTTCCGTAGGCTCCCCTGCACCGAGACTGCGGGTCAATCCGCCTGGCACGCACCGGCTACACCTAGTGGAGCTCTCAGCGGAAGGTCTTCCGGACTATGCGTGAACCACCCGGGTCCCTTCTACCCGTGCAGAGCCACCACACGCTGCTGAGATTTTGGTAGTGTCCGCGCTCACGGCGATCCTCGCCTACCCCCGGAAGGCAGGAAGTAGCCATGGCAGGAAGTGCGGCAAAGTCGACTCGCCCCTGGACAGTCACCGTTGTGATTGTGCTCGCGGTGCTTGTCTTCCTCGAGCAGCTTTTCGTCGGAATCCTCGGCATCGTCGACGCTGATGAGCTCAACGCGGAGTTTGATTGGAGCACCGCAGATGCCCTCACCTCCACTCAGGTTATTGCGGGCAGCGTCGCGGCAATAATCCTCGCCATCCTTGGCCTCGTCGCCACGATCGCGTACTCCCGCGGCAGCAGAAGCGGGACCATTGCCCTGGCCATCCTCGCGACCATCGCCGTTGCCGCCGGTCTCATCGCGATGAGAGGGTACGCCGATTTCCGCCCGGCCCTTGGTGCGCTCCGGTTCGTGGGCGGCGTCGTCGTGCTCTACCTCCTCTTCCAGCAGCGAGACGAAACCTCAACCCAGCGGTAGACCGGCGCGGATCAAGTTCCGGATCGGTCAGCAATCGGCCATGTGTGTCCGTTGAATGCAAGACGGGGATGAACATGGACCTACCTGTGACCTCACTCGGGCACTT
>CAZICY010000100.1:0-3678 GCA_964537955.1 uncultured Actinomyces sp. | reverse complement strand
CGTCCCACGTCTCCACGGGCGGGTAGTTGGACAGGGCACCGCGGGTGCGCATGCCATGGGCTTCGGGTCGTGGAGCCTCGGGGCGGTCCGTGACGGTCATGTCAGTCCTTCTCTTATCAGTGGCCGCTAGGAGAGCGGGACGTCTTGGCCGGCCTTGACGTAGGCCGACTCGTAGATGAGCAGGGATGCCTGGGCGATCACGCCTGCCAGGACGGCGAGGAGTCCGAGACTCTCGTTGAGCGCTCCGATGAACGCGAGGATCGCTGTGACGACGGACAGGCCGATGGCACCGCCCCAGAAGGAGCGCTTGTAGCGGCCGTGCGTGATCATGTGCGCGGCGACAGCGGCGTTGCGGGTGGAGTGCTTGCCGGCGTACTCCACCGTGAGGATGAGCAGGTTGGCGACCGTGCCGATGAAGAGCGCCCACGCCAGCCACGTGATCGAGACGAAGCCCTCGCCCGCGAAGTCGAGCATCACGCCAGCGACGAGGAGGACGCCCGCCCCGGCCATGACGGCCTGGGCCTGCAGGTGCCAGAAGAGCACCGGCGACTGCCAGAGGTCGCGGCCCTCGGCCTGACCGAAGAGGAAGGCGGTGTAGCCCGCCGTCATGATCGCGGCGGGGATCGCCGGCCAGGCGAGGATGTTGATGACGGAGGTGTAGTCGCCCAGACCGAGGAGGTCGGCGGCCCCGATGAGGAACCAGATCCCGGTGATCGCCGAGTACAGGCCGAGGAAGATGCCGCCGATCGCCAGCCACGAACGCTTATTGAGCATCCAGGGCATGAGCAGGAAGACGAAGCGCTTGGGCTGCTTGAGGTCCCAGATGAGCAGCACCGAGGTCGCGAGGAGGAAGGCCACGGCGATGAGGGGGGCCACAGTGGTCACGAGAGTGGAGTCGCTGCCCGTCATCAGCAGGAGAAGTGCGGCGAGCGCACCGGCGCCGGCCGCCACGGACTTGGTCCACAGGTAGGTCCAGACCTTCCAGCCCCACGGGCGGGGATGGGCGGTGTTGAGCGTGGTCCGGGCGTTGGTGATGGGGTCGCCGGGGAGCTCGTGTGCCGTCTGCAGGCGCAGGATGTCGGGCTCGGCCCAGAGGTAGGTCTCGTCGACCGGCGCCACGAGCGGGTCGAGCGCGGCCTTGTCGGCGCCGACGTAATAGACATTGGGGCTGGTGTTCTGCTCCGGGGCCCGCACGGTCACCGGCTCGATGCTGAGCAGCTTGCGGATCCCGCTATTGGGGTCGTCGAGGTCGCCGACCCAGATCGACTCGGTGGGGCAGACCTGGACGCAGGCGGGCTCGAGACCCTGGTCGATGCGGTGCGCGCAGAAGTTGCACTTGGCCGCGGTGTGGGTCTCCTCGTCGATGTAGATCGCGTCGTAGGGACACGCCTGCATGCACATCTTGCATCCGATGCAGCGGGAATTGTCGAAGTCGACGATCCCGTCATCGCGAATGAAAAGTGCCTCCGTGGGGCAGCTCTGGACGCACGGGGCATCCGTGCAGTGATTGCAGCGCAGGACCGCCATCTCCCGGGTCGTGTCCGGGAACGACCCCTTCTCGACGTACTTCACCCAGGTGCGGAATTGCCCCACCGGGACTTGGTGCTCGGTCTTGCAGGCCACCGTGCAGGCATGGCAGCCGATGCAGGTCCGCTGGTCGATGGCGAATCCGTAGCGCACGCGATCACTTCTTCCGGATGTAGAACTTCATGACGCCGTCGGCCTCTTCGGACTCGACGAGCTCGTTGCCGGTCTGGGTGGCCCAGGCGGGGATGTCGGAGCGGGCGCCGTTGTCGGTCGCCTCGAGCAGCAGAATCTGTCCGCTGTCGATCTCCTTGATTCCCTTTGCTGTCATCAGGACAGGCATGGGGCAACTCTGCCCCTTGGCGTCCACGACCTTGGCTGCATCTGGCATGGGGACTCCGTTCGTGTGTGATGGGTAGGGGACTAGATGAAGAGGTTGATGTCGGACTTGGCCATCTTCTGCAGTGCCGTGGCAGCACCGACGGGCTCGCCGAGCCCTTCGACCATCTGATTCGACTGGACGCCGAGGAGGTCCATCGTCATCTGGCACGGCCAGAGATTGACGCCCATGTCCTGGCACATCGCAAAGAGCTCCTCCGGGGGAGCGAGCTTGTTCTTCTCCGCGACCTTGCGCATCATCCACGAGCCGGAGCCGCCCATGTTGAGCTTGGAGAGCTTGGCCTTCTTCATGCCGGGGGCATTCATGCCGGCGAGGGCCTTGGTCATCGCGTCGTAGCCGGTGATACGCACGTCGTCTCTCACCAGAGGGAAGAGGCCCCAGAAGGTGAAGAAGACGGTGACGTCCATGCCGCTGGCCGCACCCGTGGAGCTCAGGATGAAGGTCGGCCAGAGCTTGTCGAGGTCACCGCTGAAGGCGATGATCGTCATGCTGTCGGGTGCGTCGGGATCCTTGTCGGCCACGGGGCCTCCTTCGTGCATCGGGCGGTCCGGGTGGACCGGGCGACGGGGAATCCGCCTCAGGGGACCGTAGGCGCGGGTGGGCCCCCACGGCAAGGTTCGGAAGGCACGTCCCGGAAGTGCTTCCCGAAACCCTGTACGCACATTAGCGTCTGCGCATATGGTTCAGGGCTGAAACACCGCATCGCGGGTCGTGGGCGGATTGACGCGACCATGGCGCGCTTTGCGGTTGGCCCGGGAGGTGCCCCTCGGGGGGTGCGTGAGAGGAGTGACCGGCATGGCGCGATCGATTACCCCTGCCGAGCTGTACGCCGAGATCGACGAGGGGCGCTGTCCCTTTGTCCTCGACGTCCGCAACCAGGACGAGTACGCCGCGTGGCAGATCGAAGGCACGCGCGCAGTGCCGATGAAGAACGTTCCGATCTGGGTCGCCGTGGAGGAGTCCGAGGCGCTCGCCCAGGAGATCCCCGACGACACAGTGGTCGTCTGCGCCCACGGCAACGGCAGTGATCTCCTCATCGACGTGCTCAAGGACGAGGGTCGCGACGTGCGCACCCTCGAGGGCGGCACCGCCGCCTGGGCTGAGTTGCTGGTGCCCCGGCCCATCGAGGGGCTGCCCGAGGGAATGGTGGGGTACCAGATCGCCCGCCCCGCAAAGGCGTGCCTGTCCTATGTCATCGGCGCCGTCGGCCACGGCTGCGTCGTCGTTGATCCCGCTCGATTCCCGCAGACCTATCTCGATCTCGCCGAGAAGCACGGGATGACGATCACGCACATCGTCGACACCCACATCCACGCCGACCACATCTCCGGGGGCCCGGCGATGGCGGCGGAATTGGGCGTGCCCTACCACGTGCCGGTCGAGGACTCCGGCCTCCAGACGCCCTTTGCCAACGAGCCGCTGGCAGACGGGACCGTCATCGACCTTGGCGCCGCCCAGCTCGAGGTCCTCGCCATCAAGATGCCCGGCCACACCCCGGGGAGCACCTGCGTCCACATCCCCGGCCACCTCATCCTCACGGGCGACACCGTCTTCGTGCGCGGGCTTGGACGCCCCGACCTCACCGGGAAGGCTTCGGAGCTCGCCACCGAGCTCTTCCACACCATCCACGATCGGCTCGCCCCGCTGGACCGGGCCACCAAGGTGATGCCCGCCCACTGGACGCTCATGGAGGAGGTCAACGACCGGGGCATGGTGGAGACCACGCTCGGGGCGGTCTTCGAGGCCGACATCAT
>CAZICY010000099.1:0-3720 GCA_964537955.1 uncultured Actinomyces sp. | reverse complement strand
GGGGTGTCCTCGCCCGCCGCTCGGTAAGGCTCCAGCTCGGCGTCCCAGGCAGTGCCGAGGAGATAGGCGATCCCATCCTTGAGCTGCGCACCCGTTGATTCGGCACCGGCGACGGCGGCGCGCAGACGATCCTCGGACACGAGGATGTCACCGTGCACGCCGATGATGGCGCGATGCAGGCCAAGCGTCGGCGTCAGCGCGTAGCGCTCACCCTCCCTGCCTGGCGACGGATCCTCGGTGACCTCGGCGATGAGGTCGGGGATCGCCTTGAGTGCACTCATGAATCGGGAGCCCAGGCCGGGTCGTCCCGCCCAGGGCAGCTCCGCACGCAGCAGCGGCGGGGAGACCGGTTGCGGCTGCCAGTCCAGGCGGATCTCGGCGTCGACGATGGAGCTCAAGGCCCATTCGACGTGGGGGCACAGTGCTCGAGGCACGGCGTGCAAGAAGACGACGCCGCGAGCGCGGCCAGCATTGGGCAGGGTCGGGGGCAGCATCGACGGATGCGTCGCCGACCGTGATGGTGGCATCGTGGACATGCCGTGGCCTCCTTCGTGAGGTTCGCCTTCCCCTGCGTCCTCACCCGGAGCCGGGCCTGCCCGACAGGGGCGGCTTGGCCGACCCGCCGGGCCTCAGCCCTTCACGGTGACCCCACCCTAGACCGTCCCTAGCGCCGTTGCGCGGATTGGATAGGGTCACGACACGCCGTAGCGCACCACACCACCGGAGGTACCCCCATGGCCGTCGCCCAGCCTGCCGTCCTCGCCGACGTCTGGACCGACCGCGCGGAGGGAGCCCGGTCCCTGGCCCGCCAGGCGGTGCTCGTCATCGGCGGCGCGGCCTTCGTCGGCCTCGCGGCCCAGGTGGCGATCCCACTGCCCTTCACCCCGGTGCCCCTGACCCTGCAGACCTTCGCCGTGCTCCTCGCCGGAGCCGCCCTGGGCTCGCTGCGCGGAGTGCTCGCCATGAGCCTGTACGCCGTCGCCGGCATCGCGGGCGTGCCGTGGTTCGCCGAGGGCTCCTCCGGCTTCGCGATGGCGAGCTTCGGCTACATCCTCGGCTTCATCGTCGCGGCGGGCATCGTGGGTCGCGTCGCGGAACACGGGGCGACGCTCACCGCGTGGCGCACCGCCGGCCTGATGGTCCTGGGCAACCTCGTCATCTACGCCGTGGGTGTCACCTGGCTAAAGTACGCCATCGACGCCACGTGGGTGACCGCACTGCAGCTCGGCGTCGCGCCGTTCCTCATCGGCGACGTCGTCAAGATCGCGCTCGCCGCAGGACTGCTCCCCCTCACCTGGGCGGGCCTGCGCAAGGCGGGCCTGCTGCGCTGACGCCGCCTACTCCAGCACGCGCACTTCGACGGAGTAGCCCACGAGCACGCCATCCCCGACGGCGAGCCGCAGTCGCATGTCGACGACTCCTGCTGTGCCGTCCGCTCGGCTGACGGGGGTCACTCCCAGCGAGTGCTCGGCTCCTAACTTCACGAGCCCCTCCAGGAGCGTGGCCCTCGTGGTCAGATCCAGACCCGTCATGCTGAAGGGTCTCCCGATGGCCTCGTCCGGATCCCAGCCGAGGAAGGGCTGATGGGGCTCGACTGCCCTGAGCACGTGGTCACCGTCGTAGTGGAGGAGAAAGGGCATGGCAGTCCGTTCCTCCTCCACTGACTCCTGCGCATCCGACGAAAGCACGATCCACTCGCCGACTCCGCCCAGGCGCCTTCCGTCAGCCCCGATGATCACGTTGGCGACTTGACGCAGATCCACGAGGTGCCCGTCCGAATGCCGAACCCGAGTCGGGAGGGACACGAAGGGCGACACTCCCTTCACGCGGAACGCCCTCTCCAGCTTCTCCGCGTCTTCCGCCGCGGCGATGACCCACGGATGCTTGCCGAGCAGATCCACGGGTGACCAGCCCAGGTGTGGCTTGATCGAGTCAGAGACCCACGTCACGATTTGGTCCTTGTCGACGAGCAGCCAGATGCTTTCCCGAGACCGTGCATCCTCTTGGAGGAGACCGGAGTACTCGTGTGTGAGCTGCGGCCAAGACCCAGCGGCGCGATCGGCACTCGGTTGATCGCGCAGGAGATAGCCGGCCTTGCGCTTGGTCACAATCAGACGGCCACAGGTGTCGAGCTTGCGACGAATGTGATGTACGTGGACGAAGATGTGATCCACAGGGCCAAACCACTCGCCCCAGATGGCATCGATGAGATCCGATGTGGAGACCACTGTGCCGGCGCGCCGTGCCAGGCAGTCGACTATGTCGAACTCCGTCGGAGTGAGATGGACCTCAACACCGTCGACAAAGACCGATCGCGCAGCAAAGTCAACGCACAGTGGTGTGTCGCCAGACCAGAATGTCGCTGTGGCGGAGCCCGAAGCGTCCAAGGACCACCTCCCACCTCTGCCCCCCCGAGTCGGACTCGGTGCGTTACCCAGCCCACTGCGCCACATGTTCCTCGCCCGTAGCCGCAGGGAGCAAGGGGTAGGCCATCGCAAAGGTGTCCCTAAGCCCACGATCGAAGGGGGGTCGATTTGTCCGAAGTGTGCGGCGGTGCCCCTAGGGTGCGGCCTCCCGCACGCGCCGAGCGGCATCGGGGTCACCGAAGGCCGCCACGGTGGCCTGGGTCTCCGCGGCCATCGCAGTCTCGAGGTCCCCCGCAGAGACGGTCGTCATGATCCGCCGCAGGTCGGTCACGGCCCGCTCCGACAGGCCGGCGAGTCGCTGGGCCACGGCGACGGCCTCGTCGAGCACCGCGTCATCGGGCACGCGCCAGTGCGCGATCCCCCACTCCAGCATCTGCGCCGAGTCGATGCGCTCTCCCAGCATGAGGAGTTGCCGTGCGCGCGAGAGCCCCACGATCCGGGGTAGCAACGCGGTGACCCCGCCGGTGACGAAGAGGCCCAGGCCCATTTCGGGGAAGAAGCCCTTGGCCGACTCACCCACGACGACGAGGTCGCAGTCCAGCACCCATTCGAAGCCCCCGCCGACCGCCCAGCCGCGCACGGCGGCCACGACGGGCACGCGACCGAGCATGATGTGGCGCGTCACCTGCTGGAGCTGCTCGACGTAGGCCTGCGTGGCCTCGCGCGTGCTCGCCTGGTCGGCGTACTCGTGCAGGTCGTCTCCGGCGCAGAAGGCGCGGCCCGCGCCGGTGAGGACCAGGGCGCGCACTCCTGGGTCGGCATGCGCGGCCTCGAGGGCGGCGTTGAGGTCGGCGATGAGATCCTCGGTGATCGCGTTGAGCCGCTCCGGGCGGTTGAGGGTGAGGATCCGCACCGGACCGCGATCCTCCGTGAGCACCGTCGACATCACGCCTCCCTTCGTTGAGTGGCGACATGCGCGCGCGACACGCCGCTCGAGAGCGACACTAGTCGCCACTCAACGCCCGAGGCCCAGCTCCCGGGCGATGAGCATGCGCTGCACCTCGTTGGTGCCCTCGCCGATCTCGAGCACCTTGCTATCGCGCCAGAAGCGGGCGACCGGGTACTCGTTCATGAAGCCATAGCCGCCGAAGATCTGCGTGGCCCAGCGGGCGTTCTCGACCGCCGCGTTGGAGGCGTGGAGCTTGGCGATGGCCGCCTGCCGCTTGAAGGGCTCGTCCGCGAGCATGCGCGCGCCCGCGTCGTAGTACGCCAGGCGCGCGGTGTGGGCGCGCACCTCCATGTCGGCGACCATGAAGTCCAGTGCCTGGTACGCCGACAGCGGCTTGCCGAAGGC
>CAZICY010000098.1:0-3766 GCA_964537955.1 uncultured Actinomyces sp. | reverse complement strand
AGCACGGCAAGGACATCGCGGCGATCGTGATGGAGCCGGTCCCCGAGAACATGGGGATCGTCTTGCCGGATGCCGGTTACCTCGCCGGTGTGCGCGCACTCTGCGACGCTCACGGCGTGCTGCTCGTCTTCGACGAGGTCAAGACCGGCCTTACCGCGGGCTACGGCGGTGCGGCGCAGCGGCTGGGCGTCAAGCCCGATCTGGTGACGTTGGCCAAGAGCATCGGTGGCGGCCTGCCCCTGGCGGCCTTCGGCGGGACTGCCGAGGTCATGGCAACCGTCACCGACGGGCGCATGCCGCACTTCGGGACCTACAACGGCAATCCGCTCGTCATGGCGGCAGCAGCCGCGGTCGACGAGGTGTGCACCCGCCAGGCCCTCGCGGCTGCCGAGGAGGTCAATGACAGGGCGCTCGAGGAAGCGGACCGAATCATCAGGGACTACGCCCTGCCTGCCCACACGGTCGGTTTCGGGGTCAAGGGCGCCATCACATGGTCGCCAGGGCCGGTGCGGACATACCGCGACTACAAGCGCACCGATTTCGCTGCCGCAGAGCTCAGCTGGCTGTGGGGTGTCAACCGCGGCGTGCTGACGCCTCCGGGACTCGACGAGCAGTGGCTGGTGTCGCTGGCCCACACGGACGAGGACATGGCCGTCCTCACGGGCGAATTCGAGGATCTGGCCCAGGCGCTCCGCTCCTAGGCGTTATCCGATAACGTACATTATGTCAGATCACGTGAAGGGGAACTCCCCTCACGTCCTCGTGGTGGACATCGATGGCGTCGTTGCGGACGTCCGCCACCGCCTCCACCACATCGAGGGCGGTTCGCGCGATTGGGAGGCCTTCTTCGGCGCTATGGGGCGCGATCCGGTTCTCGCACAGGGGCGGGCACTGGTGACGATGGCCCGTGCAGACGGCCACAGGATCGTCTACCTCACCGGGCGTCCCGAGCGCTGGCGCACCGACACCGTGGCCTGGCTTACCGCCCACGGGCTGGAGGGTGATGACCTGTTCATGCGCCCTGATGCCGACCGTCGCCCGGCCCGGGTCTTCAAGGTCGAGGTGCTCAGACGTCTGGCTTCCACGGCGGAGATCATCGCCCTCGTAGACGATGACCCCGAGGTGCTGGCGGCGGTGGCCGCGACGGGCGTTGCGACGCAACTGGCGGAGTGGATGCCGCGTAGTGATCCCCTGCGCGATGCCCAGGAGACGCTCGGTCGGTCCTAGGCCTCGCCCGCGGCCCGCGCCCGCAGGGCGCTGATCTGAAGGTCAATCTCGTGAAGCGCAGGCCGGATGACCGCGTCCGGCGTACCGCCCTCGCGCAGACGCAGGAGTTCATCCTGCTGGGCGCGCAGCACCGCCATCTCCAGGCGGTAGGCGTCATCGAGGCTGGTCGTGGTCGGGGCATCTCCCCCTGCGATCCCCAGGTCATCCATCAGGCGGTGGCGCACGGCCTCCACGACTCCGTCGGGCAGAGGCTGGCGGGCGTTTGCCGCGTCGCGGACAGCCTCGTCAAGCGCATCTATCCCGCGGGTGGCGAGTGCCACGCGCACCGCACGCCTGTCGTCGTCGAGGTCGAGAGCGGGAAGCCGCACGGCTCGTGCCACGAGGCCAAGCGTGGGCGATAGGGCGAGGGTGACACCGATGACGACGAAGGTTGTGGCCTGCAGCAGGCGGCTTTGGTCCAGGGTGGCCTCGACGCCGACGCCGAGAGGGAGCGAGAAGGCTGCGAGCCCCGAGACAGGACCTCGGGCTCCGGCCCAGGCCAGCACGACTGCCTCGCGGACACCGATGTGCCCCTCCCCCTTGCCCGACACGAGTGCATAGCCGCACACGAAGACCACTCGACTGACGACGAGGACCGCCACCACCGAGATGACGAGGATGGGCAGGAGCCTGAGGTCGTCCTCCGGCAGAGCGAGCACGGTCTCAGGAAGTTCGAGGCCCACGAGGAAGAACGCCGCGGCACTGAGGATGAAGGTGATCTGCCTCCAGATCGCCATTGATGACCGGCGCCCCTCGAATCGCCGGTGGGTGAGCATGGTGTTGGCCACGATGAGAGCCGTGGCGACGACGGCCAGGATGCCGGACCCGTCGACCGCTTCGGCGATCAGATAGACCGGGATGGGGGCGATCAGGACGAAGGCGTTCACCACCGTCTGGTCGGGATCACTGCGCACCAGCCAGGCGAGTGCGAGTCCGGCCAGCACTCCCACGATGAGACCGCCCACCACCGACTGAAGCAGGATGATCGCCATGTCGCCGCCCGACACCGAGCCCGTGGCCGCGGCGGCGAGGGCGACGCGCAGGAGAGTCAGGCCGGTGCCGTCGTTGACCAGGCTCTCGCCCTCGAGAATCGTGACCACGCGACGAGGTAGCGCGACCCGTCGCGCGATGGCTGCGACGGCCACGGCGTCGGTGGGCGAGAGGATCGCACCGAGCGCGAAGGCCAGCGAGAGGGGTATACCCGGCACCAGTGCGGCCGCCACTGCCCCAATGGCCACGGAGGTGACGAGGACCAAGCCGACTGCCAGCGCGAAGATCGGCCGTCGGAACCTCTTGAAATCGACATAGGAGGCGGACAGCGCCTCACCGAAGACGAGGGGCGCGAGGATGAGCAGGAAGATCTCACCCGCGTCATCGGGCGCCGATGGTCCGAAGGGCAGCAAGCCGAAGGCGATCCCCGCCACGAGCACGGGAATGGCAATCCCCCACCCGCGCCAGCGTGCGAATGCCGCGACCGCAAGCGAAATGAGCAGGCCGGCGATCAGCCCCTCAGTGAGGTCGGTCACGACCGAAGGCTAGCGGTCACCGCCCGAGGACATCTCCAGCTCCTTCGGCGAGGGGCATGCGCACACGAGATTGCGATCGCCGTAGGCACCGTCGATCCGGCGCACCGGCGGCCAGTACTTCGCCGCCGGGGAGACGCCGGGAGGGAACGCCGCCGTGCGCCTGTCGTAGGCATGGTCCCAGTCCCCCACGAGGCACTCGGCCGTGTGCGGCGCGTGATGCAGGGGGTTGTCCCCTGCCGGCCACTCCCCCGCTTCCACGCGGGCAATCTCGGCACGGATGGCCAGCATGGCGTCGCAGAAGCGATCGAGTTCGGCGAGGCTCTCACTCTCCGTCGGCTCCACCATGAGGGTGCCAGCCACGGGGAAGGACATCGTCGGTGAGTGAAAGCCGTAGTCGATGAGCCGCTTGGCGACGTCGTCCACGCTGACGCCGCTCGACTTGGTGAGCGGGCGAAGATCGAGAATGCACTCGTGGGCGACGCGACCGTGAGCACCGGTATAGAGAATCGGGTAGGCCTGCCCGAGTCGGTGAGCGATGTAGTTGGCCGACAGGATGGCGACGGATGTGGCGTGGGTGATGCCCTCGGGTCCCATGAGCCTGAGGTAGGCGTACGGGATCGGCAGGATGCCAGCGGAGCCCCAGGGCGCACCGCTCACCGGTCCAACAACGGGCTCGACAGGGCCAGCTTCCGGTCGCAGCGGATGGGACGGCAGGAAGGGGGCGAGGTGCTCCCGGACACCGATGGGACCCACCCCGGGCCCCCCTCCCCCGTGCGGGATGCAAAAGGTCTTGTGCAGATTCAGATGCGAGACGTCGGCCCCGAATCGACCCGGCTTAGCGAGCCCCACGAGGGCGTTGAGGTTGGCTCCGTCGACGTAGACCTGGCCGCCGGCGTCGTGAACCATGGCGCAGATCTCCCCCACAGCCTGCTCGAACACCCCGTGCGTGGACGGGTAGGTGATCATGAGCGCTG
>CAZICY010000097.1:0-4052 GCA_964537955.1 uncultured Actinomyces sp. | reverse complement strand
AGGTCCTCAAGGTCAAGGTCGTCGACCGCACCTGGCTGATCCTCGACATCTTCGCCCAGCACGCCCGCAGTCGAGAGGGCAAGGCGCAGGTGAGCCTCGCGCAGATGCAGTACCTGCTCCCACGACTGCGCGGCTGGGGCGAGTCCCTGTCGCGTCAGGGGGGTGGCGCGGGTGGTGGCGGATCCGGCGGCGGCGGTGTGGGCACGCGTGGTCCGGGTGAGACCAAGATCGAGACGGACCGTCGCCGCATCCGGGCCCAGATGACGAAACTGCGACGGGAGATCGCCGAGATGGCGAAGGCCCGTACCACCCAGCGCGCTGCGCGCCAGCGCTCCGGGACGCCGCGGGTGGCGATCGCGGGGTACACGAATGCGGGCAAGTCCAGCCTCCTCAATCGCATCACGGGTGCGGGCGTCCTGGTCGAGAACGCCCTCTTCGCGACGCTCGATCCGACGGTGCGGAAGGCTCGCACTCCCGGCGGTCGCGACTACACCATCTCGGACACCGTCGGATTCGTCCGGCACCTGCCCCATCAGCTGGTCGAGGCGTTCCGGTCGACACTCGAGGAAGTCGCCGACGCGGACCTCATCCTCCATGTGGTGGACGGGTCCGACGAGGCGCCCGAGGAGCAGATCGCCGCCGTGCGTTCGGTGCTGAACGACATCGATGCGTCGGATATCCCGGAACTCATCGTCATCAACAAGTCGGATGCTGCGGACCCGGAGGTCGTGACTCGACTGCTGCGTCGTGAGCCGCACGCCGTGGTCGTCTCGGCCCAGACGGGGCAGGGCATCGAGGATCTGCTGCAGGCCATCGAGCGGGACCTCCCCACGGGACTCACCGACGTGGATGTCCTGGTGCCCTACTCGCGTGGGGACCTCATCAGCCGTGCCCATCGCACGGGTGAGGTCCTGCAGGAGGAGCACGGCGCAGCGGGTACGCGACTGCGGGCCCGGGTGCCGGCATCACTCGCCGGCGAGCTCGTGGCCCTGGGGGCGGGCAGCGCCGGTGCCTGACACATCCACGCCTCCGCCGCAGGAGTCTGACGCGGTGTCGGTCGCGCTGAGTCGGGTGGTCGAGGCGCTGGAGGGGGAGCCCCGACCGGGGCAGGAGCGGATGGCCGAGATCGTCTCGGAGGCGATCGCGTCCGGCCGGCATGCCGTGGTGCAGGCCGGCACGGGCACGGGCAAGTCCGTCGGCTATCTCGTCCCGGCGGCCGTCCGTGCCACGTCGCCGAACGGTGGCCCCGTCGTGGTGGCGACGGCGACCCTGGCTCTGCAGCGGCAGCTGATCGACCGGGACCTTCCCCGCATCGCCGAGGCCCTGGATCCCGTGCTGCCCCGACCCCTGTCGTTCTCGGTGCTGAAGGGACGCAACAACTACGTCTGCCTCCAGCGTCTGCATGGTGGATCGAGCGAGGACGACGACGCGGACGCGCTCTTCGATGCCCCGACGAGTGCCCTCGGTCGTCAGGCGAAGGCGCTGCGCGCGTGGGCGGAGACGACGACCACGGGAGATCGGGACGACTACCCCGACGAGCTCGATCCACGGGTCTGGCGGGCGTTCTCGGTGGGCCGTCGCGAGTGCGTGGGGGAGTCGCGCTGCGCCTTCGGGTCCGAGTGCTTCACCGCCCTGCGTCGACAGGAGGTGATGGAGGCCGACATCGTCGTGACCAACCATGCTCTGCTCGCCATCGACGCTGTCGAGGGTGTCCCCGTGCTCCCCGAGCACGATGCGGTGATCATCGACGAGGCTCACGAGCTCGTCGACCGGGTCACGTCCGCGGTCATGCTGGAGCTCTCACCCGCCGTGGCGGAGCGGTCGGCATCGACGGCACGACGCCTGGTGGATCCGGAGACGGCCGAGCGCATGGCCTCCGCCGTGGAGGGTCTCGACGAGGCTCTTCGCACGCAGGCGGCAGGACTGGCCGGGCCGACGCGGATCGAGTCCTGGACCACGGACGTGCTCCTGGCCCTGACGCTCGTGAGAGACAGCTTCCGTCAGGCGATCGCGGAGGTTGGCGCCGATCGGGAGTCCGGAGATGCCGATGCTCAGGCCGCGCGGCAACGTGCGGCCGGTCTGCTCGAGGAGGTGCACGACGCGGCCGGCACGCTCATCAGCCTCAGCGGCGAGGACGTCGTGTGGGTGGATCCGGGCGAGCCGGGTGCGCGCTCGCCGGTGCTGCGCTCCGCGCCCCTGTCGGTGGCGCGGCTGCTCAGCACCTCCCTGTTCGCGGACGGGCCCGTGGTGCTCACGAGTGCGACGCTGGCCTCAGGCGACGGCTTCGGGTCGGTGGTGGCGGCGGTGGGCCTGCCTCCTGACACCGTGGCGATCGACGTCGGCTCCCCGTTCGACCACGGACGCCAGGGCATCCTCTACGTGGCTCGCCACCTGCCGCCTCCCGGGCGCGACGGCGTGCCCATGGAGGCGCTCGATGAACTGGCGGACCTCCTCGAGGCGGCGGGTGGTCGCACGCTCGCGCTGTTCAGCAGCTGGCGTGGCGTCGAGCGCGCCGCCGAGTACCTCCGGGTGCGACTCGGTGACCGTCCCGACCTGCCCATCCTCGTGCAGCAGCGCGGGGACGCCGTCGCGGGACTCGTCGAGCGGTTCGCCTCGCGTCCCGAGTCGTCCCTGCTCGGGACCGTGTCCCTCTGGCAGGGGGTGGATGTTCCCGGGGAGTCCTGCAGCCTGGTCGTCATCGACCGGATCCCCTTCCCGCGACCGGACGATCCCCTGATCGCCGCGCGGCAGCGAGCCGTGGACGACGCCGGGGGTTCGGGCTTCAGCGCCGTGGCGGTGCCCCGGGCGGGACTCCTGCTGGCTCAGGGCGCCGGCCGCCTCATCCGCAGTCCGCAGGATCGCGGCGTGGTGGCGGTGCTGGACTCGCGGCTGGCGACGGCCGGGTATGCCCGGAGCCTGCGCGCGAGCCTGCCCCCGTTCTGGTTCACGACCGATCGCGACACGGTGCTCGGCTCGTTGACGAGACTGCGGGAGTCCGGCGGCGCGTGACGTCCCGCGTCACCCGTTGGTGAACTCCTCGGCGGGGAACTCCGGCTCGTCTGCCGGCTCCGGCGGCGAGGGTGGGGGCGTGGGACGTGCGATCTCCACGATCGATCCGGCGGACTCCGCCGGCGGCGCCCCCGGACCGGCGATGAGGTCCACGAGGGCGGCCTGGCCGTCCGCATCGGGGTGCAGGCGGGCGCCGTCCTGCGCAAACCATTCGGGGTGCTCGCGCGCGATCACGTCGAAGTCGAGGACGGTGAGCCAGGGACGCCGGGCCGCCTCGGCCCGCAGCGCGTCGGTGAGTGCGTCGAGGGTGTGCGTGCTCATGCCGCCTCGGTACTCCGGCGGACGATGCGGGGTCACCCAGTAGACGTGCGGGCGTGGCCGACCCTCGCGGGCGGTGCGGATCTCTCGGATCCAGGAGCGCAGGTCGGCGAGGTCGCTCTCATCGCCCCGGTTGTTGGTGCCGAGCATGATCACCCACGCGGGCGCCTCCTGTGCGGCAGGAGAGGCCAGGTGGGTGCGCAGGTACTCCACCGATGCGCTCTGGCCGACGCGCCCGGTGATGTCGTACCCCAGACGGGAGAGGGTCGGCGCGATCGAGAGGCTGATCGAATCGCCGAGGACGAAGGAGCCTGGCGGTGCCGGTGACGGTTCCGGGGGAGCGGGCGTGGCGGACATCGTGGCCGAGGGTGTCGGGGGCATGGTCGCTACGGGCGTGGGGGAGACCGTCGACATCGGAGTCGACCCCGTGTCGACCGCGGACGTGTCGACCGCGGACGTGCTCGACGGGCCAGTCGGATCCGTCGGGGATGCGGCGCCTGCGGGTGCGGTCGACACGTCACCCGACGGCGAGGAACAGCCAGCGGCGACCACCCCCAGGACCAGGGCGGTCAGGAACGTCCGAACGTGTCGCGCCGCAGGCATCGCATCATCCTGCGCCATGCGCCCCGGGACAGCGCGTCAGACCCGCCGCAGGACGCTGACCACCTTGCCCATGATGCTGGCGTCATCGCCGAGGATGGGTGCGTAGGCCGGGTTGTGCGGCA
>CAZICY010000096.1:0-4128 GCA_964537955.1 uncultured Actinomyces sp. | reverse complement strand
CCGTTGGCCGGCATTGGAACCTGCACGAGGGTGACGTTGTTGCGGCCCTGCGCCCACGCGGTGAGCGGGGCTTGCGAGTTCGGCGCGAACCACAGCACGACGAAGCGCATCTGCGGCTTCATCGTCCAGATGAGGTCGACGTAGTCAAGGGTCTTGGCGTCGTACGGATCCGAGGGCAGGCTGAGGTAGAGGGTCTGCTGGTCCTTCGACAGCGTGGTGTGGAGCGATGCGACCCAGAGGTTCTGCAAGACGCCGCCGGCGTCCCAGAGCAGGGTCGCATCATCGGGATATGGCGCAGCGGCCTCCGCGGATCGGATGAGCACCTCGCCGATGGTGGAGTTCGCCACCGCCGCCGAGCGATCGGTTCCCGCCCGGACTCCCGCGGCGACGTCAAGACCTTCCGTGCCCGCCTCCGGTTGCGCACCCGCGTAGCCGAACAGGCCCGCGACGATCGCGACGGACGTCGCAACACCGAGGCTGCGTGCGGATCGCGCGAGCCCGTCGAGGGCGCGGATGACCACCACGGCCACCAACGCCGCGATGAGCGGCGCGACGGCGAGGAGGGTGCCGTTGAGGGGCTTGAGCACGTAGTAGGACTGCAGGCGGCTGGTGTCCGAGCTATCGGCGATGACCATGAAGGCACCCGCGATGAGGGCGAAGCCGAGGACGGGTCCGGCGATCGCGAGCGCGGTCGCGGTGCGCCGCTGGGTGATGAGCAGGATCGCGATGAGGGTCGCGACGACGGGCGCGAGGAGTGCAGCACCGGCGTTGAAGGTGCTCATGCCGACATCGATGGAGCCGAGGTTCTGAGCGAAGTCGGACGCGCCGGCCTCCGGATCGGCGCCGAGGATCGCCGACAGCTGCGTCACGGCCATGACGCCGCCAGCGATGATCGCCGCCGCCAGCCAGGCGATGCCCGCCCAGAGCCGGAATCGGAACAGCGCGATCGCGACGATGACGCCGGAGGGCACCAGGCCGATCGCGAGCGGGGTCCAGAGCCCCACCGCGGCGAGCAGGCCGACGGGGATGAGGAACCAGCCGAGCACCTGGGCTGACCGCCAGCTGCGCGCGGAGATCCACGCGACCGCGACGACCACCGCGACCCCGAGGACGAAGTTCGTGAAGCCACGGTTGTAGAGCAGGGCTGGGCTGCCGAGCAGGGCGAAGAGCGCGAACAGCGCGGCGGCCAGGGGTCGCGTCCAGCTCTCGCGACCACGGCCACCGAGACGGGCCGCGATGTCGCCCGCCACCCACGCGAGGATCGCCAGGCTGGCCGCGAACAGCGCAGCGTTCCACTGCACGAACGGCCACAGCAGGTCGATCCGCCCGAGCGCCTCCCCTCGCCACGCGAGCTCGGCCAGCGCCATCGCGGTGGTCTGGAGCCCCGGGTACCACTGGTTCCACGCCGTGCTGCCGTCGATCGTCGGCCAGGTCGTGCTCTGCGCGACGACCGTGTTGGCGAAGGTCGTGAAATGGCCGTGGTTGTCCCAGCCGGTGAAGAACAGGCCGCTGACGATGCTGACGGGGGATGCTCCGACGTAGGCCGCGACGAACCACCAGCCGGCCACGATCAGGGTGAGCAGCACGATCGCGTCCGCGAGGGACGGTCGCGGGATGCGGACATCCCGCAGGCGCGGGAGCAGGTTCATCGCCAGCAGGGCGATCATGAACACTGCCACCAACACTCGCGCACTCGTCGCCGTGACGGGCATCGCGCCGGCGCGCGGGAAGGCCACCGCGACGATCCCGAGCAGAACGACGCCGGAGATGACGGCCCGCTCGGTCAGCGTGCGCCCCCAGGGCGGCAGCAGGACCGCGAGCACAGCAGCGGCCACGAGTCCGACCGGTGGCAGGACCCACAGCAGCACGATGACGGCAGTCGTGACCGCCGCCAGAACGCCGACGCGGCGGGTCATCGCGTGAACCTGATCAGCACGTCGACCGGTGCATTCTGCACGGCGCTGACGGTAGCGGTCGAACCCTGCTGCACCTGGCCGGGAGCCTCGATCGGCTGCCAGCCCGGCGGAGGCGTCACGGTGACCGAGAGGGTCGAGGGCACGAACAGGGACTGCGGGTCGGCGTGCAGCACGTACTCCAAGGCGCCGTCGACGATCTCGAACGTGCCGGCCGGCAGCGTGTAGCTGACGGAGACCGCGCTCTGGCCGCCCGGAGGCGTCCAGCCCACGACCCGGATCATCCGATGGCCGAATCCGTCATCGACCCAGCCGCGACCCAACTGCGGGTGGTTCTTGAACGGGCGCACCGCGAAGCCGCTCGGGTAATCGGCCCGGAAGTCTGTCGCCTGGTCAGGCACATAGAGGATGTAGGCGTTCTTCAGCCATGAGGTCTCGTAGCCGACGCGCTCCGGCGGCCCCTCGGGACGATCCGCCGGCGTGGCGTTGGTCAGTGTGACCTGCTGCGTGACGCGCGCGGATCCGTCCTCGGCCATGTTCACGGTGACGAGGACGTTGCGCTGCTGGAAGACGTCGACCTTGCTCTGGTTGCCGTTCTGCGTGTAGACGGCGGACCAGTCTCCGACCCCCGGATCCGAGACGACACCCGCCGCGCCCGAGCGCAGGGACAGCCGCTGGAGCTCGGGGTTGCGCATCCAGGCCTGGAAGTGCCGCCCCGGCGCGGTGCTCGTGATGGCCCGGGCCGCATTCACGAGGTCGTCACCACCGAGGAGCCGCTCGAGGAGGGTGTTGAGCAGGGCCTGGTTCGCGTTCTGCCGCTCGACCGCACCTTCCTGACCGAACTCCTGGTACGCGTCGATGAGCAGGATCTGGCCGAGCCGCTGGCCGTCAACGGTGCCGTAGACGTCCGACTCCACCGGCCCCGTCGCATCGAGCACGGCTGAGATCGCCGTGAGGTCGAGGGTGATCACCCCGTCGACGCGCGGGTAGTTGCCGCCCGTCCAGGCCTCGGCCATCTCGCGAGCGGAGAACAGCAGGTTGGGATGCGTGTTGGTGACGACGAAGGGCGCGTTGCGCGGGTTCGTCGCGAAGAACGGGTTCGCCCCCGGCCCCCACCACTGCACGGGGGCGTTCAGGGGCGGGAAGAGCTGCGTGCTCGTCGGGCCCTTGATCGGGATGGAGATGCGACCCTCGTTGAACTCGACCATGACGAGGGTGAGCGGTGCCCCGCCCGCGGCACGCATCTCGGCCTGATTGCCGATGGCGATGAGGTAGCGCCGCGGCCCGTTCGCCCCGAGCGCGTCCGGAAGCACGGGAGCGATGAGGTCCAGGGAGGCCATCGCCTCCTCGACGGGCACCATCTCAGCGAGGGCCCTGTCGCGCACCGTGTCGAGCGGCTTCGACAGCATCGTCGTCGCGACGATCTGCGTCAGGGAGTCGTGCGCGGACGCCAGCTGGGTGCTCGCGGCATCCACCCGCGTGGGGAGCTCTTCCAGCAGCGTGAGGTCGATGGCACCGTCGCTGAAGATCTTGGGACCGCTCCCCTTGCCCGACAGGTCGCCGTAGAGGGTGATGAGGTCGCCCGTCGCCGTCGTCAGGGCACTCGCGGCGTCGACCGCCCGAGCCCAGTTCTCGGTGGCGACGGCGAGCCCCGGGATGCGGCCGATGAGGGCGATGGGGGCGATGTCGACGGACTTCTGCATCTGCGCCGTGGCATCCTGCGCCGCCTCGTAGTCGGCAAGGGCCTGGGCGTAGTCACCGCCCGTGAGGCCGTCC
This sequence comes from uncultured Actinomyces sp., assembly GCA_964537955.1. Lineage (GTDB taxonomy): Bacteria > Actinomycetota > Actinomycetes > S36-B12 > S36-B12 > Mxb001. The sequence goes on along the minus strand of CAZICY010000096.1, from coordinate 439 downwards.
GCCGCCGCCGACAGACGATCCTGCAGGCCGTACCCGCCCGCGGCGAGGCTCAGGGTCGACCACGCGAGCCCGGCCTGCATCCACAGGACGAACCCGCCGACCCCGGCGACGAGAAGGCCGCCCAGCACGAGGCGTGGGCGGCTCACAGACACCTCGTGAGTATACGGAGGCAGAGAGGGCCGATTCCGGTCCCACGCGAGCCGTCAGTAGGCCCCGTCGCCCGCCAGCACGGCCTTGACGGTCCTGGCCACGATGACGAGATCGAGCGCCGGCGACCAGTTCTCGATGTACTCGAGGTCCAGGCGCATGCGCTCCTCCCAGTCGGTCGTCTTGCGACCGGAGACCTGCCACAGGCCGGTGAGGCCCGGCTTGGTGAGGTGACGCCGGTGGTCGGCGTCGCCCAGGAGGGGCATCTCGTCGACGAGCACCGGGCGCGGAC
>CAZICY010000095.1:0-4205 GCA_964537955.1 uncultured Actinomyces sp. | reverse complement strand
GGTGCGCGAGCGGGGACCTCACTCACGGTCGCGGTGTTGCCGGCGATGGGGCTGTTGTTGGCGGTGGTGATGGCCGACACCGTGATGCGGTAGGGCACCCCGTTGCTGAGCCCCGTGAAGAGGTAGGAGTCATCGGCTTGCAACGACAGCGTCGCGGTCGCGACCAGGCTGTCGTCGGATGCCTCCGCGATGCGCAACTCGTAGCGCTGCCAGGTCCCACCCCCGAGCTGAGCGTTGCTGAGCGCCGTCCAATCGGCCAGCAGCGTGCCGTTGCCGCGGACTGCAATCAGATTGCTCACCGCATTGGGGCGCACCGCGGAGGTGATGGCGGCCTGATTGCTCGCGGGCACCATCGGGCTCGCTGCCCCGAGGCCCGCGGCAGTAATCGCCTGCACCGTGAACCTGTATCCCGTCCCGTTGACCAGGCCGGTCATCGTGCAGGTCAAGGGCGTGCCCGCTGGCGCGCATCCCGACTCGCTCACCACCGCGCCGCCGTCGGCCGGGATGGCATTGAGCTGGTAGGACGCGATCGCCGAGCCGCCCGTGAAGCCGGGAGGTGTATACGTCACGGTCGCGCCTGCGTTTTGCACGTTGACACTGGTGATGAACGGCGCCGACGCGGGTACGGGCACCACCTGGAAGGTCCTCGTCACGGGCGACGCGGGGGCATAGACGCCAGTGCCCGGCTGGGTAGCCGTCACCGCGCAGGTGCCCACAGCGAGGATGGTCACGACGCCTGCACTGGTGACCGAGCATGCGGTGTTCGTTGTCTGCGTGTCATCACGACTGAAGCTGACAGGCAGGCCACTCGACGCCGTTGCGCTCAGCGAGAGGTCAGGGGCACTGAAGCCTTGGTTGGTCGGCTGCACGAAGGTGACTGCCTGATTGAGTGAGCCCACCACGATCGTCTGGGTCACCGACATGGCCGGAGCGAAGTTGGCATTTCCCGGCTGTGATGCAGTGATGACGCACGATCCGGCTTGATTAAAGGTGACGATGCCCACACTCAGGGTGCACACCAATGGCGAGCCCGTGGTGATCGACAAGTTGACCGGCAAGCCGCTGGAGGCTGTCGCCGCGACGGCGTAGGTTCCGAAGGGACGGGGCACCATCGGCGGAGTCGTCGTGAACGACAATGCCTGGCTTGCGGCGGTCACCGTGACCGTCTGAGAGGAAGCGGCGACCGGGTTGTGGTTGGCGTCCCCCGCCTTGGCGGCACTGACGACGCAGGTGCCCGTGCTCGTGGCCGTCAGCGTTGTCCCCGAGACGGCACACCCGCTGGCCGTCCCCGCCACGGCGCTGAAGGTGACGGCACCGGACCCGGACCCGCCCGAACTGACCAGCAGAAGCGAGGTGCCGTAGACGAAGGTGGAAGGACTCGTGATCGTGAGGGTCGACTGGTTGGCCTTGGACACCGTGACCGTCGTGGTCGTCGACACCGGCAGATAGTTGACCGCGTCCGAGGGCGTGAACGTACCCGTGATGGTCGCAGTGCCGACGATGCCCGGATCGATGCTCGTGCCCATGACCGTGGCAATGCCAGGACTGCTCGACACATAGGACCATGAACCGGCGCTGGCCAGGTTGACGCCTCCGGCTCCGGTGACGGTGGGCGGTGCCAGCGTGAAGGGCGCCGCGCCGAAGGTCGGTGTGGCACCGGTCCACGCACCGGTCACCGGGGCAAACTTCGCGATGGTGATGGTCGTCGAGACACTAGACACCGCCGTGTAGTTGGCATTGCCGGCCATTCTGGCTGTGACCAGGCACGTGCCCGCGTTGGTCACACTGAGCACCCCGGAGACCACGGAGCAGCCGGTAGCCGTGCCATTAACCACGCTCGGGTAGGTGACGGCTCCCCCGGTCGTGCCGCCCGATGTGCTCAGCGCCAGTGCTGTTCCGTAGGTGCCCGAAGTGGACGTGATGGAGAGTGGCGACTGCGCGGCCTGGAGGACCGTGAATGACCGGTCAACATTGCTCGCAGCAAGGTAGTTGGCATTGCCGGGCTGAGTTGCCCGAATCGTGCATGTCCCCGCTGCGACGATCGTCACCGACGATCCACCCACGGTGCAGACCGCCGACGTGAGCGAGGCGAAGGACACCGAGAGGAATGAGGACGCCGTGGCCGACACGGAGAAGGAGTCGTCGCCATACGTCTTGTCCGGCAATGCACCGAAGGTGATGGTCTGCGCAGCCTGAGCCAAGACCAGCGACTGGGTGCTCACCGGCAGAACACCCGAGGAATACGTCAGTGTGTAGGTCCCCGGCGTGCCCGTCAGCGACACGCCAGTGAAGGTCGCTACTCCCCCAGCGACAGTTCGCACCGTCGGGCCGGCCAGGGTTCCCCCCGGCGAGACTCCGACGCTCACCTGCGACGCCGAGTCGTCCACGAGCACGTTGCCGCCGGAATCCACGATCGCGATCACTGGCTCAGTCGTCCACACATTGCCATACGTCGCGCCCGCGGCCGCGGTCCTCACCGACAAGCCCACGGCAGGGCCGATGCCCAGGGTGATCGGCTGAGTCGTCGACCGCACTCCCGATGCGAAGGTCAGCGTGTAGCTGCCGGTTGGCCCACTCAAGCCGAGGCCACTGAACGACGCGACGCCCGCCACGGCCGTCGCCGTCGCTGTGCCCACGATGGTGCCACCGGACGACACGGTCGCGGTCACGACCGAAGTGCTGTCATCGACGATCGTGTTGCCGTTCGCGTCGCGCAGGGTCACTCGCGGCTGAGTGGTGAAGGCCACGCCCGACGCTGCTCCCGCCGCCGTCTGGGTCACCGCGAGGGAAGCGAATGCACCTGGCACACCGGTCGCCGTGAAGGTCAGCGGGGATCCCACGAGCCCGGTCGCGGTCGCCGTCACGGTGTTGGCTCCCGCGGTCGAGCCCAGCGTCCACGCCGGCGCCGTGGCAATGCCCGAGGGACTCGTCAAGACCGTCGCCGGCGAACCAGGTGCAGCCAGCGAGCCACCCCCGGACGCCACCGCGAATGTCACCGGGACATTCGCCACCGGATTGCCGACGGAGTCCGTCACGCGCGCCGATGGTGCCGTCGCGACCGCGCTGCCGGCGACAGCCGACTGGCCAGCCCCGGCATGCACCGCGATAGCCGCGGCTGCGCCTGCGCTGGATGGCCGGATCGTGTCGTCGGCTGAGACAAGGCCCGAGCTGGTGAAGGTCAGGGTGTCATCTGTCCCCACCGGTCCCGTGTACGCGAGATCGGTGAAGGCAGCGATGCCGCCCGTCGCATTGATGACCACCGCGCCCGACAGGGTCCCCGTGGATGAACTCACCGAAACGGCAGCCGTCGAGCTCAGCACACGCTGGTCATTGGCGTCATACACCCTCACCACTGGCTGGGTGACCAACATGCTCCCCGACGCCCCGGCGACAGGCCTCTGGGTGATGACCAGCTTCGTGGCGACTCCGAAGGGCACGATCGCGCTCGACGCGACACTGCGCGCGCTGGAGTACTCGACTCCCGACGTGGTCGCAATGGCGATCACCGCGAAGTAGTAGGTCGTCCCGGGGGTCAGCGCGGTGGCAGTGCAGGTCACGCCCGCGACGAGTCCCGAGCACGTGCCCTGAGTTACCGGTGTGTACGTCGCATTGTCCGTTGACCGCAGCACCCGATAGCCCGTGATCGGCGTGTAGCTCGGCGCCGTCCACGAGACGGTCACCTGACCGGGCGCGGTGGCCGCCGCAGTCACGCCCGTGGCGGCATCGGGCACGCCGGTCAACGTCATGGTTGCCGACGTAGTCGTGTAGTTGCCCGAATCGTCCGGCGTGAAGGTGCCGGTGATCGTCGTAGTGCCGACACCCACCATCGTCACGGTCGACCCGGCCACTGTGGCCACAGCGGTGTTGCTGGACGCATAGACCCATGAACCTGCGAGGTTCGTCGCTCCGAGCACGCCCGACACCGTTGGGGCGATCGGCGCGAACGAAACGCCGAAGGTGCGCGTGTCATCAGACCAGGCTGCGGCTGTCGGAGTGGCCCGGCCCCAGGTCACCGTCGTCGCAGGAGACGAGATGGAGGTGTAGTTCGTGCTCGCGGCCTTCGTCGCTGTGACGGTGCACGTCCCGGCCGACGTCGCGGACAAAGTCGATCCGGAGACCGAGCAGCCCGCCGAGCCTGCCGTGGTCACCGCGAACGACACCGCACCACTCCCCGAGCCGCCCGATGTCGCCAGAGCCACCGTTGC
>CAZICY010000094.1:0-4209 GCA_964537955.1 uncultured Actinomyces sp. | reverse complement strand
GGGCCGCGGCCACCAGCCCGGGCGCCGACGTCCACGCGAGGGCAGCGATGGCGGCGGCACAGGTCAGGCGTCGGAGCATGCTCGGAGACTACCTTCGGGGCGCGGACCTGAAGTCACGCGCGCGACAGGCGACGAACCCAGTAGGGCGCATCGAGCCAGCGCTGCTCGGCCTGCCAGAAGGCCGAGCGCGCCTGCAGGTGCTCATCGAGCACGACGCGGTAGTCCGCCTCCCAGTCAGCAATGGCCTGCACGCCTCCGTCGATTGCCAATGCGGCATGCGCGGCCATGACGATGCCGGTGATGAGGCCCTGCGACGACAGCGGGTCGAAGGCGATGGCTGCATCACCCACCGCCAGCCAGCCATCGCCGACTATGGGCTCGCGATAGGCCGTGCCCGCGGGATACGCGGAGACCTCCTGCGGTGCGACGTCGACATAGGAGTGCATGTGATCGGTCCGCGCCAGCTGCTCGATCCAGAAGTCGCGGCGCCCGCCGATCACGTGATCGGCATCGGTGAGCAGCGCGACGATGCGATCGCCGCTGGGCACGGGCAGGGAATACCACCACCCGGTGGCGCACGACTCGACAACGGTGACGCGCTCGGGACTCGTGTCGCGCACCGTCGCCACGAGGGCGATCTGGTCGTCGACGCGCACCACTCGCGCGCCCCTGCGCGTGGCGATCGATCCTGCGCGGCCGGTCGCATCGATGACCCAGTCAGGATCGAGTTGGTCAGGGCCCATGCGGTCGAGGGCATCCGCTGCGGTGCCAGTGACGATGTCGACGCCGGCGGCAGTGCAGGCCTGGCGCAGACGCGCATCGAGCACGGTGCGATCGACGTACCAGCCCGCACCAGCCCAGTGAGCCATGAAGTCGTGCCCTAGGAGCTCCGCCGATCCCCACGCGGAGGTGGAGCCGAAGGACTGCTGCTGGCCGTCGAGCACGCCCTCGCCGAAGACGGAGGCGAGCAGCTCGCCTCCACCCGCGGGCAGGGACTCGCCGCTCCACGGTGGGCGTCGACGGCCCTCGTCGACCAGGGTCACGTGGTGCCCACGTCTTGCGGCCGTGATGGCGAAGGCGCACCCACTCGGGCCCGCGCCAGCGATGAGGATCGCCGTCGGGTCGGCGGAGCCACCCCGCTTGGCGATCTGGATCGAGGGCATCGCCTCAGCCGTTGAAGACTATGCCGCCGGGATTGGCCCCGGCGTAGGCAAAGGGCTCCACCGTGCCCACGTCGCCCGACATCGTGATGCGGGCGATGAGATTCCGCAGTGGGTTGGTGAGGTAGAGCCGGTTGCGACTGTCGCAGGCCACGCCCATGATGCCGTGGACGTCGATGCCCTCCAGCTGCAGCGGCAGGCGCTTGCCGGTCGCGTCGTAGCGATATACGGGCGGGGTCGTCGCCCCGGCGTTGCACACCCACAGCTGCTGCCTGAGGTCAAAGGCCATGAGACGCGGGCCCGGGATCCCGGTGATCCAAGATTTGCTGCGCACGGTCCCGTCGACGGGGTCGACCTGCCAGACACTGCCGTCGGTCGCGCTGCTGACGAGCAGGGTGCCATCGACCGGATTGATCGTGACGCCGACGGGGCGTCGGAGGCCGGATCCCTTGGGCACGAGGACCTTCACCTTGCCGTCGCTGGTCACGACCGAGACGGACCCGTCGTCGGCGAAGTCGGTGACATAGAGCAGGTTGCCCCGGGCCATGAAGAGGCCCACGGCTACGCCCAGACCCGTGGCATAAGTGGTGACGTAGCCACGGGGGGAGACCTGGGCGATCGTGCCGTCGTCCATGCAGGCGACGTAGAGGTTGCCGGCCGAGTCGCGCGCCATCCCCTCGGGTCGGGCGAGCGGCTTGTTGACCCAGAACTCCGACTCATCTCCCTGGGCGGTGATGAGCCGCAGGCTGTGGTCGTCAGAGCAGCCGACGAAGAAGGGGAATGCCGGCAACTGCGGCATCGTGAAGTACGCGCCGTAGTCGAAGGCCGGCTCCTCGGCGAATCCCACCCCGGCCTCGACCTTCATCGTGGTGGGGAAGAAGCCATCTCTCGGCCCCGGCATCTCCGTGACGACACCGAGCTTGTACCACTCGGTGATCATGGCGTTGATCGACACCTGCGACGTCGGCCCGGCGATGAAGCGCTCCCAGCCACGACGACGCGCGAAGGCCTCGCGCCGATCGGCGAGTGAGCGGCGGGGATCCATGACGACCTCATAGTCGGCTTCGGCGAGGACCTGGTTGGGGATGCGCGCGGGCCAGAAGGTCGGAGACACCGGCGAGACTGCCTTCGCGTAGCCCGAGCGGCAACTCGCGGAGTCGGAGTGCCAGGGCAGGCCCATCCACTGCCCGATGCTGCCGGGTCCGATATCCGAGAGCGGTCCGGTGCGGCTGAGCGCAATGTCTTGCGTCATGAGGGGGCCGTAGTCCTGGGCATTGGGATCCAGGGTGGTCCACTTCAAGCGCATGGTGCGGGTCCAGATCCACGGGATGCGCGCGAGCCAGGTGAACTCGATGCCGGGGTGGAAGGCCCCGCCGAGGCAGGCACCGAGCGACGCCTTGTCGAGCGCGGCAGGCCGCTCGCTCACGGGGAGGTCCGAGAGGCGGGTCGCATCGGGCTCACCGGTGACCGTGAAATTGCCATCCGCCCATGAGCGCAGGTGAGCGTGCTGGAGTGGTGTGAGCGCCATCCACTGTCGCGGCTGCACGAGGTTGGGCGGGATCGCGATCTTGTCGCCGTAGAGCGCCGGCACGAGATCGGGCTCCATGTTGGCGTAGTTGGGATCGCGGAAGGACGCAAAGACCTTGCGACGCCAAGCACGGTTGGCGGGCGATCGGTCGGCGAGCTTGCGTTGCATGGCAGGCGTGGTCCAGTCGCCGGGTGATCCCCATCCGTTGGTGTACAGGAATCCTTCGTTGACCCACTGCGTATCGGTAAGGCGACGGAAGATCGGATAGATGTCGCGCGCGAAGTCGGTGCGTGCCTTCGCACGCCGATTGGCGGTGTAGAGGCCGGACTCGATCGCGTCGTAGAGCGTGATGATGCCCTCGGCGACGCTGGGCCCCCAATCGGGTGAGGTGCTGACGACATACGCCGGATCGGCCTCGAGTGTGCGGCCGCCGATGCGCACCGAGGCCCGCACGGGGCCGTCGCACGTGTCGTCGGTCCAGCCATCGCTGCTCAGGCCGGTGAGCGGGGGAGCGTCAGGGCCCTGGATCGCCCGGCCATCCGCCGGCATGAAGACCAGCCGCCCCGAGGCATCGGTGAAGACCTCGCCGAGGTCGACGGACAGGCCCAGGAAGGTGCCCCCGTCGAGGGGCTGCGGGGTCGCGCCGGCGCCGGTGACGGTGCGCGGAGTTGCGTGCGTGATCAGTGTCATGCGATCGGTCACATCGGGATTGCGCTTGCGTGTGGGTGGGGGAGTAGGCACGTCGAATGCCTCGGCCGGGTCGTACCAGATCGGCTTGGCGTTGGCGACATCCACGCGCCAGGTGATGTCAGCGTCCGCCGCGGTGATCTCGCCCACGACGCGACCCTGCGCGTCATAGCCGTAGACGCGGAAGCGCGCCGCCTGCTTCGCCATCGCGCCCTCGGCATCCTTGAACGGCCCTCGCGCGGGAATGCCGGGCACCTCGGGTCCGAAGTAGAAGGCCTCGCGGCTGTTGCCGACGCGCGCGAAGCCGACCGCGGGATGGATCGCCACGCGGGTGACGCGCGATAGATCGGCGCGGGAGGTCGGGCCCGAGTCGGGCCTGGGTGATGCCTGCACTGAGGTGCTGGCAGCGGTGCCGACGGCCACGGCTGCGCTCGACGCGGCGGCGGCCTCAAGGAAGGCGCGGCGGGAGAGGAGGGGACTGGTCACTGAGGCAGTACATCAGGCGCGCTGCCTGGACCGACGGGATGGCGACACGCCCAGGAATCTCCCTGGCCCCACGGGTCACGCCCGGAACACTGTCCCCTATGGCCTCGACCCTCCCCACGACGCGCGCGTCCCGGGGGACCGGGGAGGCCTCGGGGGAGCCGCCGGTCCGGCGATCGCTGATCCACCACCCCATGGGGCTCTACTACCTCCTGCTCGGCGCCACCGTGGCCCTGCTCGGCCTGGGCCTGCTCATGGTGCTGAGCGCCTCCTCGGTGCTGTCGATCAAGCTGCATGGATCGGCGTACACCCTCGCGCAGCGGCAGTTGCTCTTCGCCGCTATCGGCATCG
>CAZICY010000093.1:0-4226 GCA_964537955.1 uncultured Actinomyces sp. | reverse complement strand
CCTCCCGCGCCCCGTTGGACGCCCTGGGGTACCAGTCTCACACGTGGCCCGGGCCCAGGCTCGCCCGGAGCGCCGTAGCCGCCGGCGTCGTGCCCGGGACCCAGCGGCAAGCCTCTAGCCTGCATCCATGGACCCCGCCGCCTCCTCTCGCGCGCCCTGGTGGGCAGACGCCGTCGTCTACCAGGTCTACCCGCGTTCGTTCGCTGACGCTTCGGGTGACGGCACCGGCGACCTTGCAGGCGTCGTCGAGCGGATGCCCTACATCGCCGCCCTGGGAGTCGACGCGGTGTGGCTGTCTCCGTTCTACCCCTCGCCACAGCACGACTCGGGCTACGACGTGCGGGATCCGCGCGACGTCGATCCCGTCTACGGAACCCTCAACGACGCGCGCGACCTGGTCGCAGCGGCGCACGACCGGGGGCTGCGCGTCATCGTCGACATTGTCCCCAACCACTTCTCGACCGAGCACCCGTGGTTCCTCGAGGCCATCGCCGCCGGTCCTGGATCAGCTGCCCGATCGCGCTTCCACTTCCGTCCGGGGCGCGGACCCGGAGGCGTGGAGCCTCCCAACAACTGGCTCAGCCTCTTCACCGGCCCCGCATGGACGAGGGTCACCGAGCCGGATGGGACCCCCGGCGAGTGGTACCTCAACATGTTCGACTCGACGCAGGCCGACCTCAACTGGACGCACCCAGACGTCCGGGCGGACTTCATCGAGACCCTGCGCTTCTGGCTCGACCTGGGCGCCGACGGCTTCCGCGTCGACGTGGCGTTCGGCCTCGCCAAGGACATGGCCTACGCCGACGCTGCCGACCCCGCGGCGGTGCTCGACGAGGTCCGCCTGGACCTGCCGTCAGACGGCGTACGCCGCGTCGACATGTCCCACTATCTCGACCGCGACGAGGTGCAGGATGTCTATCGCGAGTGGCGGCGTGTGCTCGACTCCTATCCGGGCGATCGCATGGCTGTTGCCGAGGCGTGGGTCCCGCCGGACCGAGCACGCGCCTACGTGCAACCCGACACCCTGCACCAGATCTTCAACTTCGACTTCCTTGCGGCTCCCTGGGACCCCGCTGCCTTGCGCACGACCATTGCTTCGACGATCACGGAGCTTGCTCCCGCGCCCGCGACATGGGCGCTCAGCAACCACGACTCCCCACGTGTGGTCACCCGCCTTGGGGGCGGCGCGCGCGGTCTCGCTCGCGCCCGGGCTCTCGCACTGCTGGCACAGGCCCTACCCGGGTCGCTCTACGTCTACCAGGGCGAGGAACTCGGACTCGAGGACGCCTGGATCCCACCCGAGCGCCGTGAGGATCCGCTGTGGTTCCGCTCGGGCGGGACGCAGGCCGGCCGGGACGGCGCCCGGGTGCCGCTGCCGTGGTCCGACACACACCCTCCCTACGGATTCGGTGCGGCGAATACATGGCTCCCACAGCCCGAGAACTGGGCCGGTCACACCGTCGAGGCCCAGGAGCGCGATCCCGCCAGCACCTTGAATCTCTATCGGGCCGGCTTGCGGCTGCGCCACGCGCATCCCGGACTGTCGAGTGGCGAACCCCTCACCTGGTGGGACCTCGCGGCCGACGTGGTGGCCTTCCGCCGGGGAGACGGATTCGCCTCGATCACCAACTGCGGCGAGAGCGCCATCGGCCTCCCCGATGGCGTGGTGCTCATCGACTCACGGGGCGGGGCAGGACCGGACTTGCCACCGGATACGACCGCCTGGCTTCAAACCTGATCGATCGTCAGGGCGTCAGGCGGCGACGGTCGCCGTCGGGGGCGAAGACGTGCGTGCGCGTCACACGAACCTTGACTGCATCACCCAAGCGCACGCCGGTGGACCCCGGAGCGCGAGCGATGAGCGGGATCGGCGCACCATCAGCGCCTTGTGCATCGCCGTAGACGTAGGCATCTGCACCGAGTTCCTCGACCAGCGTGACGTTCATCGACGTGCCCTCGTCCGCGATATGGAGGTCCTCCGGGCGCACCCCGAGCAGCACGGACCGCTGGCCGCCCACCTGGTCCAGGATGGACCTCTCGATGGGCACGAGAGCATCGCCGAGCATGACGCCGCCCTCGCTGATCGGCACCTCCACGAGATTCATGGAGGGCGAACCGATGAATCCCGCGACGAAGGCATTGACGGGTGTCTCGTAGAGAGCCCGCGGACTGTCCACCTGCTGCAGGACACCCCCATTGAGCACGGCGACGCGATCGCCCATCGTCATCGCCTCGACCTGGTCGTGCGTGACATAGACCGTGGTGGTGCCCAGACGTCGCTGCAGGGCCGCGATCTGAGTGCGCGTCTGTACGCGGAGCTTGGCGTCGAGGTTGGACAGGGGCTCGTCCATGAGGAAGGCCGCCGGCTCGCGCACGATCGCCCGCCCCATGGCGACGCGCTGGCGTTGGCCGCCGGACAGGGCCTTCGGCTTGCGCTCGAGGTATTCAGTGAGGTCAAGCAGTTGTGCGGCCTCCTGCACGCGCCTCGTGATCTCTGCCTTGGGCACCTTCTGGATCTTGAGCGCGAATGCCATGTTCTCCGCGACGCTCATGTGGGGATAGAGCGCGTAATTCTGAAAGACCATGGCGATGTCGCGATCCTTCGCGGGCACGCGGGTCACATCTCGGTCCGCAACCACGATGCGACCCGACGACACGGGCTCGAGCCCGGCCAGCATGCGCAACGACGTCGATTTGCCGCAGCCCGAGGGGCCCACCAGGACGAGAAACTCACCGGCGGCAATGGAGAGGTCTAGGTGACTCACAGCGGTCACGTTGGCACCCGGATAGACGAGTGAGACATCGTCAAACACCACTTCGCTCGCCACGCGCGCCCCAATCTCGAGTGCCTGCCACGGCACTGTAGCCACTTCCCCCAATCCCGGCATCGATTTCATGAAACGCGTCCAGGTGTCCGCGTGGTTGCAGGGCTCTCTCACCGATTCCGATTCGTTATCTCAGCAAATGCTGGGCGTCCCTTGCCCTTCGTCGAATGTCACGCCAGGATGGGAGCGTTTTCAGGTCTGGGGTCATCCCAACCGTTCATCGACAAGGAGACGGCATGTCAGTTCCCACTCGCCGTCGCGGTGTGGCCATCCTCGCGGGTGCTGGTGCAGCGGCGCTGCTCCTGGCTGCCTGCGGGGGCTCGAGCACATCCGACGAGAGCACGTCCGCTGCTCCCGCGAGTTCTTCCGCTGGGGAGACGAGCGCGGCACCCGCGGCAGGCTGTGAGGCCTACGCGGCGTACGGCACCTTCGAGGGCGCCTCGGTGACCCTCTTCACTTCGATCCTGCCGCCCGAGCAACAGAAGTTCGAGACCGCCTGGGCGAAGTTCGAGGAGTGCACGGGCATCGACATCGTGTACGAAGGCTCGGACCAGTTCGAGGCACAGTTGCCCACACGCATCGCCGGCGGCAACGCGCCCGACCTCGCCTTCATCCCGCAGCCCGGTCTGCTCGCGAAGCTCGTCGAGACCGGCGGCCCCGTGCCGGCTCCCGACTCGGTGACCGCACTCGTGGACCAGTACTGGAACCCTGCGTGGAAGTCCTACGGGACGGTCGACGGCACCTTCTACGCGGCGCCGCTGGGCTCCAACATGAAGTCCTTCGTGTGGTACTCCCCCACTGTCTTCGCCGACAACGGCTACACCGTGCCCACCACGTGGGATGAGCTCTTTGCCCTCTCCGACCAGATGGTCGCCGACGGCGTGAAGCCCTGGTGTGGCGGCATCGAGTCGGGTGGAGCGACCGGGTGGCCGGCCACTGACTGGCTCGAGCAGATCATGCTGCGCATGTACGGCGGCGAGGTCTACGACCAGTGGGTCAACCACACTCTGCTCTTCGACTCCCCCGAGGTCACGGCAGCCATGGACACGCTCGCGGGCTGGATGAAGAACCCCGACTACGTCAATGGCGGCTTCGGCGACGTCAAGACCATCGCCACCACCGGATTCCAGCAGGCGGGCGAGCCCATCCTCAAGGGCGAGTGCGGCATGCTGCAGCAGGCGTCCTTCTACGCGAACTTCTGGGCCGAGTTCAACCCGGATGCAACCGTGGCTGAGGACGGCGACGTCTTCGCGTTCTACCTGCCCGCCATGAACGACGGCGTCCCGAACCCGGTGGTCGGTGGTGGCGAGTTCGTCACGGCGTTCGCCGATCGTGCCGAGGTGGTCGCGGCGCAGACCTTCCTCGCCTCGCCGGAGTTCGCCACGGCGAAGGTCCAGGAGG
>CAZICY010000092.1:0-4231 GCA_964537955.1 uncultured Actinomyces sp. | reverse complement strand
CCTCCTGGACCTTCGCCGTGGCGAACTCCGGCGAGGCGAGGAAGGTCTGCGCCGCCACCACCTCGGGACGATCGGCGAACGCGGTGACGAACTCGCCGCCGCCGATCACGGGCGTCGGGACGTCGTCGCTCATCGCAGGCAGGTAGAAGGCGTAGACGTCGCCATCCTCGGCCAGCGTGACCTCCGGATTGAACTCAGCCCAGAAGTTGGCGTAGAACGAGGCCTGCTGGAGCATGCCGCACTCGCCGTCGAGGATGGGCTCGCCAGCCTGCTGGAATCCGGTGGTGGCGATCGTCTTGACGTCGCCGAAGCCCCCATTGACGTAGTCGGGGTTCTTCATCCAGCCCGCGAGGGTGTCCATCGCTGCCGTGACCTCAGGGGAGTCGAAGAGCAGGGTGTGGTTGACCCACTGGTCGTAGACGTCGCCGCCGTACATGCGCAGCATGATCTGCTCGAGCCAGTCGGTGGCCGGCCACCCGGTGGCTCCGCCGGACTCGATTCCGCCACACCAGGGCTTCACGCCGTCGGCGACCATCTGGTCAGAGAGGGCGAAGAGCTCGTCCCACGTCGTGGGCACGGTGTAGCCGTTGTTGGCGAAGACGGTGGGGGAGTACCACACGAAGGACTTCATGTTGGAGCCCAGCGGAGCGGCGTAGAAGGTGCCGTCGACTGTGCCGTAGGACTTCCACGCGGGGTTCCAGTACTGGTCCACGAGCGCCGTCACCGAGTCGGGAGCCGCCACGGGGCCTCCGGTCTCGACGAGCTTCGCGAGCAACCCGGGCTGCGGGATGAAGGCGAGGTCGGGCGCGTTGCCACCGGCGATGCGGGTGGGCAGTTGTGCCTCGAACTGGTCCGAGCCTTCGTACACGATGTCGATGCCTGTGCACGCCTCGAACTGGGCCCAGGCGGTCTCGAACTTCTGCTGCTCCGGCGGCAGAATCGAAGTGAAGAGGGTCACCGAGGCGCCCTCGAAGGTGCCGTAAGCCGCGTAGGCCTCGCAGCCTGCCGCAGGCGCCGCGCTTGTCTCCCCTGCAGAAGAACTCGCGGGAGCCGCGGACGTACTTTCGTCGGATGTGCTCGAGCCGCCGCAGGCTGCCAGGAGCAGCGCCGCTGCACCAGCACCCGCGAGGATGGCCACACCGCGACGGCGAGTGGGAACTGACATGCCGTCTCCTTCTCGATGAACGGTCGGGATGACCCCAGACCTGAAAACGCTCCCATCTTGGCGTGACATGCGGCGGAGGGCAAGGGAAGTCCGATTTTCGCTGAGATAACGAATCGGAATCGGTGAGAGAGCAGCGCAATAATGCGGGTGCTTCGATGCGTTTCATGAAATCGGTGCCGGGGCTGGGGGATATGGCTACAGTGCCGTGGCAGGCACTCGAGATTGGGGCGCGCGTGGCGAGCGAAGTGGTGTTTGACGATGTCTCACTCGTCTATCCGGGTGCCAACGTGACCGCTGTGAGTCACCTAGACCTCTCCATTGCCGCCGGTGAGTTTCTCGTCCTGGTGGGCCCCTCGGGCTGCGGCAAATCGACGTCGTTGCGCATGCTGGCCGGGCTCGAGCCCGTGTCGTCGGGTCGCATCGTGGTTGCGGACCGAGATGTGACCCGCGTGCCCGCGAAGGATCGCGACATCGCCATGGTCTTTCAGAATTACGCGCTCTATCCCCACATGAGCGTCGCGGAGAACATGGCATTCGCGCTCAAGATCCAGAAGGTGCCCAAGGCAGAGATCACGAGGCGCGTGCAGGAGGCCGCACAACTGCTTGACCTCACTGAATACCTCGAGCGCAAGCCGAAGGCCCTGTCCGGCGGCCAACGCCAGCGCGTCGCCATGGGGCGGGCGATCGTGCGCGAGCCGGCGGCCTTCCTCATGGACGAGCCCCTGTCCAACCTCGACGCCAAGCTCCGCGTACAGACGCGCACTCAGATCGCGGCCCTGCAGCGACGTCTGGGCACCACCACGGTCTATGTCACGCACGACCAGGTCGAGGCGATGACGATGGGCGATCGCGTCGCCGTGCTCAATGCGGGTGTCCTGCAGCAGGTGGACAGTCCGCGGGCTCTCTACGAGACACCGGTCAATGCCTTCGTGGCGGGATTCATCGGCTCGCCCTCCATGAATCTCGTGGAGGTGCCGATCAGCGAGGGTGGCGTCATGCTCGGCGATGCTCTCGTGCCCATCGAGAGGTCCATCTTGGACCAAGTGGGCGGCCAGCAGTCCTTGCTGCTCGGGGTGCGCCCGGAGGACCTCCATCTCGCGGACGAGGGCACGTCGATGAACGTCACGCTGGTCGAGGAACTCGGTGCGGATGCCTACGTCTACGGCGATGCGACAGGCGCTGATGGTGCGCCGATCGCGCTCATCGCTCGCGCTCCGGGGTCCACCGGCGTGCGCTTGGGTGATGCAGTCAAGGTTCGTGTGACGCGCACGCACGTCTTCGCCCCCGACGGCGACCGTCGCCGCCTGACGCCCTGACGATCGATCAGGTTTGAAGCCAGGCGGTCGTATCCGGTGGCAAGTCCGGTCCTGCCCCGCCCCGTGAGTCGATGAGCACCACGCCATCGGGGAGGCCGATGGCGCTCTCGCCGCAGTTGGTGATCGAGGCGAATCCGTCTCCCCGGCGGAAGGCCACCACGTCGGCCGCGAGGTCCCACCAGGTGAGGGGTTCGCCACTCGACAGTCCGGGATGCGCGTGGCGCAGCCGCAGGCCGGCCCGGTAGAGATTCAACGTGCTGGCGGGATCGCCCTCCTGCGCCTCGACGGTGTGACCGGCCCAGTTGTCAGGCTGGGGGAGCCACGTGGCGTCGCCGCCGAACCCGTAGGGCGGCTGTTCGCCCGTCCAGGGCAGAGGGACGCGGGCGCCGTCCCGCCCGGCCTGCGTCCCGCCTGAGCGGAACCACAGCGGATCCTCGCGGCGCTCGGGTGGGATCCACGCATCCTCGAGTCCGAGCTCCTCTCCCTGGTAGACGTAGAGCGACCCGGGCAGGGCCTGTGCCAGCAGTGCGAGAGCCCGCGCCCGAGCGAGACCGTGCGCGCCGCCCCCGAGGCGGGTGACGACACGCGGGGAGTCGTGGTTGCTGAGCGCCCAGGTCACGGGCGCGGGAGCAAGCTCGGTGATCGTTGACGCAATCGTCGCGCGCAAGGCAGCGGGATCCCAGGGAGCCGCAAGGAAGTCGAAGTTGAAGATTTGGTGCAGGGTGTCGGGCTGCACATAGGCGCGTGCCCGGTCGGGAGGGACCCACGCCTCGGCGACCGCCATGCGGTCGCCCGGGAAGGAGTCCAGCACTTGCCGCCATTCGCGGTAGATGTCCTGGATCTCGTCGCGATCGAGATAGTGGGACATGTCGACCTGTCTCGTGCCGTCCGAGGGGAGGTCCAGCCTGACCTCATCGAGTACGGCCGCAGGGTCGGCGGCATCGGCGTAGGTCATGTCCTTGGCGAGGCCGAAAGCCACGTCGACACGGAAGCCATCGGCGCCCAGGTCGAGCCAGAAGCGCAGGGTATCGATGAAGTCAGCCCGGACGTCGGGGTGCGTCCAGTTGAGGTCGGCCTGCGTGGAGTCGAACATGTTCAGGTACCACTCGCCAGGGGTGCCGTCTGGCTCACTGACCCGCGTCCAGGCTGGTCCGGTGAAGAGGCTGAGCCAGTTATTGGGGGGTTCGTCACCTCCTGGCCCGCGCCCTGGACGGAAGTGGAATCGTGACCGGGCATCCGACCCGGGACCTGCGGCGATGGCCTCGGCAAACCACGGGTGCTCCGTGGAGAAGTGGTTGGGGACGATGTCGACGATGACGCGGAGCCCTCGAGCGTGAGCCGCTGCGACGAGGTCGCGCGCATCGTCGAGACTGCCGTAGACAGGGTCGACGTCGCGCGGGTCGCGCACGTCGTAGCCCGAGTCATGCTGCGGAGACGGGTAGAAGGGAGACAGCCACACCGCGTCGACTCCCAGAGCGGCGATGTATGGCATCCGCTGCACGACCCCTGCGAGGTCGCCGGTGCCATCGCCTGAGGCGTCAGCGAAGGACCGCGGGTAGATCTGGTAGACGACGGCGTCTGCCCACCAGGGCGCGCGAGGGGACTCGGTGTCTGCCATGGATGCAGGCTAGAGGCTTGGCGCCCGGTCCCGGGCGCGATGCCAGCGGCTATGGCGCTCCGGGCGAGCCCAGGCCCGGGCCACGTGTGAGACTGGTACCCCAGGGCGTCCAACGGGGCGCGGGAGGGATCC
>CAZICY010000091.1:0-4278 GCA_964537955.1 uncultured Actinomyces sp. | reverse complement strand
CCAGGGCTGTGTCAGGGAGTCGTAGACGACCGCGCGCATGAGCGAAGGCTATGCCCGGATTCGCGAGACGCGGACAGGTCCGGGGTCTTTGCATGGGGAGTCGTGCCGTAGGCGCGCGTGGGGAGTCGTGCCGTGGCGCAACGGGGCGAACTTTGGGTAGAAGGTGCCCTTGGAGGGCGTTTTCTACCCAAAGTTCGTGCCTGCGGGCACTCCTGGCTCGTGCGCCTGCGATGTAGGGAACCGATGAGGGGTGAGCGCCGTCACCCTCTCTGGGGGCCGCACAGGGCGGCCCCGCGACTGGAGAGGACCCTGGAGTCATGCTCGCGACACCGACGCCCAAGGGCATGCGCACCAGCGTGCGCACGCCGGGCACGTTCGTGCGCGACATCTCCCGGGCGGTCCAGGACGCCCTTGACGGCGCTGTGCGCCGCGCGCCAGAGGGTTCCCTCACGCAGAAGTTCCTGCGGGGTGCGGCGCGCACGTGGCCGACCGCGTGGCTCATCGGCATCACCGCCCTGGCAGCCTGCACCGCCTGGGTGGCGGCGATCCTCCTCGGCATCTCCGCTCCCGTCCCCGCGGCGGTGGGCGCTGTCATCACCGTCGCGCTGTCCCTCAATCGCTCCATGCGCACGGGCCTGTCCCTGGTGGGTGCGACGGCCGCTGCACTCGTGGTGGCCTTCGCGCTGTACCAGTGGTGGGGGCTCCACGTCTGGACCGTCGGCGTACTCGTCGTGGTCTCCCTCGTCATCGGCCGGATCATGCGGCTCGGGCCTGAGGGCTCCCTGCAGATTCCCGTGACCGCGCTCTTCGTCTACTTCATGGGCGAGGCGCTCACCAACGATGTGATCGTCACGAGGATCGTCGCCACACTGCTCGGCGTCGCGATCGGGCTTGCCTTCTCCTTCATCGCGCATCCGGAGCGCCCAGAGGAGCGCGTCACCGAGCGGCTCGCCGAGATCGGCGGGCGTCTGGGGACACTTCTCTCGGCCATGGGCGATGTCTCGGGCGACAGACTCAACCGTCGCCAGGCGACCGAGTGGCTCACGGAGGCGCGCACCCTCGCGGTGGAGACGCGCCATCTCGGCGAGGAGATCGAGGAGCTGGGCCTCGGCCGCCGATTCAGCGTGGGCAGTGAGCGCGCCGTGGGCCGCGCGATCCTCGAGCAGTTCGCCCTGCTCCAGCAGACCTGCGACCACGTCAACTCGATCGCGCGCGGGCTCTTCGATGCCACGTCACGCGGGGCCGTGCGCCTGCCCGAGGGTGTGGGCCAGATGCTCTCCTCCACCGGGGAGGCGCTCTCGGTGCATGCGGACTCGCTCGAGCGGGCGCTCGTCGATGGCGATCCCGCCACCGGCGTCCTTGCCGCGCTCGAGGTGGTCGAGGAGGAGCGCACTCGCTCTGTTGCCGAGCTCAAGGAGATCGACGACACCGGTGCGCTGCTGCTCGGCGGTTCCCTCGTGAACGAGGTCGACCAGATGGCCAAGCGCCTCGCGGGCAGCAACGGCCGCTGAGCCGCGGCGTCCGTTGGACTCCGGTCCCTGGCCTGTCCATAATCGAATCCATGTCTCGGGTCAGGGTGAGGACTTTGGTTCTTGCCTCTGGGGCGGCGCTCGTCGCTGCTGCACTGCCGATGACTGTGGTGAGTGAGGCGTCGGCTTCCGGGCCGTGGACCAACCTGGGCGACACCTTCAACCCCGGCGATACCCCCCCATCCAACAGTAGCGTCATGGCGCTGACCGTCAGCTCCAACGGAAATGTGTTTGTCGGGGGTGACTTCACCAAAGTCGGCAGCGTCGATCGCACGCACATTGCACAGTGGAATGGCACTTCCTGGAGCGCTGTGGGTCGGGGTGTACAGCACCTCGGGCAGGTGTACGCCTTGGCTGCTGATAGCAGCGGGAATGTCTACGTCGGAGGTGGGTTCGACCTCGTGTGGCAGACCAACGGAGACTCCACTCCGGCCAGTCGCGTAGCGAGATGGAACGGGACCACCTGGAGTGCACTCGGCACCGGAGTGGGGGGCACAAACCCCATAGTGCACGCGCTAGCCGTGGACAGTAGTGGCAACGTGTACGCAGGTGGCACCTTCACCACTGCGGGTGGTGTCACCGTGAATGGCGTCGCCAGGTGGAATGGCAGCGCATGGAGCGCCCTCGGCTCCGGAGTCAGCGGAACCGTGAACGCCCTTGCCGTGGACAGTAGTGGCAACGTGTACGCGGGCGGAGCCTTCACCACTGCGGGTGGTGTCACCGTGAATCGCGTGGCGAGGTGGAATGGCAGCACGTGGAGTGCCCTAGGCGCCGGTCTCAATGGCAACGTAAGTGCCTTGGCGGTCGACGCCATCGGAAATGTCTATGCGGGCGGCTCTTTCTCCACGGCCGGTGGTGTCACGGCGAATGGCGTCGCCCGGTGGAACGGGAGCACGTGGAGCGCCCTCGGCGGCGGTGTGGGCGGGACACCGAACGCGCTCGCCGTGGATGGGACTGGCCGGCTGTATGCCGGCGGAGACTGGACCACGGCGGGTGGGAGTCCGGGCAACTATGTGGCCAGGTGGGATGGAAGCACGTGGAGCGCACTGGGGAGCGGGCTGAGTCAACGAGTCCAAGACAAGACCCTCGCGGTTCGGGGTACCACTTTGTACGCAGGTTCCTTCGGACGCGTGTCGTCGTACTCCATCGTGAGCCCAGCATTGACCCCGACCTTCGATACGCCGGTGCGCACCGCGAACGGGTTCACGGTGAACGTGACCAACTACAACGCTGCCTACTCGTGGACGCCAACCGTGGGGTCGGGGTCTGTTGTGGCGGGCACGCCGTCCGGATCGACGTTGCCGCTCACCGTCACTGGTCTCGCCGCGGGGGCATCGGCGACTGTCACGGTGCAGACGACGCGCGCCGCGTATTCCTCCGGCTCGGCGACAGTGTCGGGGCAGGCTCTGTCGACCCAGTCGGTGTCATGGTCCCCGACCACGTCGGTCTTGACCACGAGTTCTCCCCTCACTCCCTCGACTTTGGCCTCGGCGCTGGGTGGGGCCACGATCACGTATGCCGTGACGAGCGCGGGCACGACAGGCTGCACGTTCAATCCCTCGTCGTCTCAGTTGACATTCACAGGGGCGGGATCGTGCACGGTCCGGGCAACAGCTGCGGCGACATCGGCCTATACGAGCGGCTCGACAGATGTGACATTCACGGTATCTCGGGCGACGCCATCCCTGTCATGGAGTCCGACCCTGTCCTTGGACGTGCGAGATGACTCCGCGGTGTTTGCGGCTGCCTCGACGAGCAGCGATGGCTCGGTGACCTACGCCGTGACGAGTGCAGGCACGACGGGCTGCACGGTCAACTCCGCCACGCGGACCTTGTCGTTCACCGGGTCGGGATCGTGCGCGGTCACCGCGACGGTGGCGGCGACGGCGTCCTATGACCAGGCGACGTCCGTGCAGACGTTCGCTATCTCGCGGGCTACGCAGACGCTGACCTGGACTCCGGCGGTATCGACGACATCTTTGGCCCTGTTGTCAGTCGCGCTGGGCGCGGCCAGCACGACTGGTGACGGCTCTGTGAGCTATTCGGTCACGAGTGCTGGTGGCACCGGCTGTGCCTTCGATGACACTTCGATTCCTGTCCTGACGTATGCGGCGTCGGGCACATGCTCGGTCACGGCGACAGCCGCGCAGACGGTGGACTATGCCCAGGCGACCACATCGGCGACGATCGCGATCACGCAGGCGGTGCCCGTCGTGTCGTGGTCGCCGTCGACTGCTCTGACGTTGCCGGGAGCATCCGTCACACCCACGCCGGCCACGACCACCGGTGACGGCGTTCTCACATACTCGGTGACGAGCGCGGGGTCTACGGGATGTACTTGGGACGCGTCGAGCGGTGCCTTGAGTTACGCGACGTCGGGATCGTGCGTGGTGACAGCGTCGACTTCGGCGACGAGCCGCTACGCGGCGGGGTCGGTCTCAGTCACTTTCGTGGTGTCGAAGGCCACGCCGACCGTGTCGTGGTCGCCGACGACCGCCCTGCTCACACCGGGCGCGACCGTCACCCCATCTCCAGCGACCACCAGCGGCGACGGCACCCTGTCCTACGCCGTGATCAGCGCAGGCTCATCCGGCTGCACCTGGGACGACACCTCGGGGACCTTGACCTACCTTGCCGCGGGATCATGCACCGTGCGGGCGACGGCATCCTCCACGCCGACGTACCACTCAGCCTCGGCTGAGGTCACCTTCATGATCACGAATCCCGCTCCAGCCCCTCCGGCTCCACC
>CAZICY010000090.1:0-4348 GCA_964537955.1 uncultured Actinomyces sp. | reverse complement strand
TGCCCTGCACCATGGCGAGGCTCTCCGGGCTGCCGGTCCGAGCGGCGTGGCGGAGCAGGAACTCCAGCACCATCGACGGTGGGAACTTCGGCGCGCGGCCGAAGCCTGCGCGCGCAGTGTCGTACGACTGGCGCAGGGCCGTGACGGCGACATCCAGGTCGGCCGCCGTTGGTGGAGTGCCGTCCGACGCCACCGCACGCTCGCGCTCGGTGAGCGCCTTCGTGATGCGATCGGCGGCACCCGCGACCTCGTCGCGACGATCCCGCCACGACTCGGTGATCGCCGAGAGCAACTGCGGGAAGGACGGCATGCCGTGCCGCGGCTGCGGCGGGAAGTACGTGCCGGCGTAGAAGGGCTTGCCGTCAGCATCTGCGAAGACGCTCATGGGCCACCCACCATGGCCGGTGAGCGCCACGGTGGCGTCCATGTAGACCGCGTCGACGTCGGGCCGCTCCTCGCGGTCGACCTTGATGCTCACGAAGTTGTCGTTGAGCAGTGCCGCCGTCGCGTCGTCCTCGAAGGACTCGTGCGCCATGACATGGCACCAGTGGCATGCCGAGTAGCCCACGGAGATGAAGACCGGCACGCCGCGGCGCCGCGCCTCCTCGAAGGCCTCCTCACCCCACTCCCACCAGTCCACCGGATTGTCGGCGTGCTGCTGAAGATAAGGAGAGGTCGAGTCGGCGAGGCGGTTGGCCATGGGAGGAGTCTGCTCCCCCCGACGCCACACCTGCAGAAACCCCCACCTGCTGGGTCGCACGAAGGTAAGGACAGCCCTAGCATCCCGGCCAACGGGGTCGCGGACCTCGGGGGACTCTCGGACCTCGCGCCAGTCACGTGCTCCGACGATCGGGAAGGCTGACACGCCATGCTGTCCAGCACCTCATGCTGCAACCCCAAGGAACTCGCGCACTCGCACTTGAGCCCCGCACTCGCGCAGGCACCCGAGCAGGCGACACCCGCGCACCACGGAGCATCGCGCCCCACCGGCGCGACCGCCGACCTCCTCGTGGTCGGCGACATCATCACCAATAACCCCGCAGCGCCGACTGCCGAGGCGATGGCGATCTCGGGTGGACGCATCATCGGCATCGGCTCGCAGGCGGATGTCGAAGGCCTGGTGACCGCGGCGACCACGACGCTCAAGCCGGCGGGCTTCATCCTCCCCGGCCTGATCGACCCGCACATGCACATCTGGACGTCGCTGCTGACCTACCCCAATGTCGACCTCGCGCACGACCTTTGCCCCACGCTTGACGACGCTGTCGCGGCAATCAAGGCCGCGGTGGCGAAGGTGCCGGCCGGGCAGCCCGTGTGCTTCAAGAACTTCGACCCCAGCCTCTACCCCGGCGAGCCGGTCCTCACCCGGGCGACCCTGGACCAGATCGCGCCCGACAACCCCGTCCTGGTGTGGAACGCCTCGGGCCACTTCATGTACGTCAACAGCAAGATGTTCGAGGCCGCGGGCATCACCGACAACACCCCCGACCCGCCCGGCGGCACCTTCGAGCGCGCCGACGGCAAGATGACCGGCGTCGTCGGAGAACCGCCCGCGGAGCAGCTCATCCTCAAGGGCCTCCCCCAGCCGTCGATGACCGACATCACCAAGTACATCCGCGAGATCCTCACCGCCTGTGCCGCCCAGGGCGTCACGTCCGTGCGCGAGGCAGCCACCGGCGCCCTCGCCGGACCGAAGGAACTCGCGCTCTTGCACCAGCTCAACGGCCAGGCACGCTTCCCTGTGCGCGTATCGACGGCGCAATTCGCCGTGCTGCCCGGGCACACGCCCGTCGAGGTCGCGGCCATGTGGAAGGCAGCAGGGGTCACTCCCTTCAGCGGTGACGAGATGCTGCGCGCCGACGCGTGGAAGGTCGTATCCGATGGTTCCAACCAGGGGCGGTCGGGCTACTTCCTCCAGCCCTACCTCGGCGAGGACAACGGCGGGAAGTCCGACTACACCCCCGAGTCCCTGCGCGTGGCTCTCAAGGCCGGTCTCGACGACGGCTGGCAGGTCATGGTGCACACCAACGGCGATGCGGCCGTGGAGTTCGTCCTCGAGGCTCTCGAGGAGCTCCTGCCGGCGTACGGCGACCAGGACCTGCGTCACCGTCTCGAGCACTGCTCCTTCACGATGGACGACCAGCTCACCCGCATGGCGGCACTCGGCGTCTCCCCCAGCTTCCTCATGAACCACGTCTACTACTGGGGAGCGGCCTTCCGCGACACCATCCTGGGGCCCAAGCGCGCCGGCAGGCTGGATCGCGTCGCCTCGGCGTACGCCGCAGGCTTGCGCCCGTCACTGCACTCCGACTACAACGTCACGGCGGTCCATCCGCTTCTCAGCGCCCGCACCGCGGTACTGCGCCGCACCAAGGCCGACAACCAGGTGCTCAACGCCGCGGAATGCGCGACACCGGAGCAGGCCCTGGCCGCGATCACGACGCATGCCGCGTGGCAGATCCACGCCGATGACCGCGGCGCCCTCGAGGTCGGCAAGGCGGCCGACTTCGGCATCGCCGACGGCAATCCCTGGGGCTCAGACCCCGAGGGCTGGGCCGAGATCGCCTTCCAGGCGACATACGTCGGCGGCGAGGAGGCCTGGCATGCCTGATGCGCGCAAGCCCCTGATCCCCCTGCTCTTCCTGGGGCTGCTCGCCGCCATCCAGTCAGCCGACCCCAACATCTCGTCCTCGGCACTGCTCACCGCCGGCAAGGCGCTCGACATGGGCACGCTGTCCGCCCTCGCCGCCAGCATCAGCACCTTCGTGCTCGCCGCCACGGTCATCACCACCGGCATGATGGCCGACCGACTGGGGCGACGGAAGATCCTCATCGCCGCGCTCCTGCTCAGCGCCGCGAGCGACCTGATCGTCGCCCTCGCCCCGGACGTGTACGTCTACCTCATCGGTCGCGCACTCGCGGGCGTCGGCCTGGGCGCGGTCTTCGGTGCAGCTTTCGCCTACGTCAAGACCTTCGCGACCGGCAAGGGTGGGCTTCCCGCCGCGCTCGGGCTCTTCACCGCGGCATCCAGCCTCTTCACTCTCATCATCACCTTCCTCGGGTCGTCGCTCGTGGGCGTGGACTGGCGGCTGGCCTATGTCGTCGTGCCCGCACTCAGCCTCGTGAGCATCGTGCTCGCACTCGCGCTCCTGCCCAAGGACGGCCCGCGCCCTGCGAATCAGGGATCCTGGGACTTCACCGGTCAGATCCTCCTCGCGACAGGCATCATCGTCTTCCTCTACGGCGTCTCGCATGCCACCAACGGCCTCACGTCACCGCTGACCGTGATCCCGGTCATCGCCGGTGCCGTGATCCTTGGACTCTTCGCGCTGTGGATGCGCAAGAAGGGCGAGGAGGGGGTCTTCCCCATCCGACTCTTCCGTGAGCCGATCTTCATTGCCGCGATCCTGGTCGGCCTCGTCTTCAACTTCAGCAACGGCGTGCTCCTGCTGTCCTTCAGCAACCTCTTCCAGTACGCCAACGACCTCAAGGGGCTATCGCTGTCGCTGATGCAGATGCCCTTCCTGCTCGCGGGCATCGTCGCGGCCCTGGTGGTGGGGCGGATGCGGGGCGCCGGTCGCATCTCGCAGCGCGGAGCAGTCCTGGTCGGCACGATCGTCCTCGCAGGAGGCCTCGCGCTCTTCGCCGTCACGGCGATATCGCGTCCCTCGAATGTGCTCGTCTTCCTGCCGGCCCTCATCATCACCGGCTTTGGCCTCATCATCCCCGCGATCCCCTACGGCGGCCTCTTCCTCCAAGAGGCCGACGAGAAGCACTACGGAGCAGTGTCTTCCTCGCGAACCACCGTGGGTCAGTTCTGGTACGCCCTCGGCCTCGCCGGGTCGACGGTGCTCATCGACGGGCTCACGCGCAATTCGGTGAGCAACAAGCTCGGTCCGTCGGCGGGGACCGAATTGGAGCAGTGGTCCGCGACCGGCGGCAAGCCGAGCAACTCGCAACTGCTGCCCGACGCCGCCTACGCCTTCAGTTCATCCTTTGCCGTCACGATGGTGGTGCTGGCCGTGATCGCCGCGATCGCGGGCGTGGCCGCCTGGCTTCTGCTCAGACGTTTCCAGCACGCGGACCCCCCGCACACCAGCGATGCCCACCCGCACGCAGTGAACGCTCCCTGAGCCCAGGTGCCACTCTCGCCCAAGTGAAGGGCTTGATTGGCGCGATCCCGACCGTTGCTACGGCGGCCGCGCAGTTGGTTAAGCCCGACAGGGGCGGCGCTGCCGCTCCGCCGGGCCACACGTGGGCTCGCCCCACTAGCCGGGGGAGAGGCAGCGAATTCGACACGCCGAGGCCCAGTCGATTTGACAACAATCCCTACCGTTTTGATAGACAT
>CAZICY010000089.1:0-4447 GCA_964537955.1 uncultured Actinomyces sp. | reverse complement strand
GTTGCCGCGCCAGGTCCAGCAGCGCTTCGACTGGGTGGGCTGGGATCCGCGCGGCGTCGGACTCTCGCAGCCGCAGTTGACTGGCTGCTTCGTGGTGGAGGCCGCGGCCCAGGCGACGGCCTATAAGGCTCCCGCCACCGGCCCTGTCGACTGGCAGGCCTACACGGAGAGCTACGTCGCCGCCGCGGCGCCGGAAACCGCCGAGTGCCTTGACAGCAACAAGGATGTCGCGCCGTACCTCGGCACCTACTACGTCGTCCGCGACCTCGAGGCGATGCGCGTGGCGCTTGGGGCGCCCAAGTGGAACTTCTGGGGCATGAGCTACGGCACGCGGATCGGCTACCGCTATGCGCGTGAGTACCCCGACAAGGTCCGCACACTTATCCTCGACGGCGCATGGTCGCCCAACATGACGGTCTCCTCCTGGATGGGTGCCTCCACCTGGAGCTGGGCGACCGGGCAGCAGGTCTTCGGCTCGCTCTTCGGCAAGCAGATGGCTGCCCGGCTGCAGCGCGTTATCGACGGTCTGGATGAGCGCACCATCACAGCGGAAGGCCAGGAACTCACGCGCTGGGATATCTTGCCACTGATCTTCACCAACATCTCTTATCAGACGTCCTACCCCGACATCGTTGATGTGATCACCGGAGTCGATGAGGCACTCAAGGGTGATGCAGGCGCCGCGGACAAGATCGCCAAGCCATTGCGCGCCCTTCAGAAGCGCAGCACACAGGACTTGAGCTCATCACTCAGCATTATCTACATCAACTGCCGCGACCTGGCGGGCTATCCCACGGTCAATCAGATCGCGCGTGCGGCGTACACCGCGGACATCAATCAGTCGGTCTACGCCGGCCTGACAGCGATGCAAAAGGGTGCCTTCTGTGCGGGCCTTCCTGAGGACTTCACCCACGGCTACGAACCGCTCAATGAACCACTCACGCTGCCCACGCCGCCCGTGGTCATCAACTCCCTGGGCGACACGCGCACCGAATACGTCTTCGGGCGCACCATGGCTAACTTCATGGCGGGATCGTCACTCATCACGTATGACGGCACGCAGCATGTGAGCTACCTGCAGACGCCTTCGACGTGCATCAACAACCCCGTAACCCGCTATCTCATCCACCGCAAGCAGCCGGGCCCGCTCCTGTGCCCTTACGCTCCGCTTCCTGCGCCGCAATAGTCGACGCGTGATCCGCCGACTTGGCACCTATGCAGCTGCCCTGTCGCTGGCTGTTGCCGCGGTCCCTGCCGCACTGCCCGTGGCGCAGGCCGCACCGTCGGTGTCCCCTGTTGATCTCGATTGGCATGCCTGCCTCAAAATCGAGGGCTGGCACTGCGGCACGCTCACCGTCCCGCTGGACTGGGTGAGCCCGGGCCACGGTGCGGCGGGCGAGGCGCGCATCGAGTTCGCCGTCAAGCGTGCGAGCGGCACGCGCATAGGTGCCCTCGCCTTCGCTCGGGGCGGTCCCGGCGTAGGCGGCCTACAGGGGGCAGCCGCTTGGCATGCACGCCTACCCGGCTCCATCCGCGAGAGCTTCGACGTCGTCGCGTGGGATCCGCGCGGTGTGGGCGCGAGCACGCCGCGCGTGCGCAACTGCGCGCGCCCGCTCATCAAGCCCGCCCGGTTGCCCGCGACAGGGCCCGTCGACTGGGCATCCGTCACCCAGCGGCAGGCAGCGGACTCCGCTGCGCACTTGCGCCCGTGCTGGCGACAAAACCAGTCGATCGCGCCCTACCTCGGAGCCGCGTACGTCGTGCAGGATCTCGACGCCCTGCGCGAAGCCCTCGGCTATGACCAGTGGAGCTACTACGGAGAAGGCTATGGCGCGCTCGTCGGCTATCGCTACGCGCGCGCCTATCCCGACCGACTGCGGGCACTCGTGCTCGATGGCGGCCACGCCCCCAACCTGACCCTTGCTGAGCAGACAGCGGGCGCGAGCGGCGCCTCGACCTATGCGCAGTCGGTCTTCGGGCACATAGCCGGCGATGCGGTCGCGGCGCGGCTTGCACGCGTCGTCAAGGCACTTGATGCGCGCACGGTGGTCATCGACGGCAAGCGCATGACGCGATGGGACATCCTGCCCGCGATCTTCGGCCCCATGGCGGAGCAGAGTGCCTATGCCGACATCATCACCGTGATCGATGCGACGCACCGCGCACTCTTCAACGGAGCTTCTGGGCCCGGCGGGTCGGCCAAGCTGCCCCTGTCGGACCTGGCCGAGCAGCGTCGGGCCAGGGCCATCATCGAGAGTCACGCGATCCCCAGCGAGATGAATGCCTCGGCTCTCGCGACGGCTGCCATCGTGACCTGCTCCGACCTCCCAGGTCGGCCGACCGCGGAGCAGACCGCCTCCGCAGCCCAGGCGGCCCAGCAGAACAGTTCCGTCTTCGCGGGTCGCGCCGCCATCGTGCACGGCACCACCTGCAGCGGTTTGCCTGCACGCATCGGCCCGGTACCCGAGCCACTTCTCGACGACCTGACGCTTCCGTTCACGCCTGTTGTGGTGAACTCCCTCGGCGATCCGCGCGCACCCTGGGCGGGGGCTCGCGTCCTGGCGAGCTACCTCACCGGGGCATCGCTCATCACCTACAACGGCACGCAGCACGGGCTCTGGCGCAGTCTCGCCGCGCCGTGCATCAACCGTCCGATTGAGCGCTATCTCCTGGAGCTCAGCGTGCCCCCCTCGCGGACCTGTCCGGCCGCGCCTGCGCGAGGCAGATCATGAAGCGCCTAGCAGCCGCGACCTTCACCGCGGCCATGGTCGCTTCGCTTGCTCCCGTGCTCGTGCTGCCGGCGAGTGCGGCGCCCGCGCCCGCCTCGTTCGATCCAGCCTCGGCCGTCACCTGGTCAACCTGCGACGACACGATGACCGCGGCGGGATTCCAGTGCGGTGCCCTCGACGTGCCCGTCGACTGGGACGATACGGCCAATCCCGATCGCGCGAGCATCGCGTTCGCGATCAAGCGCTCCACCGCCCCGGATCGCATCGGCGCCTTCACCTTTAATCCCGGGGGTCCCGGTGGCGCCGGACTCGACTCGGCCCTCTACGTCGAGCGGATCCTCGCCGAGCCCCTAGGGGGCCGCTTCGACCTCGTCGCGTGGGACCCGCGCGGCGTCGGCAAGTCCACGCCGAAGCTCACCGGTTGCACTGTGCCCGAGGAAGACGAGTACCCACAACTCCCGGAGACCGGGCCCGTGGACTGGTCGACGTACGTCAACGGCACGATCGACGTCCTCGAGCCACTGCGTAAGCAGTGCTTTGAAGTGAATCCACGGGTCGCTCCCTACCTCGGGACGTACTACGTCATCCGCGATCTCGATGCCCTGCGCGCGGCACTGGGTGAGGAGCAGTGGACCTACTGGGGCATGAGCTACGGCACCCGCGTCGGCCTGCGCTACGCACGCGAGTTCCCGACCCGGATGCGCGCCTTTCTCCTCGACGGCTCCGTCGCGCCGAACGAGACGATGCTCACGCGATCCGGTCAGACGGCCTACAAGTACGCCAATGTCAACGCGACCTTCACCGCCGCAATGGGCGAGGGCATGGCCGCGAAGTATGCGCGAGTCGTGCGCACCCTTAACGAGCGCACGGTGACTGTGGGCGACACCACCTAT
The DNA here is from genome assembly GCA_964537955.1 of uncultured Actinomyces sp. Classification (GTDB taxonomy): domain Bacteria; phylum Actinomycetota; class Actinomycetes; order S36-B12; family S36-B12; genus Mxb001. The sequence continues at coordinate 825 of CAZICY010000089.1, read as the reverse complement.
GACCGCTGGCAGGTCTTCCCTCGGGTCTATCCCGCGATCGGCGCCCAGGGGCGTTACCCCGCCATCAAGTCCCTCATTGACGAACTCAACGCCGCCATCGTGGGCCAGGCTGCGAGTGCTCGTCGCATTGACCGTGCTCTCGCCGAGCTTCCGGAGCCAACTCCGTCCGTCGTGGACGCCGAGGATCCGAGTCAGGTGTACCTCATCGACATGGTCAACTGCGCCGACGTGCACACCCGGCCCACCCGTGAGCAGGTCGTCGGGATGGTACGCACCGCCACCATCGCGAGTGACTACACCGGTTCCACGGACTCGGTCGGACGCAGCACGCACTGCTTCGGCCTGCCTGCCGACTTCGCGCCCCGCTTCACCCAACTCACGCGCCCGCTCAGGCTGGCCACCCCACCGATCATCATCCAGGCCTACGGCGATCCGGCAACAGCCTGGACCGGTGGACGACAGATGTCGGAGTACTTCACCGGGGCGTCATTCCTCTCCTACACCGGCACCTCACACGTCTCCTACCTGCGCACCCCGTCGACGTGTATGAATGCGGCAACGACGCGCTATCTGCTCACCCTTCGGGTGCCACCCTCGCGGACATGCGCCTACGTCCCGTCGCCGCCGCCGTCGTAGTCCAGCCCCTCGAGGGTCGCGCGCACGAGCGAGCCCAGCGTCGGTAGGTGATAGCCGCCCTCCTGGAGGGCCACCGTGGGCAATTCCAGTGCCCCGAGCAACTCACCGGTGCGGAAGTAGCCGGACTTCGTGATCTCCAGCGGGCTCTCGGGATCGTCCGCGGCCGCATCCACTCCGAGCGAGACGACC